>CAURJV010000015.1:0-86093 GCA_963524945.1 uncultured Clostridium sp.
GAAAATGCTGAATATAAAGAGGCTTGCAGAAACTATAGAGAAAATGATAATAGAATCCAGTATCTATTAACTATGATTTCAACTGCAACCGTAATAGATGATAATAGTACAGATAAATCAGCACTAGGAATTAATAGCAAAGCTAGAATTAGATTTGTTGAGGATGATGATGAAGCTGTTGTAACACTAGTTACAACCATGGATCTCGATCCTGAAAATATGGTTATAAGTATAGAATCAGACTTAGGTAAAGCATTATCTGGAAGTAAAGCTGGCGATATTGTTGAAGTTAATGCTCCAGGTGAAAAATATTCAGTTGAAATACTCGAAGTACTATAATACCTATTAGATATTAGTTTTAAATATTCATATGATGCATATTTTGAATCCATCAGCTAAATTGGTGATTAATCAAAATCGTTGCTAAAATGTAATCATATAATAGAAAATAGTGCATATAACAAAGAAGCTTTTTCTTTGTTATATGCACTATTTTTACTTATCTAGTTATGCAAATTTATATTTTCTATTTCTTTGGATAATTCTTTTCTTTAAGCAAAAGATTAATTTTTTCGAGGCGTTTAGTGTATAAATCATAATCTTCTAACAAAATCCCCATATAAAGCATATCCACAATAGCTAACTGCGATATGCGAGAAACCATTGTCTCACTATAAAATGTAGTTTCTTCACCACCAGTAAAAAATGTTATGTCTGCATATTCAGAAATAGCTGGTGCTTTAAAATTTGTTAATGCTATAGTTCTTGCTCCAGACTCTTTTGCTATTTTTAAAGCATTTACAGTATCTATTGTACTTCCTGAATGCGATACACCAATTGCAAGGTCTTTACTTGTTAGATGACTTGCGCAGATTTGCTGTATATTGCTATCAGAGTATGCTCTGCAATCTAATCCTATACGCAAAAATTTATTTCTAATATCACTAGCAACACTCCCCGAATTTCCCACGCCGTAAACATCAATGATATTTGAAGTTTTAATCATTTCTATTGCATTTTTATATTTATCAATATCAATTATTTTTAAAGTATCTTCCAACGCCCTTATAGTAAGTCCGATCATTTTCATCGGTACATCTTCTATTTTTTCATCCCTATCGATGTGAAGTTCTACTAGTAATTTGGAATCATACTGCTTATCTACAGATTCTCTTCCCCATTCTTTCATTAACGCCATTTTAAATTCACTATATCCACTACAACCTATACTTTTTGCAAAACGTATAATTGTTGGCTCACTCACCCCTACTTGACGAGAAAGCTCAGCTAAAGTCATTGTAGAGACAGAATGACCATTTACTAATACATAGTCTGCTACTTTTTTTTCAGATGATCTTAGTAAATTATACATATTTTTTATTTTATATTCGTAAGACTCAGCATGGTTCAATTCATCCACATCCTTTGTTTTGCAGTTTTCCTTAACTACATATTACACTAATGTAGTTAAACTACAAATTCAATATTTCTTTAATACTATTCTAAGATAATTCTTTTATATTGTAAATAGTTTTACTACATATAACTAATTGACATTGTAGTAAAACTACATTATAATATATTCAAAAGGAGGAATACCTAAATAATATTCAATACTGTATAGTTACCACATTAGAATATTAAATACTAAATAGGTGTTATCGGAAATTATGATACCAACAAAAAAAGCTGCCGAAATGACTACAGAGGAATTAGGATCTTACATTGATCAATCAGTTCTGAAGCCTGAATTTACTTTAGATGAAATTAGAAAGTATGTTCAAAAAGGTGTAGATTATAAATGTAAAACAGTCTGTGTTTATCCTTCCTCAATAAATATTGCTAAAGAATTAACAGTTGATACTCAAACTGGGATATGTGTTGTATGTGATTTTCCTTTTGGTACATCAGCAACATCCTCAAAAATTTTACAAGCAGAAGAATGCTGTAAGCAGGGAATTGACGAACTTGATATAGTTGCAAATTGTGGCTGGACGCGAAGCAATTTATGGCACTCAGTTGAAGCCGATATAAAAGCTGTTGTTGATGTGTGCCATGATTACGATATTCTCGTAAATGCAATTTTTGAAACTGACGCTTTAACATTCGATCAAATAAAAAAATCTACAGAAGTCGCTATTTCAGCTGGTGTTGATTTCATTAAAACATCAACTAATTTCCTAACAGGATTTGCTAGCAAAGGTGCTACACCTGAAACCATAAAAATAATAATGGATACTGCAAAGGATCGTTGTAAAATTAAAGCCTCAGGTGCTATAAAGACAAGAGAGCACTTTCTAAAATTGATTGATATGGGAATTGATAGAATTGGGATAGGATATAAATCCACTCCTGTTGTCTTAGGTCTTTCATAATGAAAATAATAAATAACTCGGTTATTATTGAAACTAAAGCTATAAATCATCATAGAAATATATATAAAATAGGAATGTAATGAATAATTTATATACATATTAATCCATCACATTCCTATTTTATATTTTAAAACTAAATTATCTAGATTTCTAGTTGTCATTAATTATAGGGATTTTCACCTTTATTTTTACCAAACTCACTATGCTGAAATTTGGATTACTATATTGGAAATAAAAAACTAAAAATCATTTACTATCAACTTCTTTTACATATTCCCATGTTAACCCTTCATCTTTTGATTCATACAAAGCCTTGCATCCCCCATTATAATCTCCATCAGATCCCTGACCTATTAAAATATTAAGGATTCCGTCTTGCTCATACGGCATATCTGGTAAATCAAAAGGATTATATTTTTTCCCATTATCTAGTGTTACTTTTCTCTCTGGAAAACTTACTTTTTTATAAGATACACCGCCATCCTCGGTGCGATACAATTCTCCATTACTTCCGCCACTATGAGATAAACATAAAAAACCAAGTTTATCATTCAAAAAACTTATTCCAGCTGCCACTCCTGTTTTCCCTGCAAAAGGATCTTCATTTACAATTGTCCATGTATTTCCGCCATTAATTGTGCTCTTCAAAGAGTACGACCTGCTTCCAGCTGCAGCTCCAGTCACTTCTAGCCTATAACCAACTTGGTCAGACATATAAAATTCATCCTGATTATTTGATTTTTGAGAAATACTTTTATCTTTGTCTTCTTTTAAAGGTGTATGCGTCTTAATGTTATTTAAATCTTCTGTTAAAATATATCTATACGGAGTATATATTTTTTCTTTACCAGGTACGAATACTGAAACAGCATAGCCTATTATCTCTGAAGAGGCCTTTGAAGCTGCTTTTGTGCTCCCTTCTAGATTAATATAAGTAATTCCATCAGTATTATATCCAAAACTTCGATTACCGTAATAAAGAATTCCATATTTATTTTCATTCCATTTGCTCACTGTATCCTTAAGTGGGATAGCTTTCATTGTACTTAGCAATGGCTCTAACAATTTATCTTCATTATAATCAGCATTTACATACCCATTTAAATATATTGTTATTTTATCTGATTTGTCATTATTATAACTTATTAAATAACTTTCTAACTTACCCTTATTATCTTTTCCATAAAGATATGTATCAAAAGACGTAATTGTTCCATCCGAATTAAAATTAAGATTAAAGTTACTTGAAACATACAATTTATCTGGCATATGAATTTCTTTATTAATGTCTGCGAAAATACCTTCTATTCCATTTTCATATATATTGTTATGTTCAAACTTTACTGTCTTTTTGTTTTTCAAATCACTTAAAAACCACGAAAGTTTTCCGTTATAGCTTATTGTATCATTATATATTTTGGCTCCGTAAAATAATGTTGCAGCAGATATAACTATCATAGCTATATAGATCCATATAGTTTTATAATTTGATTTAAAAATCTTTTCCTCATTCAAGCTCTTCTTTATTATGCGTATTTCTTCATCTGTTCTATCTATCATACTTAAAACTAATATGTCTCTGTTTCTAAGTGTTATAACAGCATATTTTCTATTTATTCTAAATGACTTTATATCTTGAAAATCTATCTCTAGTTCATCTTCTTGTAAAACTTTTATATTATTTTCATTAAATTTATATTTTTCTATAATCTGTTGCGGCACACTTATAGGCTTTCTTATACTTCTTATTATTACATATATAAGCCACGCTAAAAGGAATGTTATACATCCAAATAATATAATAATATTATTATGAAATCTTCCAAACCTAGAAAGCGTATATAACTCATAAAGCGAAATACAATATATAAATACAAATATTGGGTTAGATATCATTGATAAAAATATCCTTTTTCTTATAATCTGCCTGTATTTTTTCATTTTAACCTCCTTACTTTTTTACTAGTATATATAAATTATACAGCAAATTCCCAATTATTTGTATTGTTCTACTTTTTATATCTAATTTACAACTGAAATGGTCCATATAAAATCTAGTTATTATCTAGATTTTTATGAGCATTATCATTCATCCCCACCTTTCCTCTCATGCTAGGACCACCATTCATTCCTTGATTTATCTTAAATCCATCTGCAGGATTAATGTTTATATTTTGAGCTGTGATTGCTTGACACGAAATCAATACTACTGACCAAATAAACAATAACATAATTATGACTATACTATATATTACTTTCTTCATATCTCTACAACCTCTTTCTAATTGATGACATATATTTAATAAAACTTCTTCTTGAAATAAATTCATACACATCTTTAAATCCCATGTATGATAAAATTATCAATATAGGATATGTTGGATAAATGTATCTAGATTTTATTTCCCATAAAGCATAAAATCCAACGAATCCTAAAAACACTACAACTAAGAGCACTTCGTCAAATTTCTTTTCCCTTATTACACCTATCATTCTAATGAATATAAAACAGTACATAAGAAAATTCATTACGTATAAAATCCAAAGTAATCCACTTCTATAGACAGAATCTCCTTTAAATAGTTCAGTCGCAAAAGTATTATAGCTATATACTTTTTCTTCTCTTCCAACTCTCTGAGATGAGCTGACTGCTTCATTACCAATACCAAAAGTTTCAATTTGGTATGTTCCTTCTGTCCAAGTCCATATAATCTTGTTATAATACATTTTTGCTAAATCAGCGAAACCCATATTTGATAATTTATTTTTAATTTCTTCTTTAAATAACTCTGTACTTTTTTCTTTATTATATCTTGCCTGTCTTTGATATATATTGTAACTTTTCATATTATCCCAATAACCTATCGTATCTTCATTCATCCCCATATTAATCCACAGATATATGGGTGCAGAATTTTTATTAACAGATTCATTCACAACATTTGTTTCCTGCAAAATCAAATTTTGACTCCAGTTTGGAATATTAAATAGCACTCCTAATATGCATAATGATGTTATTGCTTTTTTAACTCCAGTCTTCTTTACTTGCAGTAAAATATAAAAAACAGCAGCTATTAAAACAATAGTTCCTACGCTTCTACAATAATTTCCTATTGATAAACATACTGAAGCAATTACAATATATTTAATTGATCCTTCCTTTACAAATCTTATTAAAAAATATATAGAGCTTGTAAGCAATGTTGTAGCTATAATATCGTTATATATATAATTACTCATAAATAAAGATGGTATATAGGTTGATGCAAATATCAAAACTCCATAATCATTATCTCTTGATTTGTAATTTAGCTCTTTATATATGTAATAAATGATTAGACTCGTAACCAGGGTAAATAAAATGTTGAAAATTTTAAGAACTAAATAGTTATTAGGAAATATAGTTAATAAAGTTTTCAAATACAATACAGTTGAAAAATTAAAAGGAAACATATATAAATATCCACTACTTTGAAATGACGAATAATCACTCCTATACAACATATTTAAAGCTAAGGATAGTACTGTTTGGGAATCAGCTGTCGGTAATTTAGTAAATAAAAATATAATGGTCATTTGAATAATAAAACTAAATACCAAAGTTACTGGAATCACTATTCTCTTGCTATATCTGTTAAGCTTTAAGCACATTCTATACAAAGATACACTTAATAAGACTAAAATTAATATCATTAATATAAAAATACCAAGTTTTTGATTTTGAAGAACTGGCTTATCTCCATATAAAAAAGTATTATATTTTGCCCTAACAAAAAATGATGACCCTATAAAAAGTCCTATAAAAAAAATAAATATTAAGTATATTATCTTTTTAATTAACGCTGACATATGAAAGCTCCTTTATTACAAATCTATTATTTAATCATGGAAATGTACCTTGTCCATAATAATATTGATCAAATAAAAATACATCTATAAATTTTATTATAATAAAGTTTTCTGTAAGTTAGCTTAACAATTTCAAATTTTATAAAAAATAATATAATTCATTCTTCATAATGAGTTATATTATAGATATTCAACTCTAAAACTAAATTTATGTGGTAACTTACCGAAATCATAAATATAAGAAAAATTAAAAATGACCAATGATTCACATTTAAAAATCATTGATCATTTTTATTATACACCTATTAATAATGCTCTTTTACTTTTTACTTTGCGCTTATACTCATACATACGTCTATCAGCGCTCTTTATTAATTCATCAAATTCAATTCCTTCTCTTGGGAAGTTAGCAATACCATAGCTATAACTACAAACAATTTTGTTTCCTTCAAATACTAGTGGATAGTCTTTAAATTTTCTAATCAGTTCTTCCAGTTTATTAGTTAAACTTACTAAATCTGAATTCAAAAAAATTCCTACAAATTCATCTCCACCAAATCTTCCTATAATATCGCCCTCTCCAGCCAAAGCATTTAAGCCTTTTGAAAATTCCTTAATTAATTCGTCCCCAGCCAAGTGACCATAGTTATCATTGACAAGCTTTAAGTCATTTAAATCAAAAACTACGAGGAAAAATTCTTCTATATTCCTATCTACATTATAAATTTCACTGTGAATTAATTGTTCAAACCACGTTCTGTTACATACATTAGTTAATTTATCATATCTAGATAAATATAAAGTTCTCTCATGAAGTTTATGATTAGTAATTGCAACAGAAACTTGATTTCTCATGTATTCCATTAATTCCAAATCTCCTTCATTAAAGCAATTGTTGTAGATACTATCAATATTTAAAAAACCATATAATTCGCCATCTATAATAATAGGTGAACTAATAATAGATTTTATTTTTATCCCATCTTCCGTATCTAGCATTTTTATATTTTCTATTTTATGAATATCATTAAAAATAGTTGTTGTATCTACATTACTTCTCTCATTAGCCCATGCAAAGTGCTCTTCGTACTTTAATTCAAATGTTTTAATATCCTCTAAGTTATAGCCTTTAGCCACAGCTATTTTTAAACTTTTGTCTTTATCTAGAAGTAGTACTGACCCACAGCTTCTGCTATCAATGCAGTTAATAACTTCGTTTAATATTAATTGCAACAAATTATTAATATTAGATATTTCATTAATCGAGTACCCGATTTTTAGCATTGATTCTTTTAATTTTAATAGCTTACTTATCTTTTCCTTGCTCTTTTTTTGTTCAGTAGTGTCTATTATAACTCCAACTAATCCTTTAACATTATCATCTTCATTTACAACAACTGATTTATTAAAGATTACATCATGATATGTACCATCTCTATGTGTAAGTCTTTCTTCATAAGCTTCAGATTGTTTTTTGCTCATTAAATTCTTATCTGAATTGTTATAAACTTCAGCCAGTTCCTCTTCAAAAACGTTATAAACAGTGTTTCCTATAAATTCATCTTTACTCATTCCCAAAAATTCTGTAAATGCTGCATTGCAATGATTATATACTCCAAATTCATCCTTAGAATATATAGGATTAGGAATAGCATCAATAAGTGTTTGAAGAAATTTGGCATTATCATATACTTTTTTTCTTTGCACTTCAATCTCAGTAATATCTGTTAAAATTAGTATTTTGCCAACTACCCTACCATTATTTTCAGATATATTATTAATATTTATCTTATAATATTTTAGCTCTTCTTCATATCTTATACTCATTAAGCTTTCATTACTGGATCCATTCTTTATAACATTTAATAATGTTTTATGTTTCCTAAATACTTCATCAATCTTTTGTTCTCCTTGATCTATGTCTCTCAACTCAAAAATAATATTTCTTGCTGAATCATTAAAATTCACTATATTATTTTCAGAATCCAATATTATAACACCTTCTAGCATACTAGAAAATACTTTGTTTAATGCTATTGGGGTAAGCTCTAAAAATTTAAATTTTAATATGGCAAAACTATAAATTATTCCTGAAAAAGCAAGCGTAAATGGAGATAAATCAAGAGTAAATGGTAAAAGCTTCAATATATAAATGATATCCGATCCCCACGGAATTACCCATGCAACTATTATAAGCAAAATTTGTTTTCTAATAATTGATGCTGATTTTAAATATGCTGATACAAAAAATATTAACCCTGCAATCATTAGAATGTATGTATAAGCAATATGTATCCAATACCATGGCCCTTCTATTATGCCTACTATTGGAAAAACTCCAGTATCATTCATATATAGTTCTTTATAGAATAGATGATGAAAATCATTCGTACAATTCATAATAAATGTAATTGAAGGTATTATATATAGTAATGATAGAGTATTCTTTTTAAACTTCTCTTTATAGCCTGTAAAGTTAAGTGCAAGCATTAACCAACACACAGCTATAAATGGAATACCTAAGTATTCTATTTTAATCCAGAATTTCACTCCTTCTATGCTTGTACATAATATTTCAAATCCATATCCTAGTGCATAAATTGATACAGGAATCAAAGACATTGAAACATATAATTTATCTTTTTTCCATGAAAAATATCCTATATAAATTAATGTTAACGCAGATAATAATAGTATCAAGCAAAAAAAAATGTTTAACTTCAAGAACATCACCTCATACACTCCATTATACTAAATATATCTTACAATATTCTACAGTTTTATATTTAAAATAAAACATAATGCCGCCTAATTCTAAAATTATGGCATATATGTCATTATAAGCGTGATACCAAATTGATACTAAATTATTATGTCTCCTAAAATAATCTACGCTCGAAATTTCACAAATTCAGTAATTACTTTGAACTTTATCCCAGCCTAGACCATTAAGATTAATTATAAAGCATACTAAATATAGATTTAATGTGCTTTATAATTACTAAGGGTATCATTATAAGAAATGCTTATTTTTATATTTCTTGTGATATTAAGCTAGAGTTATAAAACACAAATATCCTATCTCTAAAATATCATCTCCAAAGCCATCCCTAATGAATTCTATCATAGCATCAGTATTATTACCTATTATTCTTGAAAAAGCTAAAATATAATTTTTTATATCTTCTTCATCTATTTTTTTGTCCCCAGAATATTTTAGAAATAAGGCATACCTTAACAGTACATACTCTAATATAATCATTTGAAATGAAATAATCATCTCTTCTATATCATCACTTATACAATTGCTAAAAATTTTAGATATAATACAATTTTCAATAAAGCTAGTATATTGCTCAAATAAACTTTTATAATCGTTCCATTTAGATGAAAGTTTTTTAATTTTAGTATTTTCCGCGAAATCAGCAACATCTTTCAAAAGAATATAAAAAATAGAAACTTCCTTATAATTCTCTATAATATCTAAAAATAGATTATTAACTTCCTCAATTGAATCATTGGTGTTTATCTTTATTCCCTTATACATGTCAATAAGCTCTTTTACATAATTCCTATTCTTATACTTTTCTAATTCTTTTAATAAAGCATCTTCTCCAAGATTCTCATTTTCTAAAATATTCGATAGCATTTGAAAGCTAATAATAAGCTTATCTTCTAACAAAAAATTTTCTTGCTGAACTATGCTTATAATGGCTTCTCTAACTTTAATTTCCAATGCATTACTTTCTAAATTATTATGACTTTCCGAAGTCATATTTATTTTGCCAGTCTCACTACCTATAAGTTCTAACACTTCTGGGCAAGAACATGATAATGAAAGCTCTCTTCTATCCTCAAAAACATTCTCTATTCTAGGAAATCTTTGGCATGTTAAAGATAAATAATTTTCCCCATGATCTTTTACTATATTGCATAATCCTTGATTATCTAATAATGGACATGCTTCATTAGTTTCTTTATTTATAAAATACCCATCTTTGCCTTCATTTCTTGTTATTTTTACATTATTTAAAATATTATCAGATTTGTCATTTCCCCACTTATTGTATGTATCGTTATCTACGCTAATATCCCATCCCTCACAACATGTGAATTTGCACTTATCAGCTATGCACTTAAATTTATCATAGTTTGAAATTTTTAAGGTATCTACTTTATTCATATAATATCTCCAATTTTTTATAATATTAACTTAACATTAATCATTATAGTTTAATTTCTTAGACTTAGTATACTGTTTATATAAAATATTCACATTTATTCCTCAAGTTAAACTATACCTTAACTATATACTTTGCGATAAATAAATTACTATCACTATCCCTGCCATAAGCTTAAACGCTAAGAACGTAATATAAATTCTTCAATATAACATATAGAAATCTATAATTTTAATTTTTCATACACAACCATTGCCCTGTAAATATCCTAACTCTTATAAATCCCAAAAATCCCACTCACTATTATATGCTTATGTATGATAGTGAAGATGTTAATTCTTTTGTACTTATTGTAACACTATTTTGTTTAATCTTTTTGTAACGTAATTATCATCACCTATGGTTACCCCCATAATTATACATTCAATGCTTCACTAAAATAAAAACAACCTACGTGAATCCAAAATTTAAATTCACGTAGGTTTCTATAGAAAATAGTAAACATAATCCTAAAGATTTGCTAAAATATCAACTATCTAAAAAACTGCCGTTTTAATATTAGTTATTATTCTACTAATTACTTATAAAATGTATTTCACACTAATTTCCTGAATTTGCAGTTGTCCCACCTGTAGATGACTTTGTATCCACATTTTTAGTGGTTCCATCTGTAGATGACTTCTGATCTACATTTCCATTTGCTCCACTGGTTGATGATTTTGCATCTGTATTTTCAGTTGCTGTGACTGCTGGTGGCTTTAAGTTTGTGCTTCCATTTGTTCCATTTGTTGAACTTGTTGCTGCCTTTGTATCTGTATTACTTTGACTATTTCCATCTGTTGATGTTTTCATATCTGAATTTTCTGGCACTCCACCTGCTTGTGACTTTGTATCTGTGTTCCCAGTATCTCCATTCTGCGATGTTTTTGCACCTGAATCTTTATTTGTTTCACTACCTGAAACTTTTACTCCCGAATTTTTATTTTTTCCACTTGTCGGCATTTTTTCATTCGAATTTTTAGTCTGTTCACCTTCTGACTGCGATCCACTCGTTGATTGCTTCTGAACTTCAGTCTTTTCATCTGAAGTTTTTGCATTAGTGGACATCTCCTGAAAATATAATCCTCCTAATGCTCCAATGCTTATAATTAAAATAATTGATATAATAGCTATTAGAGCTTTTCTATTGGTACCAGAGTTTTTGCCTCCACCAAATATCTTACTATTTTCTTTACTAACTGTTTTCTTAGTAGATTGTTCTTTATTTACTGTAGATCTGCGCCCTCTATTAGAGGTTGAATCTTTATCAGTTTTCATTATATTACAAAGTAACTTATTTATATTTTTAGGCATGTTAAATAGTGAGGATATTATTCCTCCTTGTTCTATTGACTGTATCTCTTTAAAATCTTCAGGTGATCTAATTGTTACAACAGGCTTTTTATACTCTCCATATTTACTTTCCACATACAGAGTTGCTGAAAACTCATCATTTTTACTTAAGAAAGGTATATATACATCTAAAATGTTATCTTCTATTGAAGAATCAAATTTCAATCCTTTCGTTATTTGAGCATCTCCAATTTTTAAGTCATTTTGTAACCCTTGTATGTTTAATGTCAACTTATGAATTGTTTTATTAGATATGTTTCTGATATTAAGAACATATGCACATATCTTTTTGTTATTTAATTCTAACTGTACACCTTCTCCTATATTACATAATATTTTAGGCGCCAGATTTTTATAATACTCTAACAGTAATCCAGATATAAATGATATTATTATAGTTATAATTGCGGTTTCGATAACACTTATCATACTAATTTTCGCTTCCTTGTTCTTTCAAAATTGTGTAATTAAATTATAGAGTAGGGGGATATTCATGTCAAACTTGAAAATTAATTATAATTCCTCCAATAATTAATATGTAACAGTATAGATTAATCTATAAATCAATTTAAATCACTATTCATAAATATTCTACATATGCTATATTTATGTTTATTATTGAGTTTTTGTTACTTGCAATAAAATCGGCTTACTTCCAGCTAACATCGCCTATTTTAATAATTATGATTTGATCTTTCCTAACATAATAATTAAAAATCCAATAATAATTTTTTAAACGCTTATTACTGAATGATTGCTCTTAAATATTTATTTATTTCTCTAATACCTATGCTATTTATTTTAGTAATTCCATTTTTAAAATCACAATTTGTAAAAAATATAAAAAAATATTGCAATAAAAATTTTACTGCAATATTTCTTGATAGGCATTATTTTATAAATATCAGTTCTTCATTCTTAATTTTTACAAAATAAAGGAAAACTGCTATATTTATTTTGTAAAAACCTCACAATTGGCACACCAACTATTGTAACAACAACAAACTCGCCAATTGCAACTTCTCCGATTGATAATACAAGTGGAAATTGATAAATATAGTTAAGCATCCATCCAATTATTACTCCATTAAAAATTGTAGGCCAAAGCGATGCTATTATTAATGATGTTTTCTTATTCTTTACAAACCTTTCTGTAATTGAGACAGCATAAACACTAATAAATGTTGCTAAAGTACCAAATATTATATCTGCTAAACCATTAGGTCCAAGGATATTTGCAATAAAACATCCAAGAGTAAGACCTACAATATAAAACGGATCAAAAAATGCCAATAATACCATTATCTCTGAGACTCTAAATTGTATAGGACCATAGCTTATTGGTGCCAGAACAAGCGTTATAACTGCATAAAGTGCGGCTATGATAGCTGTTTTAACTAGTCTTTTCACTGCATTATTATTATTCATATAAACTCCTCCACTTTACTAATAATATTTTTAAAGGTAACCTGCTTAATCAACCTTCCCCATAATTTCCGTACCCTCAAAGAACAAAATCTCCACAAATTTTGCTTCAATATAGATTCCTAGAAAATAAAAAAATCGCAGGAAAAATCCTACGATAAATATACTCAACAAAAATAAAAGATTCCATTAACAACAAATTAATTTAATCTTTATTATCATCAATTATTTAACCGTAGTTTTATTTTAAGTCAGGAGGCTTTCGAACTGACTATATGTTATTCTTTACTCTTATGATTATATCAAATAGATGAACTTACCACAAGATATGCATTAGCTTTACACTATATTCTACATTATTAACTTTTAGTTATGCCATTAAAGGCGCAAGTGACCATATTCTTTATAAAATTCTTATCTACTATATCACCTGTTATTAATAATCTATAAAATAATGGACCAAAAACTAAATCCATAACTAATTCTATATCCAAATCCTCTTTTAGTTCTCCTCTAGAAATACCACGCTCTAGAATATATCTTGAATCAAGTCTACGAGGCTTAAAATATACTGTTCTATATGTTTCAGCTAATTTTTGATCAAATTGTCCTTCTGCTATTATCTCATTAATTACCTTCCCCTCACGACTAGTTAGAAAATTTGCTAAATTATTTACTTGAATTATTATATCATCCATAGTTGATCCTGTATCCGGAACTGGGAGTCTCACAACAGCTGCGTCAAAAAAAGCGTCCATAACAACAGCAGCTTTATTGGGCCACCATTTATAAATAGTAGCTTTACTAACTCCAGCTTTCTCAGCAATCTTTTCAATTGTAACAGCTCCAAAGCCATTTTCAAGCAATAAATCATAGGCAGCGGAAAGAATTGCATTTTTAGTTTTCTCGCTACGAGGACGTCCCAATTTTTTCTCCATATGTAGTTACCTCCATTGTAATTAACTTATAGCCTATACTTAGTAAACTATACGTCTATTATACTATATATATTTTACTTATCAATTCTAATTTATCTCTTTTAAACATTTGACTTAATTGTTAGTGATATTATACCTCTTATGCCCTATTAATAGACTTAAAAATAAATTTTTTATTTTTTCAAAAAGCTATTTACAATACTGAACGTTTAGTATAATATATATTTATAAACTAAACGTTCAGTTTTATCAAGTGCCTTATTATTTTATTAGAATTTTTAAGATATATGGCGGGAATAATATTTATTAATATTCAATTAAAAACAAATAAGTAATAGAGCTTATAAATTTAATCAAATTATATGTATTATGAGGAGGAAAAATAAATGAAAGTTGTAGCATTTAACGGAAGTCCAAATAAAGAAGGTAATACTTATCATGGAATAAAATTGGTTACTGATGAACTAGAAAAGGAAGGAATAGAAACAGAAATAATTCATGTGGGGAACAAGTCTATAAAAGGTTGTATTGCTTGCGGATATTGCACAAAAAATAAAAATGGTAAATGTGCCATTGCTACTGATCCAGTTAACGAGTGGATTGAAAAAATGAAAGATGCTGATGGCATAATCTTAGGGTCACCAGTACACTATTCAGCAATTGCCGGAACAATGAAATCATTTTTAGATAGGGCTTTTCGTGTAGCCGAAGCTACTGATAGTATGTTAAGACTTAAAGTAGGCATTGCAGTAGTCGCAGTAAGACGTGCAGGTGGAATTCCAACCTTCGATCAATTAAACAATTATATTAATCATTCTGAAATGATTATTCCTACTTCAAACTATTGGAATGTAATTAACGGAAGAGCCCCAGGTGAAGTAATGCAAGATGAAGAAGGACAACAAATTATGAGAATCCTAGGCAAGAACATGGCCTGGCTTATGAAGCTTATCGAAAATAGTCAAGGAGTTATAAAAACTCCTGAAAGAGAAGAAAAGATTTTTACTAATTTTATTCGATAAACTTTTATCGAATCTAGCCCTCATATAATTGTAGCATTGATATTTATAAGAAATTTTTATTACTTGTAAATTAGACCTTTGCTCAATTATATGTATTATATAATTTTAAGGAAGTGATTTATAAATGTATCAATCAACTAATGCTGTATTAAAAACAAATTCATCAATAGATAATACCAATACTAGACCTATATTAACTAAATTACTAATCTTAGTTATGTCAATAGCTTGTGGACTTACAGTCGCAAACTTATATTACATTCAACCACTTTTAGGAGACATAGCAAAAACTTTTCATGTTGACCAATTAAGTATAGGTTTTGCAGCTATGCTCACACAAATAGGTTATGCAATTGGAATGATATTTATATTGCCTTTAGGAGATATAAAAGAAAAGAGAAACCTAATAGTGATAATGCTTTTATTCTCAGTAATTTCACTTATGAGCATGTTTTTCTCTTCAAATATATATATTCTTACAATCTCTTCTTTTGCCGTTGGATTTACTTCTATAATCCCTCAACTTATTATTCCTTTGGCAGCACAACTATCAAATCCGCAACAAAGAGGACAAACTATTGGTACAATAATGAGCGGTTTATTAATTGGAATATTACTTTCTCGTACAGTTAGTGGCATCTTAGGAAGCTACCTTGGCTGGAGAATAGTTTATCTTATCGCAGCAATTATGATGTTTGCTCTCATGCTTATTCTTAGAAAATTGATACCATTATGCAACCCTATTTCTGACATTAAATATTCTGAGTTATTAAAATCGATGATACACTTAATAAAAACAGAACCAATCTTAAGAGAATCCTCTCTTAATGGTGCATTAATGTTTTCAGCTTTTAGCGCCTTTTGGACATCCCTTATATTTTTACTTGAAAGTTCTCATTACAATATGGGAGCTGAAGCAGCTGGTTTACTTGGATTAGTAGGTGTTAGCGGTGCTCTTGCTGCTCCACTGGTTGGAAAAGTAGCTGATAAAAGAGGTTCAAGATTTGCTATAGGCATATGTATAGTCGTGGTTATAGTTTCCTATTTATTATTTTTCCTATTCGGATTCAAAATTTGGGGATTAGTTTTAGGAGTAATTCTTCTAGATTTAGGAGTACAATCTTGTAATGTATCTAATCAGGCAAGAGTACATTCTTTAAATGAAGAAACACGTAATAGACTTAATACTATTTATATGGTTAGCTTTTTTCTTGGTGGGGCGTTTGGATCGTTTTTAGGTTCCTATAGCTATTCTCACTTTGGATGGTATGGGGTATGTACTTTTGGCATAATAACTCAAATCCTTGCGCTTATTATACACAAGATTAGCCAAAAAGCATAAAGTTCTATTTTGCATATTTAAATTTTATTGATTATAAAAGGACTTATCTTTATATGGTGAGTCCTACTTTTTAATAATAACATTGTCCGCTACATTTGCCATCAAGTAACTTATTTTTTATATATTCTTCATAAGTTTCACTTATTTCAATATTATCTAATATAGCTATGGCCTTTTTTAAGATTTTTATATCCTTTTCCATATTCTCAATAGAATTCCCTCTTCCGACTACCTTTAAATGAGTTATGCCAGCTTTCTTTAACTTTTTTAGAGAACATAATCCACATCCAGTTTCTCCAATGAAATACGAAACTTCCATTCCGTCTTCACTTTCACTTCCATATTCATTTTCTGGCTCAGATTGATTTTCTATATAGAGTTCTTCCTTATTCTTGTCATCTATGTCTTTGTAATAAGACTCAATTCTCTTATCAACTTCACAAAAACTACTCTCATTTTTATCTATTCTTAATAGTTCATATGGAACTTTACACAAATGTATCATTTCATCACAATGCAGGGAGCTGCAAAAAGCACCAGTATAATGGCATCTTTCATTTAAAATAAATGCTTCATATTCAAGATTTTTTACTTCGTTGCTTCTTATACATGATTTCATATCTTCAATTGTATTTTTCCTATGAAATATGTATCGTGATATATTTAGTTTATTGAAAAATTCGATAGAAAGCCGGTTTAGCTCAGCGCATTCTCCACTTAAATGTATTGAGCTCTTTATATTTCTCTCCTTTAGATATAATATAAGCGCAATATCTGCTACAATAAAATCATTAAAGCCAATATTTATCAAATCTTTTATTATGTTAGCTATCATTTCATATTGTTCTTCAAGATAGTATAAATAATTAAAAGTTATATTTACTGGCACTTTATAAAAATCAACCATTTTCTTTAGTATTTTCATGTCCTCAAGTGAATTTATTTGAATGTTATAATAAAGTACTTCTCTCCTATTTAAAGGAAATAAACTACCATATTTTTTATTCCATTCATAAGGAACATATCCACAGAACACTTCATCTGCTCCAGCCTTTACTAATTTTATATAATCATCAATACATCCCATTCCTGCTACTATCTTCATTATGTTTTCATCCTTTCATAGATATACCTTATGTACGTATGTGAAATAGTTACCTATCACAGTTAAACTCTATATAAGTATAAGCTCATATTTCGATATCTATAGAAAATTTAAAACAATTCTATCGATTCCGCTATTTATGTAATACTCTAATTCTTTTGGATTTTTAAGCAAAGTATCATCAAAAGTGAATAGCGAATTATATCTTCCAATCATATTTAAATGCTTTGGATAAGAAAATACATAATCGCTACAATACTTTGGGCAGTCAGTAACAAGTTTCTGATTTCCTCTATCCATGGTTGTACACATTGCATATAGTGGACAATATTGAGATGTATTTGTTTGATAGAAAGGAATATGCATACTATGGTGCCCGTCTGCAATAGAAATTTTATAGCCACAATTTTCATATTCATATCGTTCTATTTTACATTCTTTCAAAAACTTTGTAAAAATTGAATTATTAAGACTGTTTGTTGCTATAAGATCTTTATTTTCTAAGCACCCTTTCTTGTAAATATATCTTGGATCTTTTTTTCTCTTATTTAATAAAACGCCTAGTGACAGCTTGAAAATATCTATCTTATCTTTAAGCAATTTTAGCATTCCAAAATCATTTACAACAATTTCTATCTTAGTATTATTTTCATTACACCAATTATATACTGTCTCTATTATATCTTTTGTTTTTTCTATATAGCACTCTCTCATATATGTAAAACATAATGTTATCTCGAGGCTCTCTTCTTTGGCTTTCTGCATCATGCCTTTTAACAATTTTATTTCTGGAAATAAGTTATGACAAAATTCATTTCCAATATAAATCCTGTTAATATCTTTCTTAAATAACTCATGCCCCCCTATAAAATTTTCATTTAAGTAATCCATCTTAAATGTTTGGATATCATTATCCATAAACTTTTTATATAATATATCATTATCTAAAGAAATAGCTATCTCCACTGAATCAATAATATCTTCATCCCAATCTCCATAATTTACACCTAACAGCCATTCTTCTTTCTGTTCTAAATAATCCTTATGAAACTCCTCATCTAGCCTTGCCGGATAATTAACCATTTCCTTTGAAAATTCATTTCCATCACCAAAAGCTTTTAACATAATATAATTTGAATACTTTTTAAAAGCACTTCTTACATTATGTGAGTATTTTTGTGATTCAATGCTGAAAATATATATTAAACTAAAATCTTCTTTTATTTTTTCCACTATATTATAATCTTGTATTATTACCTCTTCATATCTGTTTTCATCGAACTTATGAAATGCAACTTTTATACTGCTTATCTTTTCTATTTCGTCAGCCACACGCACTGTTAATTTTTCAGGAGATATTTTTATTATACGTACTTCTTTGTCATCTAATAAACATGTTATGAGTCCTGCTGGCAATAATTCAACTTCTTCTTTTTCCAAAATTATACCTCCTAAACTTTTTCATATATATCTTCAAAAATACTTCATATACCTTATTTTATCTGATCCCACTTAATTCATCAATTTAACTATATGTATTTTGCAATTAAGTTTCTACCTTCCAGACTTAATTGAGCACTTGGCTTTCTAGAATTATAAATGTAGGTTTATTATTGGAATATAAACTATCAAGATTATATTTTTAATGTTACCATAACTATAATTATCTCAATACAATCAAGACCCCCTCGACTGTTTAATTAGCCGAGGGGGTAGATATCTAGTTTTACTTTAAATCAACTTTCTAAATTTCATAGCCATACACTCTATAGATTTACAAACTGCAATTTAGGACTTTCAGCGAAATTTTCATAGTCCTGCTAAATAACAATATTTCTACTTCCGGTGGATTATCCCATAACTTCAAGTTTAATATTGTTTATCTATAACCCAAACTTATAAATTCTAGCTTCATATGGCTTAAGTTCTATACTATCAATTGAATCATTTTCATTAACATTATAATTTGAAATTAAAAGCGCTTTAGATTTAAATTCAATTTTTCTTTCGAACACAAATTTTGTATCATTTCCTGTAAAATTACATATTACTAGTAACATTTCATTTTCTAAGGTTCTTGTATATGCAAAAATTTCTTTGTTTTCTTCTAAAATCAATTCATATTTTCCATGAACTATTACTGGATTTGATTTTCTTATTTTTATTAATTTCTTATAGTAATTAAATATAGAGTTTTCGTCTTTTAATTGTGATTTAACGTTTATTTCCCTATAATTAGGATTTACTTTCATCCAAGGCTGTCCACTTGTAAAACCTGCATTTTCACTATTATCCCATTGCATTGGAGTACGGGCATTATCTCTGCCTTTTGTATATATAGATAGCATTATATCCTCATGAGTATAACCTTGTTTTTTTCTTTCATCATACATGTTTAGAGTTTCTATGTCCTTATAATCCTCTAATGATTCAAATCTTACATTTGTCATCCCAAGCTCTTCACCTTGATATATATATGGAGTCCCCTTCATTCCATGTAATAATGTAGCAAGCATTTTCGCACTTTCTACCCTATATTCTTTATCATTTCCCCACCTTGAAACTATTCTTGGTACGTCATGATTATTCCAGAATAAACTATTCCAGCCTGTGCCTTCTAGCTCTACTTGCCATCTAGATAATGCCTTCTTTAAATCTAATAATTCTAACGGCTTTAAATCCCATTTTTCTTTACCTGGTTGTTGATCTAATAAAATGTGCTCAAATTGAAATATCATGCTAAGTTCACTATCATCTGGATTTGAATATTTCTTAGCTATTTCTGTAGTGCATCCCCAAGTCTCTCCAACTGTTAGTAAATCTTTGCCGCCGAATGTTTTCTTATTCATTTCTCTAATATATTCATGGAGTTTTGGACCATTATGCGTAACTTTTTTATCTGGGATCTTTCCTATAAGTTCAATTACATCCATTCTAAATCCGCCAATACCTTTATCAATCCAGAAGTTCATCATTTTATAAATTCTATTGCGGACCTCTTCATTTTCCCAGTTTAAATCTGGCTGTTTTTTACTAAATAAATGTAAGTAATACTGCCCTGTAGTTTCATCATATTGCCATGCACTACCGCTAAATGTTGATCTTAAATCATTTGGTTCTTCTCCATTTACTGGATCTCTCCATATATAATAATCTCTATAAGGATTATCTTTTGATTTCTTAGCTTCGATAAACCATTTATGTTCGTCAGAAGTATGGTTTACAACTAAATCCATAAGAATTTTTATTCCTCTTCTATTTCCTTCCTTAATAAGATCATCCATATCTTCCATTGTTCCAAATTCATCCATTATATCTTCATAATCGCTTATATCATATCCATTATCATCGTTTGGCGATTTATATACTGGAGATAACCATATTACATCTATCCCCAATTCTTTCAAGTAATCTAACTTCTCTATTATTCCTCTTAAATCTCCAATTCCATCTCCATTAGAATCATTAAAACTCCTAGGATATACCTGATAAACAACGCTTTCTTTCCACCATTTTTTATCCATGACTTATTCTCCTTTTAATATTACTTATTTTATTTCGTTTAAATGCATTTTTATTATTTAACAGCTCCAGTGACAATACCATTTCTTATCCATTTTTGCGCAAAGATGTATACAATAAACATTGGTAATAATGCTAGCAAGTATGACGCAAAAGCCAGATTATAATTTGTAGTAAATTGAGACTGGAATACGTATTGAACTAAAGGCAATGTAGCCATTTCTGGCTTACCTAAGATAATAAGTGGCAACATGAAATCATTCCATGTCCACAAACAAGTAGTAATTGCAACCGTAGCATTAATAGGTTTTAGTAAAGGGAAAATTATTCTCCAAAATACTTGAAATGTAGAAGCACCATCTATTGTTGCTGCTTCTTCAAGTGAAACTGGAATTGATTTAATATAACCTGAATATAAAAATATATTAAAAGGCAATCCAAATACAACATATAAGCATATTATTCCAATGATATTATCCATGTTTAACATATTTACTTGCTTTACAAGAGGTAGCATAATTATTGGAAATGGTACAAACATAGCACTTAAAAAGTAATAGTATAATGCATTAAAAAACTTTTTCTTTCTATTTCTAGCTATGGCATATGAAACCAAAGAATTTGAAAGTATTGTAAGAATTAATACCGAAACTGTTATTGTTAAACTGTTTTTTAGAGCATCAAAGAAATTTGTCATTTCAATAGCTTCAGTAAAATTTTCAAAACGCAGTGACTTTGGAAATGATAACGCACTTGGTACCATATCTTGTGGAGATTTTACAGCTATTAATATTGTTAGATACATTGGAAATATTATAGCCACCAAAGCTCCTGCTGCCATAAGCGTAGTTACTATCCAATTAGTTTTGTTTCTCCTCATAGTACTTTTTCCTCCCTCTTTTCAAGGACTCTAAGCTGAAATAATGATATTGCCACAATTACGATGAAGTAAATAACAGCATTTGCAGATTGATATGCAAAACTACCTTGATTAAATCCTCCGTTATAAATTACATAAGATATTGATTGAGTAACAGTTCCAGGTCCTCCTCCTGTCATAGCTACAACCTGATCAAATACCATTAAAAATCCTTTCATACATAAAACCATGTTAATTGTGAAAAATGGTGCTATTAATGGAAATGTTATGCTTTTGAATCTTTGCCATGAACTAGCGCCATCAATATCACAGGCTTCGTAAACATCAGTATCAATTGTCTGAAGTCCAGATAAATATATGATTGTATTAAAGGCTATGGATTGCCATGCTGCTACGAACACTATTCCAAGCCATGCAAGCTTTTCATCACCTAAGATGTTTTTACTGAGCATAGAAATGTTCATAGTCTCTCCAATGTTTGGTATAACATGAGCAAATACAAAATTGAATATAAATGCTACTATTAAAGTTCCTAATATATTAGGAATAAAATATATTGACTTTAAAGTATTTTGAAATTTTATTTTTGAGTTTAAACCTACAGCAATTAAAAGACTTAGTATGTTTACTATAATTGTAGTTATAATTGCAAATTTGAAAGTAAAAATGTACGCATGCATAACATTACTATCTTGAAATACTGCAATATAGTTTTTTAATCCAACAAAACTCCAATCACCATATCCTTTTGAATTGGTAAAACTATAAAATACACCTTCTAAAAGGGATAATGTATGAAATATAAAGAATAACAAAACTGCTGGTATAGTCATAATATAAAAAGCTTTTTTCTTTTTCAAAACCTTCAGCCCCCTATTATTTTTTCATTTGACAAATAAATATTATTAGCATATAGCATAGGTTGTCCTAAAATCAGTCTATTTTCATAGAGACATTATTTTTCATGCTTATCAGTAAATATCGCATCCTCAACTATCTTTTAGGACATCCTCATGCCTTTTATTTTCTCTATTTATTGTTTGCTACTGGCTTTATCGTATTCAGTATCAAGTTGTTTTAAGAATTCTGCCTTATCTTTTTTACTATAGAACCCTTGAACTAAACTTGCTGCATCAAATGAGCTTGGATAGTAGTGATCAGGGAAAACACCAATTTTTCCATTTTTAAAGCTTTCTTGTACATCTGTTACACTTTGATCATCTTGTGTCACATCTTTAACTGCAGAAAATGCGAATTGATCTTTTATATATTTTTGAGCATTCTCCTTTTGAGTCATAAATTCTATGAATTTTTTTGCTTCATCAGAGTGTTTTGACTTACTTGTTATTCCAAATAACACATCTATACCAGATACTATATTATTTTTAGATGGATCGTTACTTGCAGGTAATGGGAACATGCCTATATTTATATTAGGATTTGCTTTTTTTATTTCACTAATAGCCCAATTACCTTGTAAATACATTGCTGATTTACCTTGTGCAAAGGCTGCATTACCATCATTGTATGATACTCCTAAAATATCTTCTTGCCCAAGAGTTCCTATAGTCTCCATCTTGTCCGCTATTTCTCCATGTGTAGCTTCAAAAGTTGTTTTTCCTGCTTTTTTATCCGCTAAGAAATTACTAGGCTCCAAGTCACTAGCTATAACATTCCAGAAACACATTCCAGTCCATGCATCTTTAAGTGTCAAATAAAGTGGTAATTGACCTGCATCTTTAATTTTTTTCGATACAGCCATAAATTCATCCCAAGTTTTAGGAATTTGCAATCCTAGCTTTGAAAATATATCTTTATTGTATAAAACGCCATCGGCATTAGTAGCATATGGAACTCCATATATCTTTCCGTTATCATTACTTGCTATGCCATGAAGCATATCCAAATATGGTTTTTGTATGTTTTCAATAATGCCATCATTAGTAAGATCAACGAGGGCATTTGCATCTACTAGTGCACCATAGTTTACATCAGCACCTAAAGCTACTAGATCAGGCATATCATTTTTAGCAAGTCTTGTTTTTAAAACAGTACCAGCATTTGCAGGTGAATTAATTGAAATTTCAATATCAGGATTCTTTTCTTGAAATTCATTTGCTAATGATTGTAATATTGTTTTATTTTCTGCCTTAGTTGAAAATAACTCTAATTTTACTTTTCCATTTTCTGTGCTACCTCCCTTAGAACCACATCCAGCTAATAATGAAGTTCCAATTACTGCACTAATAGTAATTGACATTAGTAATTTTAATTTTTTATTCATTTCTCTTCCCCCTACTTTGTAATTTCAGTATACGATTACGTAGATTTAATATTATATTAACTATACTATTTTAGGCACATCAGCCTTAAGAAGTACATTTTAATATCTTTTTTTATTCCTTAATACTTAATCGTTTACGTAAACTATAAAAATTTACGTAATATCTTTCTCAAATCTTATATGAAATTATATTACAAAGTTTTAAACTTAGAATTGTATATAGAAACTTGTAATATAGCTTCATATTATTTTATAAATAATCATTGAATATCTTATATTCCTATAATAATTTATATATTACTATTAATTTTCTACATTTAAATCATAACTGAGTACTTAATATCTTATAACTTTAAATGTAGATTTATTAGTGCAGTCTATATAGCTTTAATTTTTTTAACTGTTTCTCTTTCTATAATTTCAAATGGCATTATTATGCTTTCAACTTTTTCGTTGTAGGATATTCTTTTTATTAACATTTCAACAGACTTTTTCCCCATATCATATAAAGGTTGTGCTACTGTTGTTAAAGGTGGATATGACATCTCAGCTATGTTTGTGTTATCATAACCTACTATAGATAGATCATCTGGTACTTTTAAACCATTCTTATGTGCTACTGATAATGCTCCAACAGCACAATCATCAGATGCCGCAAAAACAGCTGTAAATTTCTCACCTGTCTTTAGAAGTTCATTCATGCCTTCAACCCCGTCTATAAAGCCAAACCCTTTTTCTTTAATAAGATTTTTCTTTATAGATATGTTATTATCTCTTAATGCTTGCAAAAATCCATTTAAACGTGGTACTCCTGCTATAGGGTCTTCAGTCGGTCCTGATATAATTGCTATCTCTTTATGGCCATTTTCAATTAAATATGATGTTGCTGAATAAGCAGCTTGATAATCATCAACCTTAACATAAGGCAATGAATACTTGTACGATAATCCTGAAACAAGAACTGTTGGAATATGTGAATCTATTATTCTTTTGCATAAAGTATCATCTGGAGGTATGCTGCAAACAATTAATCCATCTACCTGTCTTTCAGATAATACCTGAAGATATTCTGACATTCTCTCCCACTTGTCCCCACCATTACAGATTATAACGCTATAATTATTGCGTTGCGCAAAGTCTTCTATTCCATTTAAAATTTCTACATAATATGTAGTACTTATCTTAGGACGTAACACTCCAATAGTTCGTGTTTCTTTAACCTTGAGATTTCTTGCAATGGCATTTCTTTGATAACCAAGTTCATCCATGGCTTCAATTACTTTTTTTCTAGTTTCTTCTGAGTAACCATCTAGATTATTTATTATCCTAGAAACTGTAGCAACAGAAACATTGGATTTTTTAGCGACATCTTTAATTGTAGGTCTTTTAATATTACTATTCATAAAATATTCCTCTTTTTCAGTAAACGTTTAAGTAATTAAATCTTATCATAATTGGATTTAATTGTCTATACCTTCATATAATATTTTTTGATATTTTTAATTTCTATATAAAATTAACTGTGTTTATATTATACGTTTACTCAAATATGAACGCTTAAATCTTATTACAAAATATGGTTGTAAACTTCACTTAATATCTTGCAGAGCTATCAATTCAACACTATACTATATTATGTGAAGTATTTTGGGCATGTCTAAAGCGTATTCAAAATAGAAGTTAATAGTCAGTCTATTTTTATCTACAGAATCAAGACTCTTAAAATGCAACATTTATAAGAAACTACGGGGTTCTAAATGGAATACTTTAGAGTTTAAGTATAAAATATCTACGGTAAATTTGGACATGTTATTTCATGTATCTAATAAAAACTCGGCGAAATGAGAGGGAGATTTATGAACAAAAAAGATATATTAGAATTAAAAAGACGTTTAAAAAAAGATGACTGTACATTTACTAAAATGTGTGGTTGTTATGTAGATGGTCAAAAAAATATTGTATTAAAATTTAAAGAAACTTTTTTAAATCTAAGAGAGGAAGAATTCTTTAAATATTTAGAAATTGCCAAGAAAACACTATCTGGAACAGTTGGAAATAACATTCTTGAACTGAACTTTCCTCTTGATGAAGAAGGCATAGGTGGCAGACAGCTTTCCTTAATGGAGCTAAAAAAAAGTAAATTAAAAGATGATTCTATGCTCGATAGCTTTTATAAAATGATTATAAATAGTTATGAATACACAGGTAACTTTCTAATACTTGTTTTTCATGATGCCTATGATGTTATGACAAAAACTACAGATAATTCTAAGTTAGATGAATCTGAAGAGGTCTACGAATATATATTATGTGCAATCTGTCCAGTATCACTTTCAAAACCAGCTCTTGGATATCTTGAAGATGAAAATCGAATTGGAGCTCGTATTAGAGATTGGGTCGTTGGTCCACCAGATCTTGGATTTGTATTTCCAGCATTTATAGATCGTAGTACTGATATTCATTCTATTATGTATTACACAAAAGATGCAAAAGATCCTCATCCTGAATTTATGGAGGAAGCTTTAGGTTGTAGTTCAAAACAAACAGCTACTGAACAAAAAGAAACATTCCAAAATATAATTCGTAAAGCTGTTGGAAGTGATGATGAAAAATCAGATCATTTCTTTATGGAAATTCAAGAGACTCTCAATACTATAGTAGATGATCATACTACTGTTAACGGCAAAAATGCTGAACCTATAGTTTTGAGTAATGATAATATTCAAGATATTTTAATCGAAAGTGGAGTTCCTGAAGAGATCACTGCAAAGATTGAAAAATCATATACAGAAGCATTTGGAGATACTCCACCTGTAGCTGAAAATTTAATTGATAAAAAAGCACTTGCAGCAAATGAACAAAGAAAAAAAGAAGAAAAACTTGAAAAGAAAGTACGCATACTTGAAGAAAGGCTTGAAAAGACAAAACTGGATGCTTTATCAGATTCAGAAAAAGAAGCTGCTTTAGAATCAGAAACTGAATCAGCTTTGAATAAGATCTTAGAGTCAGAGCCTAATTCTGCTTTAAAGACAGAATCTGATACCATCTTAGAAGTGGATTCTGACTCTAATTTAGATGAAACTCTTGATTCAGAAACAGCATCTGATGCAAACAATACTGAAAACTCTGAAATGGAAACTGAGGTTAGTGATGCTCCAAATTATGATATTGTACTTAATGTAAAACCTCAAAAAGTATCTCAAATAAAATCGCAAATAATAGACGGAAAGAAATGTATTATAATCCCTATAGATGATGATGAACAAGCTAAAGTAAATGGCGTTAATGCGTTGCTTTAATTGACTGTAAATAATACTTTTCTCATTTAAATAGCCATAAAGATCCGTAATCAGGATCTTTATGGCTATTATAGTATATATATAATTCAGTAATGAGTTTATATTTAAAATTCTTGAAGTTATATATACCTGATTAAACCTAAGATATAGAGGCTTAATTCTAATACATATAATATGATTCAATATTCCTTACTTTATATACATTCCACCAGGAGTTTCTGATAAATTAACTATGATATTTTTCTTTTGAGTATACGCTTCTAGTATAACTTTGTGAGTTTCCCTGCCTATACCAGATTCTTTGTATCCACCAAATGTTGCACCTGCAGGGAAAGTATTATAAGTGTTAACCCATATACGTCCAGTCCTTATTCCTTTAGCAACTCTTATAGCACGATTTAAGTTAGTAGTAAATACTCCACCACCCAAACCATATTCACTATCATTTGCCATAGCAATGACTTCTTCTTCTGTCTTAAATTTAATTACAACTCCAACTGGCCCAAATATTTCTTCTCTAGCTATTCTCATATCATTAGTGACATCTGTAAGTAAAGTAGGTTTCATAAAGTATCCATTCTTAGCATCGCCCTCGATGAATCTTTCCCCTCCAGTCGCTACTTTTGCTCCTTCTTGTTTACCTATTTCTATATATTTAAGAATCTTTTTAAGTTGAGATTCACTAACTTGTGCTCCCATTTGAGTATTAGGATCTAATGGGTTTCCAACTTTAACTTTTTCAAAAGCAGCAATTGCTTTTTCCATAAATTCATCATAAAAATCTTCTTGTACAAATATTCTAGAACCTGCAGAACAAACTTGTCCTTGGTTAAATAAAATTCCCAATTGAATACCTTCTAATGCAATGTTCATATTTGCATCACTAAAGAAAATATTAGCTGACTTTCCTCCAAGCTCTAAAGTTGCAGGAATAATACGTTTAGCCGCAGCAAGTCCAATTTGTCTTCCAACTTCTGTAGAGCCTGTAAATGCTAATTTATCAAGTCCTTCATGATTTTGCAAATATTCACCGCTCTTTGATCCTTTTCCTGTAATAACGTTAATTACACCACTAGGAACAATATTTTGTATTAGTTTCATAAGCTCTAATACACTCAATGAAGTAGTACTTGATGGCTTAAATACTGAAACATCTCCAGCTGCTAACACTGGGGCTAACTTCCAAGCCGCCATTAAAAATGGAAAATTCCAAGGAACTATTTGCCCTACAACACCAATTGGCTCACTTAATATTAAATTTAAAGTATTTTCATCTATCATTGTTGCAGAACCCTCGTCAGCACGAATAACACCTGCAAAATATCTAAAGTGATCTGCTGCTAATGGAATATCTGCTCCTGTTGTTTCTCTAATTGGTTTTCCATTATCTAAAGTTTCTACTGTAGCTAAATATTCTGCGTTTTCTTCAATAATATCAGCAATTTTATTTAATATATTTGCTCTTTCTACAACAGTAGTTTTGCTCCATGTAGTAAAGGCTTGTCTTGCAGAATTAACAGCATCATCTACATCTTTTTCTGTAGCATCTGCAATCTCAGCTAAAAATTCCCCATTAGCTGGATTATAAGTCTTTATTGTCGCTCCATCTGAAGCATCTCTCCATTCTCCATTAATAAATAATCTATATATATTTTCTAATTTAACATTCATAATAAACACCTTTTTCCTTAATATAATCAATCCTTTATAATTTTATTATAGCACTAAATCAATTGTATTCAATATAAAATAATTATTTAACAATAATAATTATCCACTTAGTTATTGGTAAATATTGAAATCACATGGTGTTCCTGTATAATATTATAAAATTTTTTTATTTAAAGACAAAAAAGTATAATATAAAACAAACACTTTGTTAAGAATTTATTTTATATTATACCTTTCATATTTGAAAAATGTGCTATATTTATTTCTTATTAATAATTAAAATTTAGCTCTCTTACTCTCTTTTCCTATTCCTTTATTAAAATGTCTAATGTATGTGCACTTGCTCCAAGCAACTCTGGTCTTTCACATGTAGAAAAATGATAGTTGATAAAAAGCTTAAATGTCTCTTCATCCATAGCATTTAAAACAGATCTCATGTAATTCGCTGGCCCATCTGCTGAAATTAATTTTATCCTTTTTAGTCTTACTTCTTCATTTAACTTATTGATATCTTCAATCCTTACATAATCATATAAATCTTTTGGTTCAGATATAACATGAAAATCATCAGTAAGCTTTCCATTTTCAATAGACGCACGAATATTATTTTCTTTAAAACCATATGTTAGTACGCTATATTCATTCATGCAATAAGCTACTAAGATAACGCCTCCAACTTTTGTTACTCTCTTCGCCTCTTGTAAGGCTTTTGCTTTATCCTGAAAATTGTATAAGTGATACATCGGCCCAAATACCAATGTCATATCAAATGTATTTTCTTCAAATCTTGATAAATCTAATGCTGTCCCTTGATATGCTTTTACTGAACTTCCTTTTGATTTTAAAATACCTAGATTATGCTTTACAAGCTCAATTGCTGTAACATCATACCCATCGTTTGCCAGCTCCACAGAGTATCTTCCTGTTCCAGCACCAACATCTAAAATTTTGGAACCATTATTCTTTTCTAGATACTCATGAATATATTTCATAGAAGTTAAAAACTCAACTTGTGCATATTTTCTAGTTAATCTTTTATCTTCACAAAATTTATTATAGTATTTCTCTAATTCCATTGTCATCTCTTTACGTTCCTCACCTATCATTTATTAGAAATTATTAAATATAAATATTAATTTCTTTCCTGATTTCTAACAACTATTATACTATATATTGCAACTATTAAAAATATAGATTTATTCTTTAAATATCTATGAATAAAAGTAACCCACAAGAATCTAATTTCGAGATTCTTGTGGGGTTATAATGAAATAGAAACACTCTTTTTACAAACACACAACCATTAGAAATCTAATTAGTAGTGAAATTACTAATTATGCCATATGAATTCTTTATTTAATATTCTCATTAGAAACTATTATGGTTTTAGGTTCTAGATGTTCTTGAAGTCCGTATATGCCGCATTCTCTACCAATTCCAGACTGTTTAAATCCACCAAATGGTGCTTTCATCTCAAGCATAACATCATTTATATAAATTGTTCCTGCAGCGATTTGAGAAGCAATTTGATTCGCCTTTTCTATATTAGAAGAACTTATATATGCCCCTAAACCATATACTGTGTCATTTGCAATTTCTACGGCTTCTTCTTCGGTTCTATAAGTCAAAATAGATAAAACTGGGCCAAATATTTCTTCTCTAGCAATAGTCATATCTCTAGTTACATTTGCAAAAACTGTTGGCTTTACAAAATTACCATTCTCCAATCCTTCTGGATGCCCTTCTCCTCCAACTATCAGTTCAGCACCTTCTTCTATACCAATCTTAATGTATCGTTGAACATTATTATAGTGATTTTCATTTATCATAGGCCCTATAAACGTATCCTCTTCCCATGGATATCCTACCTTGGTATTTTCAACAGCTTTTTTAATAAGTTCTTTAACTTCACTAAGACGGTGTTCTGGAACCAATAGTCGGCTTCCAGCAATGCACATTTGTCCATTATTTCCGAAGCAGCTCATAATTGCACGTGGAATAGCTTTTGTAAAATCAGCGTCATCAAGAATTATATTTGGTGATTTTCCTCCCAATTCAAGAATTACTCTTTTCATTGTATCAACAGCACCATGATGAATAATCTTAGCAGTTTTAGTAGAACCAGTAAAAGAAATCATTGCAACATCTGGATTACGAGTTAATTCAGCACCGACCGAACTTCCTAGTCCATTAACTATATTAATTACACCTGATGGTATTCCTGCTTCATGGAAACATTCAGCCAAAATTTGAGTTTGGATAGCGCAAAATTCACTAGGTTTTATAACTACTGTACATCCTGCTGAAATAGCTGTAGCTACTTTTATAGCTATCTGGGAATTGTTTGCGTTCCAAGGGGTAATCAAAGCAATTACTCCTACAGGTTCAAGGACAACCTTGGCTTTACCAATATACTTAGTGAACTCAAACTCTTCCATCACTTCCTTAGCCCAAAGAAAACTATTAGCAGTAAGTTGAGTTCTGCCTGCTGCTGCCTTAACTGCCGCACCATATTCTTCTACGCATGCTTGGGTTAGCTCATCAGCCCTAGAGATTACAGCATCATATAGCCTTTTAAGCATATCACTTCGCTCTTCTAATGTAGTTTTGGAGAATGTTTTAAATGCTTCTTTAGCAGCTGCAATAGCCTTTTGTGTATCAACCTCATTCCCTAAGATTACACTTCCGATTATTTCTTTTGTTGAAGGATTTATAATATCCATTGATTCTGTTCCATTAGGTTTTATAAATTCTCCATTAATGTAAATCTTGTCAATTACTTTAATCTTTTCATTATTCTTCATTTCATTGCCTCCAAATTGAATTTCATATTTCTATATGCTATAATCACTTTAATACATTCAAGTAACTTTAAGTCAAGAAATTTCAGGAGATTTTTTTATGGAAAATTTTATTTATGGATCCGACCCCAAATATACAATTAATGAAGTTTCTAAAATAACTAAACTATCTAAACCTACTATTCGTTATTATGAAGATATCGGATTACTCCAAGGAATAGCTCGAGATAAGAATAATATTCGTTTATTTTCTGATGATCAAATTATGCGATTACGAATGATTCAATGTATGCGAAGTACAGGAATGGGAATTGATCTAATTCGCCATTATATTGGTCTTTCTAATGAAGATAAAATAGGACTTAAAGAGCGTTATTCCATTGTTTTAGAACAAGAGGAAATACTTTTAGCAAAAAAAGAAGAGATTGAAAGACAATTGGCTTTCATTGAACATAAAAAACATACTCTAAAGGAAAAGCAGAATAATAAAAAAATCACCCACTAAAATCCAAACTTTAGATTTTAGTGGGTGGTATGAAGTTAATGTACAGTTCAAATCACTAAACCAACTATTAATTGATTTGATGATATTTTATAAGTCAATATAAATATAATTCCCTATTATCTTATAATAGTCACTGTATTTTCCTTCAATATTTTTTTCTCTGGCTTAACACCATCTATATAACCAACACAAATAGAACCACAAACCTTATGTTTTTCTGAAATTCCTAAGCGTGTAAGTAAATTTCTTACATTTTCATCATTATCAAACCATGTTAATTGATTTATCCAACATGCTCCAAGTTCCAAGTAATTTGCGGCTAAAAGCATATTTTCTATAGCACAAGCACTATCCGCCATTGCATTACTATAGTTAGACTCATTCGATACTATAATCAAAGTTGGAGCATTGTAATAAAAATTGTAGTCATCTTTCTTCGATGCAACTTTACCTGCTTTTTTACTTTTATAGGTATTTTCATCAACTTCAAGCTTTTCAAAAGCTTCTTTAATATATCCATTTAACTCTAAAAGAATTTCTTTATTTTGAACTACAGTAAATTGCCATGTTTGAGAGTTACCTCCACTTGGTGCATGTTTTGCTGAATCTAAGATTGTAAATAGTTCCTCATCTTTTATTTGTTCCTCTTTGTATTTTCTTATACTTCTTCTTGATTTTATATTTTCAATTACATTTTCCATATTAATCCTCCTTTTTAATAATTATATTCTAAGTCTAATTCAAATAAAATGCTAATCTTGGATATTAGAAAAGTGATTAAAGCCTTACAATCACTTTTCTTTACCTATCTAATGATATCTAAAGATATAAATTAATAAATAATGTGCCATAACCTATGCCATATCAACTCTTTCTTTAATATTCTCTCCTCTTTTAGAATATAAAAGAAATAAACTTAACCCTAGCGCAACTACAAAGAAAATTGTAAAAAATCTGAAACTGGAATCTATAGACTTAACTAAATTCCCACTTATATTTACATTAGCAAAGCTTCCCAAACCTATAATTACCTTAGAGACTACATCCGCAGGTATAATAACTTCTATTGTTAGTATTGCCAATGTCTGACTTAATGCTTTACCAACATTCATTATAGTATAATGCATCCCTGATGCTGAACCAGATTGTTCTTTAGGCACTGCTGACAATACAGTTTTCGCTAACGACGGCCAAGCTAAGCCATTTGCTATTGATAATAATATTAATGGTGTAACTATAGCTTTAACTGATAGCTCTCCCCCAAGATTTCCAAGAAAGAATATTCCTATAATAAGAAATACAATTCCAAATGTAAGAGTCTTTAATGATCCGATATTATCTACAAGTTTACCTGCAAAGGGACCTAATATAAGCTGCGGTACAGATAGTGAAATCATCAATAGCCCCGACATAGTAGGACTTAAATGTAATGCACTTTGCAAATATATACTTAACAATAAAGGTAATGAAAAATATGCAATGCAATAACATAATGTAATTGCAAGTCCAATTGAATAATTTCTGTACAAGAGCAACTTGAAATTAAATAATGGATTTTCCACACGTAATTCTGTGATTATAAATGCAACCCATAATAAAATTGTAACTATACATAGCCCTAAAGTTTTATATGATACCCATCCTAATGATTGTCCTTCTGAAAGTACTATCATCGTTAATATTAAACCTAAGCTAAATGTTAATATCCCAATCCAGTCATTTTTTTGATTAATATTAGGTTTGGTCTCTTCCATTACTAAAAATGCTCCAATTATGCAAAGAAGCACAAAAGGTACTGTAATAAAGAATATTGATCGCCATCCAAAGCTGCTAATTAAAGCACCACCAGCTACGGGTCCAATTATTGCTCCAATAACCCATGAAGTAGCATTAATACTCAAGGCTAGCCCAAGCTCATTACTATGAAAAGTCTTAATTATAGTTGGAGTTGCAGTTGCCATAGCTAATGCTGCTCCACCGCCTTGAATTAGCCTATATAAATTTAAAGTCAATCCTGAGTTTGCAATTCCACAAAGTATTGTACCAACTGCAAAAATTATAAGTCCCAACATGAAAATACGCTTTGTTCCAACTGTATCTGCCCATTTTCCAGCAGGTAATATTAAAACTGTACTTGCAATAATGTAACCAGTAATTATCCACAATCCTGTAGTTACTGAAATATTTAATCCTTCCATCATATTAGGTAAACCTATTATTACAATAGTGGAATCTAAATTTGTAATAAATGAAACTAATGTAACAACAAGTAGAATGCTCCATTTGTGTGATTTAGAATTTGTCATATAATCTCCTTATTCATAAATGGAATAATTTTCCGAGTGTAGATAACCCCTTATATGGTTAATCCCATCGAAGCCATTTAATTTTGTTTTCTATGCATAGTTTACAAGAGATTATATATCATGTAAAATGATTATATAAGATATTAAGATTCACTTTTAGTGATTTATATACTGGGGTGATAAAATGGAAAGTAGTGAATTAAGAATTTTCAGAGCTGTTGCTCAAGCAGGCAGCATAACAAAGGCTGCGCAGGTTCTAGGATATGTTCAATCTAATGTTACAGCCAGAATTCAACAATTAGAGTCTGATTTAAATACACAACTCTTTTATAGACAGCGAGGTATGATTTTAACTCCCACAGGTGAGAAATTACTAGCTTATGCCGAAAAAATAATTTACTTACTAGACGAAGCCGATAAAGCCTTAAATGATTGTTGCGATCCTTCAGGAAGTTTATCAATTGGTGCTGTTCACACAGTATCTGCAATACGTCTTCCTGAAATCTTATCTCAGTATCATAAAGCTTACCCTAAAGTTGATCTATCCCTTATAACAAGTCAATCAGATGAACTTATTTATAAAATAAAACACTTCCAGTTGGATGGTGCTTTTGTCAAAGCTCAATCCTTTAGTGATGAAAATATCGTAACTGAACTTGTAGTCGAAGAAACCTTAGTACTAATATCAAGTCCTAAATATGATAATATAGAAGATCTATATTCAAAACCATTTTTGATGAGTACAGCAGGATGTCCTAATAGAACACAACTTGAAAACTGGCTCAAATCCAAAAGCATTCATAATATTCGATATATGGAATTTAATAATTTAACTTCTATTATTGAAGGCGTTATTGCTGATCTTGGTGCATCATTTGTACCAAAGTCCACTATTGAAGATTATGAAAAGAAAGGACTTCTAAAATCATTTTCAGTGCCCGATAAATATAATACTACAAAAACATTTTTTATAAGGCGGAAAGATTCTTTAATGACTAACTCACTTTCAAAATTCATTGAAATGATCGAACTAAATACACCATATAAAAGAACTTAAAATATTAGCTAAATCCCCCCATGAAAAATCAGAATTTCGTGGGGAATAGTTATGACTAACCCCTTTACCTGTAAACCAAATATCAAATCACATTTTTCTTTTTGAGTTAAAACGCCCACTCACTAAATACACTTTCGCCTTTACCTAAAGGCTTTCTATCTCCTTCATAAAAACCGAATTCATCATCATTTTCCTCATCGGTAACCTCAATATCCGTATTTTTACTTATATCTTTCTTCGACTTCTTATTTTTATTCATTACTAAAGGTACAGGGATATTGTCTTTCAGTCCGCTATTAATTTTTACCGTGCTTATTATGTTCTTATTATCGCTGATTCCTGCATTTTCAATTTCTATGTTATTCTTAGTCTCAACGGTATTCTCTATATCACCCGCATTGTTATCTTTCCGCTGTTGCTTTTCAATAATTTCATTACCAGTCTCTTCTTCAACATCATGTTTTTCATCATAAATCTTCTCAACAATTTTAGTCTCTTTTCCTTTCAAATTACTCTCTTTTGGTTTTATTTTTTCTTTATTCTCATCACTATCCTTTGTTTTTACTTTAATATTTTGATGCTTTGCAAAATTCTTTACTTTATAAACATTTTCTTCAACAACTTCAACCATTTCTAAATCTATAAATGTATCTAATGCCAATTTTACTTGACTTTCATCTCTATTAAATTCTATAGCTAAAGTCTTTAATGTATATGGAATGCTTTTTGACATATATAAATTACCATCTAGATTAACTCTTCCAGCTAAAATTACAATTCTGGTCCAGATATAATAAATAACATCTCTTTCTGCCATTCTATCTATTATTTTAAATTTTGTATCCTCATACATATCAACTCTAAATCTTACATATCTTCTCTCTTTCATCTTAATTGCTCCTCCTAAAATTTTTATTTTTCTATTCTTTTCAATTAAGATATATGTCCCAATTCATAAAATAACAGAATATTTATAAATTTTTTTCTAAAACTTTTTAAAAATTAAAATAACCCACGAAAATCAAAATGTTAGATTTTCGTGAGTTTCACTTCTGATTTTATAATCTTATTGTTTCTCCCCCCATAACTTTTACAGCTTTGTCATCTACACTAATCCATACTGTTATTGCAGTAGGATTATACACAATATCTCCTTTTGCAGAGAATTCAAGTTTCTTTAACGCCTTAATATATCTCATCACCTCAATATTAGTTGCAAACCAAATTTCTTTATTTCTTGAAACTAACTCACAAAAATTCTCAATTAAATTCCAATTATTATTTCTTTCAAATTCAAAACTATGTCCCCAAACATACATTAGCTTTAACTTTCCCTTGAATTCATAATCTGAGAACTTTTGACCAATTTCCATAAGATTATCATCATGATGACAGGTTGCATTCCAAGCCAAGAAATCTTCTGGAATATAGAAATCATGATGTGAAACTACAGTTCTTGAATACTGAATTCCAAGACTCTCAAGAGTCTTCATCAGCTTTTCATTAAAAGCTCCATAAGGGTAAGACATCCCTTTTATAGGATAGCCAACTAAAGACTCTAAACATTTTCTGTCTTCAACTATTTCTTCTATAATGGCTTCAACAGGTATCCAGTCTAAAAAAGGATGAGTTTTTGCATGCACTGAAACCTCATGACCTTTATAAAGTTCTGCGACTTCAGCTTTAGTAATAAAATTCTCCTTATCTAATATTCCGGAGTTTAAATGAAACGTACCTTTTATTCCATATTTATTAAATATGCTTACTAACTTTCTATCAAAAATTTGTCCATCATCATAACTCATGGTTAATGCTTTTGTTTTTCCTTCTGGAAATAAATCAAAATTAATATTCATAACTTTCACCTCAAATTTTATATCTTTAGCACAGTAAAAAATAACAAACTAAAGATGTGATATATAGTACTATTTCCACATGGATTTTTTAGGATATGGACAATCTTTATCCTGCTGTAAGGCTCTAATCTGAACAATACATCCACATTGTGTGCAGGTTGTGTTATACTCTAAATATTTACAGCTTCCACATTGCTGAAGCCTTTTGCTATATATTCCTTCAGGTACTATATTAAAATTTCTGCTATTAATAATGCTAAGTACCATTGCTTTTATGTCCTCTGATGCAACCCTAACGCTTGCCGAACATCCTTTACAACTATCTATATAGGACATATAATTACTCCAGTTCCAATGTAACTAATGACATAGCAGGAAGCACTGCTGTAAGTTTGCCTTCAGCTATACTAGCACCATCAAATGATTTCAAGGATACTTTTTCTGGATCTTCAAATGTATTATGCGCATTCATTGCTTCTGCAGTAAGTATAGTTCCTGTTACCTTAGCCATTGCTTTTCCTCTAAGTTCACACTGAATATCAACAGCCTCTGCGGGACTTAAATTACATAAAGATATATGGAGTTTGCCATCCTTATCCATTGAAGCAGTGGCACTTACCTGTGGTATCTTATCCTCACCACAATTATAATCAGGTGATTCAATATTTAAGTCAATTAATTCAGCATCCTGATGAACCTTATACATGTTGAAGGCATGATAAGTTGGAGTTAATATCATCTTAGAACCTTCTGTGAGTATAACCGCTTGAAGTACATTTATGGTCTGAGCTATATTAGCCATTTGGACTCTATCACAATGCTTATGAAAAATGTTAAAATTTACTCCAGCAACTAAGGCATCCCTTATTGTATTTTGTTGATACAAGAATCCTGGATTTGTTCCTGGTTCAACATCGAACCAAGTTCCCCATTCATCCACTATTAAAGCAACCCTCTTATCTGGGTCATACTTATCCATAATTGTTGAATGCCTTGTAATAAGTTCCTCCATCTTCATTGATTTTTTCATAGTAATAAACCATTCTTCTTCGCTAAACTCTGTAGCAGAGCCTTTACCTAACCAGAAATCTCCCGGTACTGTGTAATAATGCAAGCTCATTCCATCCATAAATTTACCTGCTTCTCTCATAAGAACTTCAGTCCATTTATAATCGTCATCATTAGGACCACAAGCTATTTTAAATATTTTATTATCTCCAAAGTTTCTTACATAGCTTGAATATCTTCTATATAGATCAGCATAATATTCTGGACGCATATTACCACCACAGCCCCAGTTTTCATTTCCAACACCAAAGTATGTAAGCTTCCAAGGTTCCTTATTGCCATTTTCTGCTCTTAAATTTGACATTGGTGATTCTCCATCAAAAGTCATGTACTCAATCCATTCTCTCATCTCTTGAACAGTTCCACTTCCTACATTTCCACAAATATATGGTTCTGTGCCTAAAAGCTCACAAAGTTCAAAAAATTCATGTGTACCAAAATGATTGTTTTCTGTAACTCCTCCCCAATGTACATTTACCATCTTAGGTCTTGATTCTGGATCACCTATACCATCTTTCCAATGATACTCGTCAGCAAAACATCCTCCTGGCCATCTTAAAACTGGAAGCTTTAACTCTTTTAAAGCCTCCACTACATCTTTTCTTATTCCATTTATATTAGGTATTTCTGAATCCTTTCCCACCCAAAAACCACCATAGATGCATCTTCCTAAATGTTCAGCAAAATTACCATAAATATTCTTATTTATTGTTCCTTTTTTAATATCTGCATTGATAATTATCTTTGACATCTTACACCTCTCAAAATTGATTTTAGTACATAAAAGATACTAAGAAACTACTAAATTATTATTTTGATTATGCCTTATATATGCTATTTATATTATTCCTTTACCGCACCTGCTGTAAGGCTCTTTTGCACCTGATCACTTAAAAGTATATATATAAGTATTGTTGGTATTGTTGCTATAACAAGACCTGCGCCTATATCTCCCCATTTTGTTACATAATTGCCTACCATGGACATAATACCTACAGTAAGTGTTTTAAATTCAGCTTTATTTATAAAGGTTACCGCAAACATCAACTCATTCCATGAAGATAGGTATGTGAATATAGCTACAGTAGCCATAGCTGGTCTTATAATAGGGATAATTATAGAAAAGAATATTCTAAAAATACCACATCCATCTATCACTGCTGCTTCCTCCAATTCCTTTGGGATACCTCTTATAAATGCCGCTAATATAATGACTGCCATTGGAATAGCGAAAGCTGTATAAGGTATAATTAAAGCCCAATATGAATTTAGCATTTTTAAATTCTTAAGAACCATAAATAATGGTAATAATGCTGCATGTATCGGCACCATCATTCCTATTAAAATTATTATCAATGTAGGTTTACTCAATTTCCATTTCATACGACTGATTGCATAAGCTGTCATAGAAGACAATAAAAGTACTAAAACTATAGTAATTACTGTGACAATCACACTGTTAAAGAAATATTTCATAACATTGGCCTGTTTGATAGCACTTTCATAGTTTTCAATACGCCAAACATGTGGAAGACCAGCAATGTTGCCACCAAATATCTCACCATTATCTTTAAATGAGAACAATACTAACCATATAAGCGGATATATCTGTATTGTTGCAACAATAATAAGAAATATTTGTATAGGTATTTTACCTATTCCAAGCCTAATAATCGAAGAATTTTCACGCATCTTCATATTGAATCACATCCTTCCACTTTTCTATTCTATTTTAATAAGTCTGTCTAGAATTACTGTAAGTATTAAACACTCTATTATAATAAATACTGACATTGCACTTCCATAACCGTATTTATAATTATCAAAAATAGTAGTATACATCAAAGTACTTGGAACTTCGGTAGAGAAGAATGGCCCACCATTAGTTAATACATAAATTAAATCGAATACCTTTAACGCACCAATTAATGAGAAAGTCATACAAACTTTTAAAATAGGCTTCAAAAGAGGAATAGTTATATATAATGCAGTTTTTACTGGAGAAGCTCCATCTATCTTAGCTGCTTCACTAATATCTGAAGGAATTGATTTTGCTCCTGCATACATAATTAACATATGATAACCCACGTATTGCCAGAGTATAGGAATAAAGCAGCTTACAAGAGCTGTATCTTCTTTTCCTACCCAGTCATGTGCTAATTGGCTTTGTCCAATAGCTCTAAGTATTGTATTAAGTAATCCATAATCAGCATTATATATTTTGATCCATAGCTGTCCAATTACAACAGTAGAAATAATTACAGGTATGAAATATACTGTACGATAGAACTTTTCAAATCTAACTCCTGATGCTAAAATTAGCGCTAAAAGAAGAGATATTGGTAATTGAATTACTATGGAAACAACTGCAAATAACAATGAATTCTTAACCGAATGTAAAAACCTCATATCCATAAACATATTTTTATAATTCTCTAATCCAATAAATGTTCCAGTTCCTACACCACCCCAGTCAAACATACTATATTTTACTGATAAAATAATTGGAATAAATATAATTGCAGACATTATGATTAAGGTAGGAAGAACAAATACACAAATTATTTTCTTGTTTGATAAAATAGAATTTATGATAATCACCTCTTCAATAAAGACTGTGGTAAAATCCTTTGTTTCACCACAGACTCAGTATTATACTAACTCTTTTTATTTTTCTCCTTCTACTTTAGACATCTTATTGCAGAATTCTTCTGGAGTAATCTTCTTTCCTAAAAGTTCTGCAATCAGATTTTTATGTGTCTCTGAAGAATCTGCAGGAAGTATATTATCCCACCAGTTAATAAATGATGTACCTGTTGCCATTAATTCTGCTGATTTCTTTGTTAAATCAGAAACTGTAGATGTATCTAATCCTTTTGTATCCCAGCATGGCAGACCGGCATTTGCTAAGTAACCTTCTTTACCTATTTTTTCACTTAAATAGATTAAGAATTGAGCTGCCTCTTTAGGATGTTTTGTATTTGCATTCACATAGAAACCATCTACACCACCCCCATAAAATTCTGTTGCCTTACCTGCACCATCCTTAAATAAAGGAAATGGAACTGCTACAGTTTTTCCACTGCTAGCTGCTGACTTATCTTCTATTGGTGAATTCACCCAGTTTGCTTGGAACATCATAGCAGAATTGCCTCCTGTGAAAGCACCTAACATTTCATCGTAACTCATACTAAACATATTATCGTTAAAGGCTCCAGCATCAGCCATTTCTTGAATCTTCTTTGCAGCTTCTACAAATTCAGGAGAATTAAATTTTGATGGATCTTTTAGAGCCGCCGTTGCTGCATCATTTCCTGCCTGACGCATAGCAAAAATGTCAAACCAATACATTCCAGGCCATCTATCCTTTTCACCTAATGCTATTGGAGTAATATTTGCTGAACGTAATTTCTTTACAGCATCAAGCAATTCATCATATGTGGTAGGTATCTTAGCTCCTGCCTTATCAAATAACTCCTTATTACAATATAAGCTTGCTATAAATGAATACATTGGCAAACTATATGTCTTACCATCAACTACACAACCATTTATAGTACCTTTAACTAACTTGTCCTTAACATCTTGAGTTAAATATTCATCAAGGGCTAACATATTCCCTGATTGTATATATGGTTTAACAAAACTTCCTCCATACATATACTCTATATCTGGTCCCTCATTTGCTGCTATAGCTGTTTTAATCTTTGTCTTATATTGTTCTCCTGTAACTCCATCTTCTTCAACAATTATGTCTGGATGTTCTTTGTTCCACTGTTCAACAGCATCTTTTAATAACTTTGAAGTCGGGTCAGTATCTCCAACAGATTGATGCCACATGGCCAATTTAATTGTCCCATTCCCTCCGTCAGAACTATTTACACTTTTTGAACTTGAACATGCAGTGAAAGAAAATGCCATTGCACTAACAAGTGTAGCAGTTATTATTTTTACAACATGCCTTTTCATTAAATATCCCCCTTATACGTACTTTTTATTTCTCTTATATTTTAAGAGAATGTGATATTGTTTACAATTCAATATCTGTACATAAACATTCAAAAAAACAACATTCTATTTATACCTTTTTGCACTTTTTAAAATCATTAATGCAAATACCTGTATGTTTCTTAAATAAAATGCTTAGATAATGCGAATCGCTTATTCCTACTCTTTCGCTAATCTGCGTTCCATTTAAATTAGTTTCCAATAAGAGCTTTTGAACTTTCTTAATTCTTATAGAAGTTAGATATTCAATAAACGTCTGAGAAGTTTGCTGTTTAAATAAGCGTCCCAAATGCCCTGGACTTATGAAAAATTCTTTTGCAACACTTGATAGTGACAGCTCCTGATTGTTAATATTATTATTCAAATATTCCTTTACATCTTCAATAAATGTATTTGCTTTTACATCATTTGATTTTTGCATTAAACCAGTAATGTTTTCTACACATTCTTTCATGCACTGTTTTAGCTCTGGCAGATTATCAGCATTTAAAATCAATTCATTTATTTTTTCATGACTTTTCCAGATGTCTACAAGATTAATTTTCTGCTCACTAGCAATACGTTGGCAAACAAATAACACATCTAATGCTTCTGATCTCATCTTTTCCATAGCCTCTAAGTAATCAATAGCTGAAGTAGTAAATATCTGCTCTAAAATTTCTAAAGCATTTTTCTTTGCTCCTGCATTAATAAATAAATTCAATCTCTTCATCTTATCTTCATCCCTGTTAAAGAGAATATTTTCACCTACATGTATATCAGCATAACTTGTAACCTGATTCTTCCCTACAATTACCTTGTAATTCACCGCTTCCATGGCTTCTTTATAAGAAAATCTGATATTTTGAATTTCTCCTTTTTTCATACCAACTCCAAAACTAACCGAACACTCTAACCTATCTAAAATCTTCTTCTTTAATAATTCACAACTTTCTATTAAATCTGTCTTCTCGTTATTTAATAATATAGAAAGCCTTCTTCCGTTATCAAAGAATACAGAAACATACTTATCTCCGCTAAAAAAATTCTGTATAATATTGAAGCACTGCATAGATATCAAAATTTTATTTTCTTCTTTTTTCTCATTCTTTATAGAATTATTTACTTCCATCAAAGCTATCTGAAATATATCACAGTTAGGATTTATATTTATCTTAAAATAATTGCATTTACTTATAATCTCTTCAAAAGTTAGCTGCTCCAATAAAAGTTCATTTAAAAACTTTTCTCTTAAAATTGGTAAGCTTTCTTCGACCTGCTTTTTCAATTGATTATATTCTATTTCACGATTTCTTTCTGAGCTTATTATATTTCTAAGCTTGCTTAAGGTCTGCATGAGCTCAGATGAGTTTATAGGTTTTAAAATAAAGTCAGATATTCCAAGTTTAATACTGCTTCTTGCATATTCAAAATCATCATAACCCGTAACAATGATAATTTTGATATGTGGGTATTTTTCTACTATACGTCTGCTAAGTTCAATTCCATCCATAGCAGGCATACATATATCAGTAAATATAATGTCTGGTTTTAATTTATCTACCAATTCCAAGGCTTGCTCCGCATTTCCTGCTTCTCCTACCATCTCCATATTTACTTCTTCCCAATTAACCTTCATCCTTATAAGATTACTTATTAAGTATTCATCATCCACAATAATAACCTTTAATATATCCTTCATTTTTTAATCCTCCTTATCTTCGATATTTATATACAATAAAATTTTTGTACCTTCTCCCAGCTTGCTTTCAATTTTAAAAGCATCATCATCACCATAAAAAATCTTTATTCTTTCAAGAGTCCCTCTAAGTCCAAAGCTTTCCTTAATACTCTTATTGTTAATGTTCATAATATCATCTATTTGTTCCTCGCTCATTCCAGCACCATCATCTTCCACAGATAAAATGGCAACACCAGCACCCATGTGCGCACTAATTTTTATAGTACCTCTTTTTCCATTTTCTCTAATTCCGTGATATAGTGCATTTTCAGCAAGTGGTTGCAATATAAGCTTTGGAATCTTATACTCTAGACAACCTGCCTCAACGGAATATTCTACTTCAAATAAATCTGGATATCTTACCTTTTGAATTTTTAGATAATTTTTAACCATTTCTATTTCTTCTCCAATAGTTATAATTTCCTTGCCCTTACTTACACTTGTCCTATAATAATTCCCTAAAGCCTCTACTAATTCACTAACCTCTCTGTTGCACCCTGAAAGAGCCAATGAATTAATTGAATCTAAAGTATTATATAAAAAATGTGGCTTAATCTGTGCTTGGAACGTATATAATTCTGCTTTTCTTATCATTTTTTGTTCCTGTATGACCCTTGCAATGAGTTTTTTTATTTCTGCTATCATTATATTGTAACCTCTGCAAAGTTTTTTCAATTCATAGCCATGAGCCTTAATCTGTACTTCATTGAATACACCTTTCTCTATATCTTTCATGGAGTTTAGCAAATATTTAATAGGTGTAGTAACAATTCTTGATATACCAACGGAACAAACAAATAGGATAATACCATTAAATAATATAATTACAAAACCAATAAATATCATAGTCATGTTCTCTTTATACAGTTGAGCAAAAGGTATCACGCTAACAAATTTCCAATTATAATCATTCTTAGAGCTATAAGTTATCAAATATTCTGTTTTATCTATTTTTTTCATTTTATAACCTATATCATTCCCTACAAATTCATCTCCTGCCTGCATCATTTCATCATCAACATCTATTCCTCCATGTACATTTTCTTTGTCATCATTTACATTCTTTAATGATGTGATTTTTTGATTTTCTTCATCTAATACTGCTATATTGGTTTCAACATCATTCGATATATTATCAAAAACCTGCTTAAATGATTTTTGTGGAATATTTATTACTAAAACGCCTAATTTATCTACATTATCCATATCCCTGACTAAACGTATCAAAGAAACATAGTTATCTTTACTATTTTCAAAAGTAACGCCTCCTCCATTGAGTTCTAGTATAAAGCCTCCTTTCTTTTCCATAACACGTTTGTACCATTTTGCATCAATAATCTTTTGGGCTGGAATGCTTGGCAATACATCTGCCCCTACTGAATAGATATTATTAGAATTATCTAGAATATAAACTGAACTTACATAAGGTACTGATTGAATAAATTTGTATAAGTACGAGCTTACTTTAGCCTGAGTATTTAAATCCTCATACATACTCCCTTGTCGTAAAAGTTTCTGTAAATCACTATTTGACAAAACCATTTTAGATAGACTATCCGCATTATTAATCATCAAATTAATATTTGTCTGTATAGAATTTAATGTCTGAACAGAAACTTCACTGACCTTTTTTTGAGTAATATTTAAATATATTTTTTCATAGAATAAGCTACTTACAGCAGTCGAAGCTACAATAAGCGCGAAATAAAACAAGGCTATTATTACCCCAACTTTACTATTAGATAATTTTTTATTTAGTTTTTCGAGCCACATTGTTAGATTCCTCCCATGAATTCAAAATAATAACAAACTTATGAAGTCGTTTTTTCAGGCTTTTCACTAATAAATACATCATTAACCAAATAAATCACAAGGCTAATTATTCTAAATTATATCATATGAATACAACAAATTTTAGAATTACTTATAAATAATGTAATTTAATGAATCAATTATTTTATTACAATCTTACAAATTCCAAAGCTTCTTAAAATCGCTGATAAACTTCAGCTGTACATATTATTATATTTAGTTTGGTGCTTTCAAGATAGGCATAATCATTAATGAAAAATTCAACGGTGACTGTGCATCTCTAAACATTAACAATTTTAAAAATAACCCAAAAAACACGAAACTCTAAATTTTAGATTTTCGTGTTTTTATGATTTAGTTAATAATATTGCCTTTAAAATAATCTGCTATCACTAATTAGTTTTATGCTTTTCTTTAATCACATCTCTTCATAAAATTACTCTTGTTTAACGTTATTGGAGTTACAGGTTCACCATAAAACTCTTCTGCTTCCCCAATAACTTTACACTCAAATTTCATTAACATATTTAGAGTTGCATCTCTTGCTTCAATGTAAATTTCATCAGTATAAGAATTAAAAATTTCTTTTAATGAAGCTATAGCAAGCTTTTGACCAATTCCTATGCCTCTTAGCTTTTTATCAACAGCAAATCTTCCCCAATGCCATTTGTCTTTTTCTTTCCATGCTGATACTACGCCAATAATATCTTCTCCTACTCTTGCACACCACCAAATTGGTTTTAAATACTCACTCACTGGAACCAATTCTGCTGGAATGCTTTGCTCATTAGTAAAAACTTCTGTTGCTAATTTAATCGCTTCTTTTATATAATTTTCAGAAATTCTTTCTATTAATATTCTAGAATCATTCCTTTTAACATTGTTTTTTAATGCAAGAATGCGAAATAATCTAAATGCTCCTACGATATTTTCTGTATCCTCGCTATCTCCTAAGTTTAAAATCTCGTTAATAAACTTATTTGCTTCATGGTCTCCACTATTTATAGCTTCAATTCCTGATGGCAGAATGCAAATATCTTTCATTCTTTTATCAGCTTCAGATTTCTTCAGTTCCAAATAATTTTTAGCCTCCAAATTATTAAGTATCCTGCTTAATGAAGCCTTATCAATACCTAAATTTATTAGCAATTCATTAAAAGGAGTTTTTCCATTTTGTTTTATGTAACTTAATATATGAGCTTGAGCTAGTGTCAATTCAGAATTTAGGCAATTGTGATTAAGCAGCCCTAGTTCTCTCACAATTAATCTTACCTCTTTTCTAATTATCTCTTCGTTTCTCATATTCGCCTCCAAATTAATTGATATTATCAACAATTATAACTCACTTCCGTTTTTGTTGCAAGTTAACTTCATAAATCAATTTATAATTTACAGAGCTTTTATGACTATTACAGGAAAGAAATAACGTGCTACATTATTCTGAATTCTTGTGCTAAAAATATGGCATAATTATGATTCCATTAAGAGCAATAAGCTTAATGATGAATATGATTTATTCTAAGATAAGCTGCTTTAATTTATTTTTTGTGTCATCATCTATAGGCATTTGAATGGTGATACTTGCGCCCTCTATTTCTGTGGACCTAAATGAAATATAACTTAGGTATAAATCCCCTACTAAAGGATGATGTAAAAGTTTTTGACCTTCTGGTGTTCCCATAATACCTTGATTATTCCACCATTTATTAAATAGAGGATCTTTTTCATTTAATTCATTTATAATTGTATTTATTGTATTATCATTCTCATAATAGCCGTAATTTGCTCTCAATTGTTCAACACGCAATTTAGAATGCCCTTCCCAATTATCTAACAGTTCTTTTAGATAATCATCATTAAAAGCTCTCCAAACCGAGTTTCTTTCTTTTTCATTCATTTCTTCATAATTACCATAAACTTTTAGAGCCGCCATATTCCATCCAATCATTGTTAATTTACTATCAGTAACATAAGCTATGCTTGGATTTTGATTATCTAAGAATTTTTGTAATGTATTAGAAATAGTAACAGCAGCAAAGTCTTCTACAGGTAATTTCTTATCTGATAAATTAAATAAATATCTTTTTTCTTCATTATTTAATTGTAAAACCCTACTCAAGGAAAGCAACACATCTATTGATGGACTAACATCTTGTCCTTGTTCAATACGCACATACCAGTCAATACTTACTCCGGCTAAATCAGCAACTTCTTCTCTCCTTAGTCCTTTCACTCTTCTTTTTTTATCAAATTTGAGTCCAAATTGTTCTGGTCTTAATGTGGATCTTTTCTTTTTTAAAAATAATCCAAGTTCTTTGTTTTTAGATATCATTATTATCGCCCCCATTTCTATTCATATAAACTTTATTATTATATATGTTGTAATTCACAATGCACATTTCACAATTACGGCTAAAATTCTTGCAATATTTTTAGAATTATGATTAATGTCTGCTAAACATAGTATTATTAATCATATGATAACTTAGCTTCTATTTAAAATAATACTTTCATTATACACTATCCTCATAAGCTATAGAGAGGAAGATGTAAAAATGAATAGAGCTTTAAAAGACAAAAATTTTTCAAACAAACTATTATTAATTTTATCAATTATTTGTGCAATTATAATAGCTAATTTGTACTACGATCAAGTTTTATTGACTAATATTTCCAATGATTTTTTTATGCCTGCTTCATCATCCGGTAAGCTTGTAACAGCTATACAGATAGGCTATACAATGGGATTGTTGTTCATTGTTCCACTAGGAGACAGGTATAGTAGAAAACTATTAATCATTTTAAGTATTATTTGTTCAGCTATATTATTATATTTAATGACTTTAGTCTCTACCTTTAATTTAATAGTAATTGTAGGCTTTTTTATGGGGATTTCAAGTGTTTCGGCACAGCTTATAATCCCATTTGTTTCGTCAAATATTTTGTCAGAAAAACGAGGTATAATAGTTGGTCACTTATTAACCGGAGTATTTCTTGGTGTTTTACTCGGTAGAGTACTAGGTGGAGTTCTAGGCCAATTAGTTGGCTGGAGAGGAGTACATGAATTTGCGGCAATAGTTTTATTAATTTTTGCAGTGTACTTATTTTATTCTCTTCCAAAGGATAATGTAGAAAAGGAAAGTTCCTATAAAAATATCATATTATCTTTACCTCCATTATTAAAAAAAGAAAGAGTATTAAGAGAAACAATAGTTTTTGGTGCTGCTGCCTTTTGTGCCTTTAATATTTTCTGGGTTTCATTGTCCTTTATTTTAGAAGGTTCTCCTTATAATTATGGAAGTGCGATAGTTGGACTCTTTGGCTTTTTAGGTATAGCAGGTGCGTTAGCCGCTGGATTTTCAGGAAAACTTACAAATAGCAAAAAAGTAAGCTTATGGAACCTTTTTGCTTTAGCTATAATGTTTGTCTCTTTTTTAATCTTAGGTATAGGTTGGTCTAAACTTATAATTATAATTCTTATAACATTTACTTTAGATGTTGGTTCAAGGATGAATATGTCTTTAAATCAAGGACGGATTTATAAGCTTAGTCCCCAAAATCATAGTAGATTAAATTCCCTCTACATGGTTGGATATTACTTAGGTGGGTCCCTTGGATCATGGATAAGTACTTCTGTATATCATTCATTTGGTGTTATTGGAATCACACTTGCAAGTTGCAGTGTACTTTTACTAGCGTGTGTTTATTATTTAATCACTAATGGTCTCTCAAATAGAGAAAATAATACTAAATCCTCAAGTGCATTTACCTCTAAAAATCAACCAACTCATCAGTAATTTGTGAAATGCTTCAAAACATAATCAAAAAATAACAATCTCACATTCTAAAAAAATTATTTAGTGGTAATACTGCCATGACTATTTATCCTATGATAATTTATCATCTATTTAAAAGAATTCTTTAATTGTATAATGGATTAAAAAGAATTTACTTTCATTAATTTTATATTGTTAAGCATATTATAGATATCCAACTTTAAATTTAGACTTGTGTGATGCTTACCGAAATCACATACATTTTTATTCCACAGGACTTATGAAATCTCCGCTGGAAAGTTCTAAATGCCGGCTCGCATCCATTTCTGCATGTTCCCAAAACAAGTTCATAACAAGCAATAAATGGAATGAGCTCCCATTAAGAATTTTCAGCAGCTCAATTTCAAATGCCTGCTTCACAAAAATGTATATGATTTCTAGTATAGATACACACAAAAGTTTAACTTAAATAGATAATACTATTAAATAAATCTTATTACTTAAAGGAATATGTTTAAAGTAAAGGAGAAGATAAAAATGAATTTGATAACTGTAAATCAAGATAAATGTATAAAATGTGGTCTATGCGTAAATGAGTGCCCAGAACATGTATTAGAACTTAGTGAAAATGGACCTAAAGAAATTTGCGGTGAAGAGTGTATTTCTTGTGGTCATTGTGTAGCTATATGCCCAAGGGAAGCAATTGATAATATAAAAACACCCTTAGTCAATCAAACTAGCTCAAAAAAATTTCCAAAACTAAGTCCTGAGGAGGCGGAAAACTTCCTTCGTTCAAGGCGTTCAATCCGCTCATATAAAGAAACTCCTGTCCCAAGAGAAAAATTAATAGATCTTGTGAATATTGCACATTTTGCTCCTAGTGGACATAATCTTCAAGGAATATCTTATACTATCATTGATGATAGAAAGATACTTGATAAAGCTGTTAAAATTGTCATTGAAGAATTTGAAAATGATAATGTATCGAGTGAATTTACAAAGCCATACCATGAAAAAGGAATTGATACAATTTTGCGTGGAGCATCCAGCCTTGTCCTAGCGACTGCTGATTCAAACTTTCTACGAGGAAGAGAAAATTCAATTCTTTCATTAACATATTTGGAGCTATATGCGCCAACACTAGGCTTAGGATCATGTTGGGCTGGGATGTTTGAAAGAATTGCTATGAAAGATAATTCTCCATTACTTAAATTATTTAACATTCCTGAAAATAAGAAAATCACTGGTGCTATTATGGTGGGATATCCTAAATATACTTATCCAAGATTAGTTGATAGAAACCAATTAGAGGTTACTTTTGTAAATTAGCATCACTCTATAAAATCAAAATAAATATTTAAATATTCTGCATTAAAACAACCCACTAAAATCTACTATCGATTTTAGCGGGTTTCATGTTAGAATCAAAAAATGCTAAACAAGATACTCTTTGTTGCATAAATTCAACTAAATTCAGCTGTTAACATAAAGCTTTATCTGAAGAACTTTACTTTATAGACATAATAATTCCTTCAGTTGCTCAACTCTTCTTTTTAAATATGGATTTTATAGCTCGTTTTACCACATCAATAAAACTTAACGAATAAACCATATGATCTGGATTAACATAATTTCGAACAGCACGAAGTACTTTTTTCGCTTCTTTAGACGAAAAAGTATATGTACCATTTTTCTTTGTTCGAATTGCATATCGTGGAATCCACTTTCCTTTAAATAATACAGATGCAATTACATAGTCAACCTCTTCCCAAGGAATTTGAATAAATTTACGATAATCACGAGAATTATAGAACTCAAAACCTTTGTCACCGATCATAATTTTACCATAATCTGCAACGCCGGTAAAAGATGTTGCATCAATTGCTAGATCCACCTTTGTATTTAGTGATTGAACCATCTAATCTACCTCTTTTCTAATTATACATACACTCATTTTTATTATATATTTTATATATATTTCTATCAATTATTCGAAAGCGGATTGAAAGTAACACCATTAAATATGTTAACAAAAGCCCAGGCTAAAAAGCCTAGGCTAAGTAAAAAAGTATTACATTAAACCGATCAAGTGGAAAACAATACCAATTACAAATAATCCAAGAATTATAACAATTGGAGATACCTTCCTCTTAAGTAACCACATACAAAGAAGTGTAATTAATAATCCCACAAATCCAGGAATTAATGAATCCAAGTTATTTTGTAATGTTGTAATCTTAGTATCAGTTAATGACATACCAGATGCTTGTTGTAATAGAGCTTGCTTAACACCCTCTGCTCCAGCAGGAAGTTTGCTCCAATCAATAAATGCACCATCACTTAATTTAACAGATGATACTACCGGTGCAAATTTAACAGATACCCATCTGTTAACTAACGATCCTAAGATGAACATACCAAGGATAGATGCTCCTTTTGTAATATCTTGTAGCATATTACCTGATAAATCTTCACTAATACGAGATCCTGCTTTGTAACCAAACTCTTGTGTATACCACATAAATGCCATACGGATGATATTCCAAGCGAAGAAAAAGATAATTGGTCCAAGGATGTTACCACCTAGAGCAAGTGAAGCAGCTAATGCTCCTAAAATTGGTCTTACAGTAAACCAGAAAACTGGATCTCCAATACCTGCTAAAGGTCCCATCATACCGATTTTAACACCTTGAATAGTTACATCATCGATTGGTGCACCATTTGCACGTTCTTCTTCCAAAGCCAATGTTACACCAATAACTGGTGAAGCTACATATGGGTGAGTGTTAAAGAACTCTAAGTGACGTTCTAGAGCTGCAGCTCTATCTTCTTTAGTCTTATATAATTTTTTGATTGCTGGAATCATTGCAAATGCCCAACCACCATTTTGCATTCTTTCATAGTTCCAAGAACCTTGAAGGAAAAATGAACGGAACCAAACAGAAATACGGTCTCTTTTTGTTAATTTTAATTCTTTTGACATTTTCGTTTCCTCTCCCTTCTTAGTATCTATCAATTAGATCCCCTAAAGGATCGCCAGTATTTGAACTTCCACCATTACCTGAGCCACCTTGTTTACTAAGTGCTAGGTAAAGAAGTGCTAAAGCAACACCTATTGCACCTAATCCGATAAGTGTAATTTGTGAAACAGTTGCTAATACAAAACCAATTGCAAAGAATGGCCATACTTCTTTTGTAGCCATCATATTAATTACCATTGCATAACCAACAGCTACAACCATTCCACCACCGATTGCTAAACCACCTGTTAACCAAGTAGGCATAGCAGCAAGTAATGAACTAATTGGACCAGCACCGATTGCTAATACTAAAGCTGCTGGAATCGCAATACGTATACCTTGTAAACAAATAGCAGCGACTTGCCACATTTCAATAGCTCTAAGATTTCCTTCCTTAGCAGCAGCATCCATAAAATGTACGAACGCTGTAGCAATTGTACGACAAATAATTGTTAATAATAATCCTGCAACTGCAAGAGGAACAGCAATAGCGATTGCTGAAGCAACTCCTGCTTCACCTTGACCTCCAAGAACTAAAATAATTGCAGATGCAACAGCGGCTAATGCTGCATCAGGTGCTACAGCAGCACCAATATTTGCCCAACCTAAGGCTATCATTTGAAGAGTACCACCTAAGATTAAGCATGGTAGTAAATTACCTGTAACCAAGCCAATTAACGTACAAGCAATTATAGGTTGGTGAAATTGGAATTCATCTAAGATACCTTCTACACCAGCTAAAAATGCTATTAAAATGACTAATATAATTTGAACTATATTTAAAGTCATGGTTATTAATCCTCCTTTTTCTCTAAATAATTAGATTATTTTAATTTCTTTAACTCATCTTGTGCTTTTTTAAGTATTTCGTCCATATTTGCTTTTGAATCATTTGGTACTTTACGCACATCAAAATTAAGTCCAGCTTGTTTAAGCTTATTAAATATATCGATATCTTCTTGATTGAAAGCAAGCACTTTGCTTGGTTGAACCTTACCTAGAGAGTGAGCCATTGAACCAACATTGATTGTCTTTAGTGGTATTCCGCCTTCTACAGCTCTAAGTACATCTTTTGGATTTTCAAAAAGAAGCATTGCACGTTGTCCTCCAAAATGTTGGTCATCTTTTGCAAGTTTAATCATATGATCAACTGGAACAACATGAGCCTTAACCCCCGGAGGAGAAGCTTGCGTGATCAAATTCTTACGAAGTTTATCTCTAGCTACATCATCTGACACGACAATAATTCGTGTAGGATTTACAGTTTTTGTCCAAGCAGTTGCTACTTGACCATGAAGTAAACGAGAATCAATACGAGCTAAAACATATTCGAATGATCCAGGTGTACCTGCATTAGATTGCCCTGCTCCCGCTCCTGAATTTTTACCAGTATCTGCTGGTTCTAATTCTTCCGGCTTAACTTTAACTCCTTCTTTACCTGCATTTAAGATATAAGCTGCAATTTCATGAGCAGATTCCATTGAAAGACGTGCGCCATAAGCTTCAATCAGCATTGGTAAATTCAAACCAGCTACGATTGCCCATTTATCTTTGTGTTCTTCAAATAGCATATTAGCTTGGTTGAATGGTGTACCGCCCCAAAGATCAACTAAGAATAAAACCTCATCTTGGTTGTCAAAGGATGCAATTGCGTCTTTCATTTTTGCTCTAAGATCATCAGGTCCTTCGCTAGGCATCAACGTAACAGCTTTTACGTTTTCTTGTTCTCCGAAAATCATCGCACCAGATTGCATGATGCCTTTAGCAAATTCTCCGTGACTAGCAAGAATAATTCCTACCATTTTTATACCTCCTATTTTTTATTTGTTACAAAAACAAAAGGCATAAGCATTTGGAAATAAAACAAGATTATATATTCGTATTTCGTCACAATTTTTGTACACTAAATTAAATCATAAAAAAAAATATGATAATACCCTATAAAACTGTACAAAATATGTGATATAACGAATAAATATTACTTCATTTTACTTCTCTATGCTTATGCCTGATCGAATCAGTAACATGCTAGATATTATTATTTTTATAGTCTACTTAGGAACCTAATTAGATACCCCACATCTGACTACGTTTTCATGATAACACTTTTTTTATCATTATGCAATATGTTTTTCAAATTTTTTAAATTATCTTCATAAAATAATTTTTATACTATGATTTGAGCCTTTTTACAAAAAAGCATACTTTATTCAAACTTACCTTATCTAGAGATTCTTTAACTATTTTAGAAACACCAAAAGAATAAAATGGAGTAATATTTTTAAATTAACATATACACTATTTATATATAGGGTAACAGAAATCTCGATAATAATTATTTATATTGAAACTTTTTGTATTATTTTTGCTTATGCCAAATAAAAACCTGGCTCCAGGAATTCTATAAACTACTTCGGATATAATAATTGTTACCACAAAAGACAATATCAATGCAAATATATAGTTGAAAATTAATGGAAGCTTAAACTATATAACTATACATTCATAGGAAGACAGTGAAATATATAAATCAAGAAACTTTTGCTACTTATGTATTTAGCAAATCTATTAGAATAGTTAAAATAATCTTTAAAGTTTCCAATGGCTGCAAATATGAATTAAAAAATAAAAGACCCCCGAAAATGAACCGCTTTATATAATTATATCAATACATAAATACATATTTTATTGCCTTCACACTCTGCCCATATCTTACCTCCATGTAGCTCTGCAATGCTTTTAGCAATTGAAAGTCCAATCCCTGAGCCTCCAGTTCTATTATTTCTTGATTCATCAGTTCTATAAAACATATCAAAAATTTTATTAAGTTCATCTTCTTTTATAGGCTTACCTTCATTTTCAATGCTTACAATTGCTCTATTTTTAGTTTTAAGAATCTTTATATTTATGTCACCTTTCTTATTACTGTACCTTATAGCATTAGAAATTATATTTTCAAAGACTCTTACCATCTTTGCTGGATCTACATTTACATTTAAATCTTCATTTGGTGCTTCAAATAAAATATTTAAATCATTTTGGCTACATACAGCCATCATTCCCTCTACAACTTGTCTCATAAGCTCATTTAATGAGATATCCATCTTTTCAAGTTTAATATTGCAAGATGTAAGTTTTGTGTATTCAAAAAGATCATTTATTAACTCTTCTAACCTATTGGACTTATTATCAATTATATCTATATACTTGCTTATGTCATCTTTTACTTTATAATTCTCTTTTATCAATTTTATGTAACCAATAATTGATGTTAATGGTGTTCTTAAATCATGGGATACACTTACTATAAGTCTATCTTTATTTTTTTCAATCTTCTTTTCTTTCTCTTTTAAATTCATTAGTTCTTCAGTCATATAATTTATATTTTTCCCGAGGATAGCTAGCTCATCTCTCCCCTTCACTTTAACTCTATAATTTAAATTTCCTTTTGATATTTCTACAAGTCCTTTTGACAGACTATTTATATACTTTACCTTTCCATAACTTAATAATGAGAATAAAGCTACAAATATTAATATTGCTAAAGGAAAAAGGGTTGAAGCTGAAATATCTCCTTTGTATAAAACATCTGAAACTACAATATATCTATCTTCCCCTAAGGATTTTATATCATAGTACATTATGTTATTTTTATCAAAGTTAGATTTGTATTGCTCACTTAAGATTTTATTTATATCAAACTGCTTTATACCACCATTTTCAGGACTAAATAGCACTTTTCCTTGTTTATCAACTATAAATACTTTGTATTTAATTGTATCTTCACTTACAATCTCTTGAAGTTTTTCATCATTATTTATGCTTTCATCTATTTCTTTATATATTTCCTTACAACTATGAGTAAAATTCCTTATTTGATTTGAATAATCTGTTTGCTCATCTCTCCAACTATCATTTATAACAAGAGTAATTACTATACTTAAAATTAAGGATACTAAAAAGATAACAAGAAATGTAAACCTAATTCCCCCCAAATTTTTACCCTTCAATTTTATACCCAACTCCCCATACAGTTTTTATATACTTAGGATTTTTTACATTATCCCCAAGCTTTTCTCTTATATTTTTTATATGAGTCATAATCGTAGAATCCGATTCATAAAACTCTTCATTCCATACACTTTCATATATCTTTCTACTGCTAAACACCACATTTTTATTTTCTGCCAACAATTTTAGTATCTCAAATTCCTTACCTGTAAACTTTATTTCATTCTCTCCTATTGTAACTTTATGAGTATTTGAGTTTATAACTAAATCATCAATTATTATTTCATTATTTTTAGAAAGTATAGTAGTTCTAAGATATCTTCTTAGTTGAGCTTTTACCCTTACTACAAGTTCTAAAGGATTAAACGGCTTGGCTATATAATCATCAGCACCAGTAATTATACCTAAAATTTTATCATTATCTTCTCTCTTTGCCGAAAGCATTATAATAGGAACATCTAAGTATTCCCTTATGCTTTTGCAAACTTGTATTCCATCAATATTTGGCAGCATGACATCAAGAACAATAAGGTGAATTGTATCTTTCTTTGATATATCTAGTGCTCTCAGTCCGTCTTCTGCTGTAATTACATTATATCCTTCATTTTTTAAATAGATTTCTATAAGTTCTCTAATTTCCTTTTCGTCATCAACTACCAATATAGTGGGTTTTAGCACTTAGAATTCCTCCTTTAGTCCCTAAATTAAAATAGCAAATCAATGATACAACTTTAATTATAGCTACTGATCTGCTATCTTTTTTTAATATATTGAATATATAATTATTGGAGTCATCATTAAGGTTGATATAATACTATCTCTTACCTTAAGTTTATCCTTCCTTATTGCAAAAAGTGTTATACCTTCATATATAAAAATCACTGCAATAAAAATTATTATAGGATTTAAAGTTTTATTTCCTATTATAATAATACTACTAACTGCTACAGCCATAAACCCTATTAATACATAAAGCACTAGTTTAAAAAATTTCTTAATAGCAGCTATAAAAATACTCTTTTTACTTTTAAATGAAGCTTTCATAACAAATAAGTAATAAGTTATAAAAAAAATTACAAACCACATCATAGTTCTTGATATTAAATGTTTAAGGTTAGCTATAATTATAGTAGAAAAACTCTTTTCAAATTTACTTTCATTCATAGTACTTGTTACTTTTTCAATCTGCTCTTTGTTAGTATTATTTTTTAATATTTCTATGGCTTTATAGCTTACCCCTTCAATATGTGAGATTTCATCAGCATTTTTAAATCCATTATTTTTATCTCTATATGCAATTATCCCTTCTGCATCACTTTTACTTATACCCTTTAGTCTAAGTAAGTCTTCTTTTTCACAGGCATTTATATTAAATATATAATATGGAAACTTCAGCCCTCTAAATTGATCAAAGATAATGTTACTATGTTCTCCTTCACTAATGCACCATATTTCTGGAACACATTCTTCAGTAAAATCATGGCCTGTACTATCCTTAAATGTCTGTAATAGCCTCTCCTTTTCCTTAGGATATTCCTTTATATATCCACTAACAAATTCTATCAATTGTGGTTTACTATCCTTATTTAAATACTTATTGAAAACATTAAAAACCTTAGAATATCTTTCATTTAGCTCTCCAGTATCAGTTGTTATAAGCTTAATGAAGAAATTAGAAACAACTATTTCCGTAGATAAACTCTGCTCTAAACTTTTCATCCTAGTCTTATCTTGATAAAGTCCCATATTTCTATATAAAATTGATTTCTCAGGATCCATAAAATCACAACTTAAATTTTTATATTTACCATCACCACTTAATCCAAGTTCATGCCTCTTCAAATTTTCATACTTTTGCTGCCAGAATCGTGATACTTCTCTATAATAATCTAATCTTAAGGGCAATGTGAAATCTCTAGATCCACTTTCTACTATAGATTTAGTACTATTTTTTGTTCTTTCTATATCTTCATAAATTCCATTCTTAATGTCATTATTTTTTTCATACATTCGTGAAATAACTTCAAAATGCTCTCCAAACCCTTCACTAAAAGCAGTGCTATATTCTGTTTGTATATTGGAATAATGCATATCTACTACATTTTGATTCATATTATTATTGGATGTAGTAATTTGCTGCATGACATGTCCCATTTCATGGGGTAAAATTTGTGTTATTGATTCAAGGGCATTATACCTTTCCAATTGCTCAGTAGAAAGTTCAATATAAGGTGATTTTGTCTTATCATACAGCTGTCCATCCTTTTTTAGATAAAAACCAATCCGTCCATAGCATCCTGAGTTTTCTCTAAAGGCAAAATATATATCATTACTTTCTAAATCAGAATATTGCAAAGCCTGCCTATAAAGTTCAACTGATTTCTTTATAAAAGATTTGTTGTAAATATCCATAAATAATTTATCGTCATCCATAAGTTCGTAAACTGGAAATCCATCCTTAGTTTCATCTGTCCCTTTAAGTACTAGTACATTTGGTGTTTCTGTTATTATTTCTTTTGCTGACACATCTTCTTCTATCGCAAAAGACATTATGCATAAAGCAAAAATTAACAAAAAAATATACTTCTTCATAATTTACTCCTTTAATTTTATTAGTATACAATACATAATCTTAATTAAATGCTTCCCTTATCTTCTTTAGGTACATTCAAATTGTATTTCTTAATTTAATTGTAAAATGTATATATCAGAAAAATATGGAGCAAACCTGAAGAATTTCTGAAGAAAAATTATTACAGCAATTATAAATATAAAATTCCTTTATGAACTTTTGCAAACTAAAATACCCCACGGCAATACTTAAATAAATATTATCGTGGGTTTCATGGTGAAAGCGAAGAACTACCTTTATAATTTACTATCTTAAAGACGCATAAAATCGCCTAACTAATTAGTGAATATACTCTAGACCAATCTTACTTTTCTTCGCATCCTATTGTGCAGTTTATGTAGAAGCTTTTAGGTCTTTTAATATTTTATAAATACTCTATTTATAATTGTTGCTATACTTACTAATAACTTCTTTAAGTTTCATAACTTCAATTGGTTTACTAATATAGTCATCCATGCCTGTATTAATACATATATCTCTATCTCCTCCCATTGCATATGCTGTCATTGCGATTATAGTAATATGTTTACCAGTTAACTTTTCTTTTTCCCGAATTATTTTTGTAAGTTCAATTCCGCTCATATCTGGCATCTGAATATCCATAAGAATTATATCAAAATCCTCATTTTCAAGTATATTCAATGCCTCTAATCCATTTGAAGCTATTTTTATTTTCCACCCTGCAATCTTACATAATTGATTCATAAATCTCTGACTGATAATATCATCTTCAACTTGTAATATCCTAGTTTCAGGGTAGAACTTGTTATCTATACACATTTTTTGAATATTTGATGATTCCTTACTATCACTAGCAATATCAAACAAACAAGTAAAGTAGAATGTACTTCCTTTACCATAATTACTTTCAACAGATATTTCTCCCCCCATAAGCTCAACGATATTTTTAGAAATAGCAAGCCCCAGACCAGTCCCTTGAAATTTTTTTGAAGCCGATATATCTAACTGCGTAAAATAATTAAATAATCTCGGAATGTCTTCTTCCTTAATTCCAATCCCTGTATCTTTTACAGAAAACATTAGCTTAACTTTATTCTCTTTATCCTCAACTTTATCTACGGATACTTGAATTTTACCTTTTTCAGTAAACTTAATTGCATTTCCTATTAAATTGCTTAAAACTTGCATTAATCTACCCTTATCTAATATGATTTCATTCGGTAAATTATTGTCAACAATAATCTCAAGCTTCAGTCCTTTACTCTCCGCTAAATATGTAAATAAATTTCTACTTTCATTCATTAAATTAAATATATTTATACGTTCTGGCCTTAGTTCGATCTTGCCTACATCCATTACTGAGAGATCAAGTATATCATTAATAATCTGAAGAAGATGTTTTGAAGAAGTTTCAATCATTTTTACTATGTCAATTTGCTCATCTGTCAACTTTGAAAATTCCAATAAGCTAGTCATTCCCATAATCCCATTCATAGGTGTCCTTATTTCATGACTCATATTTGCCAGAAACTGACTTTTAGCTGAGTTTGCTCTTTCTGCTTCCTCTTTTGCAGCTTTAAGCTTAGTCTCAGTTAACTTATGCTCTTCGATTTCTTCTTCTAACATACAGTTTGTTTCTTCGAGGCTTCCATTAGCCTCCAACAGTTGAGAAGTACGTTTATCAACAAGAACCTCAAGCTCATTATTCAATGAAAGAAGTTCTTCATTTGTATCAATTAATTTCTCATAAATCTTTGAATTAAAAAGCATTATTCCTAGAATTATAATGATTGTTTTTGATAAATCTAAGTAGTTTTCCATATAATTAGGAAACATAATATCTTCCACTTCCATATAACCCATTAATTCATTATTAAAAGTTATCTTAAAAATAAATCCGGCTCCTGAGGCAGTGAGAAAATAACTTTGCCTAAATTTTGAATTGTCGATATCATATAGTTCACTTTTATACAACTTCTCTTGATGGAAAATTATTTCTCCCTTTTTATGTTCAATTACAGGAAGAAATGCGAGATGCTTAGCACCGGTCAACATTTCAAATAAAGTAAAAATATTCTTAATCAGGTCTTCACGCTTTAAAAGTGTTGCTTTTTTTTCAAGAAAATCAAATACAAGAGCATAATCAGTGACCTGCTTGTTTTTTAAATTTAAAATGTATTCTAGTCTATTAACTTTCCAATTTTTATATGAATTATTTATAATGCTTGAAAAGCACTCCAAACCTACATCTATAATTTCATATTTCATTCCTATATATTCTGAAAACTCCATTAAATCAGTCATGATATTGCTATATACGCCACTGTCAATAAGAATCACCTTTTTACAGTATTCTGAAAAAAATTCACGTGCAGTTTCTTGATTAAATCCATATATGTCCATAATAATATGCTTCCATCTTTTTAGCCAACCTGGTGTAGTCAAATAATACCCCATTGAAGAAAGGTAATTTATCAGATCACCCCCAGCCAATAATGACAGGCATGAATTGAAAATACTTTCACCATCAAGATTCTCATCTTTTCCAGAGCCCTTCTGAGTTGGCAGCAAAATAACTGAGTCACTGCAATAACCTGATGCAATAAGGCCATCATATAATTTCTGCCTTTGACTTCTGCAATTTATACAATCCATTGAATAGTATTTGAATTCAATCTCTACATTTTTCAGGATCCCTAGCATACTCTCCGCTTCAACTTTGAAACTTTCACAAATTAAAATACATAGTTTATCGTTCATACCATCACCTCCAACTTAACGGATATCTACCCCACTTATTTACACTCTCTGATATTTCATGAAGAATATCCTCACTAACCTGATAAGGAATATCTCCTAAACTGTCGCACAAGATAAATCCACCACCAACCCCAGCTTTTCTTATTGCTTCCTTAACATTATATTCAGCATCAAATCTGGTCCATCTGCACATTTCAATACCATTTAGATTTCCAAGCAATGTAGCTCTTTGACCAACTTTTTTCTTTATTTCAGCTAGATCATCAGTATGGCTTACCAGAATAGCTTTAATCCCAGATTCAAGGATTTCCTCGAGTATTGAGGCAGAACTTGCCGATGACGTAGCAATGGCTACATCACTTTTAATAGTGGGTATTGTTCTCTTTGCAGAAAGAAATCCAGTCTTTAAATATATGCTTTTAGGAATAATTGAAGACACAGACATTGAATCTATAGTTGTTATAAATGATGCACCTGCCATCAATTGCATATTAGCCCACTCAGTGCAAAACCTTTCGTTGATTTTTATAAGATGCTCCAACAACTCTGGTTTTTCATAAATAAGTTCAATATATTTATCAAAACCCATTTGAAGAATAGGAAGTGAAAAAGGTGATAACACGCCCCCAGCAATAGGGACGGACATCCCCACTTCCTCCTTCAGTATGGATATTGTTTCAAGACAATTTCTAAGAATTTTTGAATTTTTAACATCTGGTGGTTGTAATTTTAAAATATCGTCAAAGTTTTTTATTATTGGTTCACCAGCATTAGGAGGTCCTGATTCATTGAAAATAACTTCACTTCCAAAAGCTGCATAGTCATGAGCTGCAGAATAAAATGGATTCAAACAATCATTGTTGAATTTTCTGAGAAGCATCATTTGTCCCTTTGCTACATTCTCAGGTTTACTAAAATAGTTTTTAATTGATATATCTAAAAGTTTTGCGCAGTAATGTGTACACATTAAAAACAATGGAACCTTGTCTGGTTCATGCTTACTCATAGTTGTCAACACTCTTTCCATAGAAGTATACCTTTTTTTCATTAAGAATCCTCCTTCATCCATTGTTCTATAATATCAATATTATCGGCTGCGCTTTTCCCCATTTTATCTGCACCCACCTCTTCCCAAAGAGTGCCGTCCATTAAAAAAGGTGCCCCCCCAACCAATATTTTAATTGAAGGATCCTTTTCATGAAGCATTTGAGATATTTTCTTAATTTTTAAAGCAGATGGATACATTAATACTGATATCATAAGTATTTTTATACTATCATCAGTGACTCTCTTTATTATCTCCTCAGGTCCACTTATAGAACCATAGTCTATAAGGTCAAAACCGCTTGACCTCACAACAGCACTTACAATTTTCTTTCCAAGAGTGTGATAGTCCTCAAGAGTCAATATTGCAATCGGCTTGGCATTCTTAATCGGAAAATTCTTTTCACCCAAAATAGAAATTGCAATTTCCTCACAAATCCTGCTGCTCATATATATCTGCGATAAGGCCACTTCTCCTCTTTCCCACTTCTCCCCAATGGAAGTCAAAGACTTAACTATATACTCATCAATAAAATCAATCCCATTTTTTTTAGCTAAAAAATGTTGAAGAATTTTATTAACTTCTAACTTATCGTAATTAATCAAAGCCTTTTCAAACGCCTCCCAATTCATCATTTAGCTCCCTTCTTTGTTAAGTGAACTTTTTAATTTCACTTAATATTTTCTTGTTACTTTACACCATAATTTTATGTTAAGGAATATTTATCTCTAAATAATTAAAAATTTTTATATAAAGGCTGATGGATTCTCCACTTAGTTATGTTTAAGAATAATCCAGTTATTAATAAAACTATTATACTCTTTATTATTATATTTTAACATTATTTGCATATAAATTCCTATTAATTACAACTTAAATTCCTTATCCCCACTTTTTGGTACTATTTAAATATCAACTTAAATCTTCTTAATTATGAGTAAAAGTTTTATTGAACTCATCAAACAAATTAGTTGCACAAGAAACTAATTTATGTTATTGTAATATTAGTTGCAAAGGAAACTAATATTCAAAGGAGAGAACATTTATGGAAAAAAATATACAAAAGGATAAGGTTCTTTGGACAAAAAACTTCGTAATTATCAACGTTATAAACTTATTAATATTTTTTGGATTCCAAATGTTATTACCTACACTTCCACTCTATGCTAAAAAACTTGGAGGGACAAACTCTGTTATTGGATTAGTAACTGGAGCGTTTGTAGTATCTTCAGTAATAATTAGGCCAATCTCTGGATTACTTCTTGATAAGTTAGGCCGACAAAAGGTGTTTTTAGTTGGATTATTTATATTTATTATATCAGTATTTTCTTATTCAATAGTTCCATTTATTAGTGCAATTATTATGATACGGTTTATCCATGGCTTTGGCTGGGGGGCAGTAAGTACAGCTTCTAATACAATTGCTTCGGATAATATCCCAAATGATCGTTTTGGAGAAGGAATGGGATATTTTAGTCTGACAAGTAGTTTAGCTATGGCAGTAGCTCCTACAATTGGACTATTTGTGATATCAAAATATAGCTTTCAAGCTCTATTTTTAACATCTACTATACTAGCCGTGCTTGGGGGGATTATTGCTTTTAAATTAGAATATAAAAAAATTGAAAATAAAGAGCAAACTGAAATAAAAGCTTCATTGTATGAAAAAATATCTATAAATCCTTCTATTATAGTATTTTTTGTAACAATAACTTATGGTGCATTAACCAGTTTCTTACCTCTTTATGCTTCACAAAAAGGCATAGAGAACATTGGAATTTTCTTTACAGTCTATGCAATATCCTTATTTATATCTAGACCAATATTCGGTAAAATAATAGATAAATTAGGTTTTGACTATGCAATTATTCCAGGTTTTATATGTGTAATTATATCTATGTTGCTGTTATCTGAGTCTTCAAATATTAGCATGTTTTTAATCGCCGCATTTATTTACGGAATAGGCTTTGGTGCAACTCAATCTACTTTACAGACAATGGCCATGGTTGGAGTTCCACCTTCACGTCTAGGTGCTGCCAATGCTACATTTTTCACTGCATTTGATTGTGGTATAGGATTAGGTGCAGTAATTTTAGGAGTAGTTTCATCAAACGTTGGATATGCTCAAATGTATCTGTGGGCAAGTGGGGCTGCTATTATAGCATTTATTCTTTATTTCATTATTGGCAGAAAGAGAAAACCTCAATTACAAGTAAAAAAGTAGTATTTTACCTTAGGATTAGTACGTAACACAAATTCTCAAAACGTATATTAAACACATACAAAGTTAGCTCTGCGTTTTATCAATGGCAGAGTTTTCTTTTTCCAAATAATATAATCTATATTTTAAAATACCAATTCATAATTTCAAAAAATATATATCCTAGTAAATCATTGAAACTATAATTATTTATATATATAATTTAAGATGGTTTTATCCGATAGCTAGCATCCGTAGCACTCCCTTTTCTTTAAGCGGGAGATAACGGCTGCACGCTTCTGGACAATGTGCCCCTTGAGGGTATAAGTTCAACTAAATTCAGCTGGAGTTAAAACTCCACCTGAAAAGTTTCACTTTATAGGAAACTAATCTAAAGGAGATAAGTAACTATGGAAAACATTAGTAAACTTAATGCAGCAATTTATAGAAATGCTCAAAGCATAATAAATTCAAAGCTTATAGATTTAAATATTAGAAGTGGCCAACATGATTTTTTATATGTGATTTCAAAAAATGAAGGTATAAGTCAGAAAGAGTTAAGTGAGTTTCTGTATGTAGGTAAATCAACTACTGCAAAAGCAGTAAAAAATCTAGTAGAAAATGATTATGTAAAAAGAATTCAGGATGAAAATGATAAGCGTATTTATAGGCTATATCTAACAGATGCAGGAAAAAAAGTTATACCTAAGATAGATGCAACCTTTTTAGAATTAGTTGCTATTTTTTCTAAAAACTTATCTAAGAAAGAAGAAGAACAAACAGTCATTATTCTAAAAAGAATCCTCCATACGATTTCTGAAGAAAAAAATAAAATTAATTCTGATATTGATTAATTTATACATTGTTCAATCTTTTACAAAATATATAATATTAAGCCGCCAGTATCAAAAAAACACGACCACCTGCAACAGCTATTTAAGCCACATGCAAATGGTCGTGGGGTTCATAAATAATATCAATGAACATTTCACTTGGGGGAGAATTATTTTACTATAAAACTTGTTCTGTTCTTTCAATTATATCATCTTGAGTTTGTTTCGATAATACATTAAAGAAAGCACTATATCCTGCTACTCTAACAATTAGGTCTCTATGCTCTTCTGGATGTTTTTGCGCATCAAGTAAAGTATCTCTTGATACTACATTGTATTGTACATGAAAACCTTCTAAACGATTAAAGAAAGTTCTAATTAATAAAATTAACTTTTCTCTATCACTTTCCTTAGATAACATTTGTGGTGTTACCTTTTGATTTAATAATACTCCACCAGTAATATCGTGTGTTGGTAATTTTGAAACTGATTTAAATACTGCTGTAGGACCATTTTTATCCATTGCATGAGATGGTGAACACCCTTCAGCTAAAGGCTCTCCAGCCTTTCTTCCATCTGGAGTTGCCAAAGTTCCTGCTCCTTGTGGTACATTAGCTGAAATTGAAGAAGTTCCAGCATAATAGCATCCTCCAATTGGTCCTCTACCATATCTAGTATTTTTGTATTTCTTTATCTCATCAATATAGATTTCATAAGCTTCTCTTAATAATAAATCTATATAATCATCGTCATTTCCATACTTAGGAGCATCATTAAGTAATATATCTTGAATTCTTTTACCATCTTCTCCTTCAAAATTATTAAGCAATGCATCCCAAACTTGTGCTGGGGTAAAACTCTTATCTTCAAATACACATTTTTTAATTGCTGCAAGAGAATCTCCAAGGTTAGCAATACCTACTTGTAGATCACTGATAAAGTCATATACGGCTCCACCTTCTTTTAAGTTTAAACCTCTTTCAATGCAATCATCAGTTAAAGCTGAGCATAATACATCTGCTGTAACTTCTTCTATTGCTAAGTCTGCACAACTATCTATTATTACACTATGTCTTGTAAATTCACGAATTATCTTATCCCAGGCTTTCATAACCTCATCAAAGGTTGTCATATCCTTAAAGTGACCTACACCCTCGCAAAGCTTAGTTCCTGACTCGGGATCAACTCCATCATTTAAAGCTATTAATAATGATTTAGGGAAATTTAAAAAGCTCATTCCAGTACATCTATAACCCCATTTACCTGGGACTGCTACTTCTACACATCCAATTGCACTATAGTTATAGGCATCTTTTTCATCTACACCTTTTTCTATGAATGATGGAATAATAACTTCATCACTATTAAAGGCTGGCATTCCGAATCCTAATCTTACTACTTCTATGCATTCTTTCATGAAATCATCAGATAATCCTTTATGGTAACGTACTGTTAAGTTAGGTTGTGGTAATTTTGTCTGAGCAACACTCTTTAGAATTAAGTAGCTTAATGGATTTACTGCATCTTTTTTATCTACAGTCTGACCACCAACTGTAACATTTTGATATAAGGGACTACCTGCACTAAAACGTGTATGTGACCAGCTTCTTATCTTATTTATAGTAAAAGTCTTAAGCCACAAGTTTGTTAATAATTCAGTAGCACTATCCTCAGTAATCTTTCCAAGTTTTAAATCTTTTTCATAGAAAGGATTTAAATATTGATCCATTCTTCCATATGAAAGTGAATGTCCATTTGACTCAATTTGCAAAACTAAGTGAATTATCCACAAAGATTGAACTGCTTCATGGAAAGTTTCTGCTGGATAATATGGAACTTTATTTAATATTCTTGACATTTCAAGTAATTCTTCTTTTCTATTTACATCAGATTCTTTTTCAGCTAATTCTAATGCTAAATCTGCATAACGCTTTGCAAAAGCTGCTACTGCATCAAGTACAATTAAAATTGCTCTATAAAAATAAGACTTATTTAGATTCCTATAGTCTGTAAGGTCTAGTTCCTTTAATTTCTTTTCTGTTCGCTCTTTATAATTAATTAACCCAAGGTTTAATACAGTTTCATAATTTACCGCTATATGAGCATCCCCAGAAGTAATATTACCCTCTGCTTTTATAATCCCTAGATCATAAAAAATTCTACTTTCAGCAGGCATCCCTGCAAGACCTCTGTCTTTTAAAGTTTTATGCTCCCAAAAAGGTGCTATTTCTCTTAAAACATTCTTACTTTCTTCAGTAATATAAAATATATCACCTTCACGTTTTTCAAATTCATCAAGTTCATCTATAACCCAATCCATTGCATATTCGGGGAAAATAGGAGCTGAGCGATTTGATTCTGCTTGATTTCCCGCGATTATCGAGTTATCTTCAATAAATATAGTCATATTTTTCAATATATTTTCTAAACATAACGCTCTACGTAATACCATTGGCTTATCAGCGTGTTCTTTGTAACTTTCCGTAGTAAGTCTGGCTCTTTCTACACTAACCATAGATTTTGCATTTAATAATTCTTCTCTAAAATTATGAATTCTAGCAGTTAATTCTCCAAAATGATTCATAAATATTCTCCCCTCATTATCAATTTCATATTATAATAAACTTTTTCACTTTCATTTGAAACTATTTTTATTTTCTTTCATAATTAAATTATATATCAACAATATCTTTTGTCAATATTATTATTTCATTTGAAATTTATATAATTATTTTCGAAACGAATAACAAAATCCTTTTTATTTAAGATAATAAAAAAATGCATAGATTATAATTTTTACTCATTAAAGTAAACCCTATAGCTATGCATCTTATAAATTCCTATATTATGATTGTTCTATTCTTATAAACCATATTAATTTACACTTACCATTTGAACATCCACTTTTTCCTTCTTTAAACTTTCTAAAACATCTTCAGGAATATTAGTATCTGTAAATAAATAGCTTATCTCTTCTGCTTTAAATTGAGATACCACTCCACGCTCAGAAAACTTTGATGATTCTGTTAATATTATAATTTTATTAGAACTTTCGGCCATGGCTTTTACCGTTTCTGTACGCATTAAGTTTTTTCCTGTAAACCCTATTTTAGAATTATAACCATCAGTTCCGATAAACAATTTATCTACAAAAAAATCTTTAATGCACTTTCTTGTTAGAGGACCTACTGATACCTGAGATTCCGGCTGGTAATCTCCTCCAAGCAACACCACTTTCGCATTTCCTTCTCTAATATAGTTTGCAATAAATGTAGAATTAGTTATTACTGTTATATCCTTTTTATTATATGCGAGTTCTTCTGCAAGTAAGGCACAAGATGAGCCTGATTCAATCATAACTGTTTCACCATCATTTACAAGTTTACTTGCCAATTGTGCTATTTTTCTTTTTATATCATAATTAAAAGCTAATCTGCTATTGATATCATCACTTGAAGTCATAACTGCATACCCATGTTCACGCTTCAATAATCCTTTTTCTTCTAATGCACCAAGATCTTTACGTATAGTCACTTGAGATACATTTAAAAGCTCTGATAATTTACTGACTTCTATACGCTTGTTTTCATTGACAATTTCAAGAAGCTTTGTATATCTATTTATCATAGAAACTCCTCCTTCTCTTAGGTAGATTCGAAAAATAACTGGTCGACATACCTTAATCCAATGGTAATTATATCATAAACTACTTACAAAATGAACTATTTATATTTCAAATAAAAGCAACTCTGCTTATTATTGATTATATACTACTTCAAATAATATTAAACATCAAATTATTATTCTTATGAAATGTACACTTATTTCAAGTGAAACTTTTTATTTACACTTATATTTTTTCATGTTAACATTGAATCATCAATTGAAACTTAAATTATTGCGGTTCAATCATAATACTAATCTTGCTTTTACTATATGGGGGTGTTTTTATGAAAGATATAAAGGCTTGTATTTTCAATATTCAAAAATACAGCATACACGATGGTCCTGGAATTAGAACTGTAGTTTTTTTCAAGGGCTGTCCCTTAAGTTGCCTATGGTGTTCAAATCCAGAATCTCAAGATACTAAGATACAAATCATATGTGATAGAACTAAGTGCACACAATGTCTTCATTGCATAGACGTTTGTCAAAATAATGCTATTTCCTTAAATGATAATCATATAAAAATTGATTCTAACAACTGTATTTCTTGTTTTGCTTGTAAAAATTCCTGTCCTCATAAAGCTCTTTCAGTAGAAGGTGAATTTTTAACCCTTTCTCATGTTATGAATGAAGTTATGAAAGATGAAATGTTTTATGAAGAATCAAATGGTGGCGTTACTTTATCTGGTGGTGAAGTATTAATGCAGCATGAGTTTGGATCAGAATTATTAAAACTATTGAAGAATAGAAACATACACACAGCCATTGAAACCACTGGACATACTTCAAGTGAAACATTCTCAAAGTTTATACAAGATGTAGATTTATTATTATTTGATATAAAACACTATGATAGAGAAAAGCATTTTAAAGTAACAAATGTTTATAATGATTTAATTATTGAAAATTTAAAAATTGCTATAGATAACGGTAAAGATGTCATTATTCGTATTCCTGTTATTCCAAATATAAACTCTAGCTTAGAAGATGCTAAAGGATTTTGCAAATTACTTAAATCCGTTAATACCAAGAAAGTAAACTTACTTCCATTCCATCAATTTGGGCAGAAAAAATACGAACTTCTGAACAAACCATATACTTTCCAAAATACGCAACAACTTCATGAAGAAGATTTATTAGATTATAAAAATATATTTCTTAAAAACGGATTTGATTGTTATTTTTAAGAAATAGGAAGCTAAAGATGGAGAATGATTTCCTAAAAAATTTAGAGGAAATAGAAAGGAGGTAGATAAATCAAATATAAAGCAGGAATCTAAATATATGACAATACAAGAATTAAGCAAGCTAGGATATTCTATTTCAGAATTGTGTACATGTGCAAATATTGCACGTTCATCTTATTATAAATGGCTAAATAATTCGAAAACTTCTCGAATGAAAGAAGAAAATTCAATTGTTAAGACAGAAATTATCAATATTTATAATGAAGTAAAAGGTATGTATTGTTATAGGATAATAACATTAAACTCAAATAAAATGTTTACTTCAAACTATAACTATAAACGTATTTATAGACTTATGAAAGCTGTGAATCTAAAATCCGTAATTCGTAAGAATCGAAAAAAGTATATTAAAAGTACACCTCAAATTACAGCTGAAAATAAGTTGAATAGAGAATTTAATTCAAATAAGCTAAATTGTAAGTGGTTAACTGATGTAACAGAATTTAAAATTACAAATGGAAAAAAGACATGACTCCAATTGAATATAGGAATCATACCTTAACAGCATAATTTTTTATTATTTACCCTGTCTACTTGATAGGGAACAGTTCATTGTTGTGGATTTTATGGTGGAGGCGAAGTATTACCTTTGAAATCCACTAATAAATTTCATCTAATTTTAATCCTAAACATATTAAATATTAACAATTTTGTTTATAAAATCACTCTCATTATTTATCAATGTATATTGAGAATATTCCTTATAACTTTATAAATCAGATAATGCTTATTACTATTTTGATACTATAGATGTATCCCCCCATCTCCATCATCATTAACTGTTCCATCATTTACAAAATAGAGTCCATTTGCTACAACACTATCATAACAAATTATTCGATTTAAATAAAATCATTATTTCTTAATTACTAATAATTATATTAAGTTTTCCTCCAGTAAATTTTTCAGCTTCATTAAAAATTTCTAAGGTATTTTCAGCATAATCACCTAATAAGTCTTTACTTTTTTCAAAGTCAACCCATTCAATTGTAACTGGCAATTGAATATCAGCAGTTAGACAATCCCATAGTGCATCTAAGTTTTCACCGTAATGAGCAGGAAGCTTTAATTCCTGTTTTAAAATTTGGTGTAACATGTTTTTATCCGTAAGCTTACTGCCTTGTATTACTACTTTATTCAAGCTATTCACATCCTTAAAAAACTACTTTCCTTTATATAATAATTTGAATGTTTTATAATGATCTGAGGTGGAGTAGATTAATCCATCATTTGAATAAAGAATCCTATCATCCCCACGATGTCCTCCATTATAATTAATATCACATTCATACCAAATTCTATCAGGCGCATCTGGTAGAGATTTTTCAGCATTCTTAAAAATATCTCCCCCTATGCTTTTACCAGGCGCTACTTTACTAAGATCGTCTCCTGGCTTCCATCCAAGTTTATTAGCCTGCGCTTTTGTTATAAAATTTTCAGGCAAAGTTCCATTTTTATGTATATAATCTGCAACGCCTTGAAAATCATTAATTATTTTTTTATTCTTTGAATCTCCATTTTGGCCGGAATCTATCTTTTTATCTTCTGATTTTGTAGCTTCCACATGGTTATCCTGCTGCTTATTTGCAGCAGTTTTATTTGTTGCTGCACATCCAAATAAACCTATGAACATAAGTAAAAGTATAAAAACAGCAGAGATTTTCTGCATAAATATTTTTTTCATTTTTATAACCATTCCTTTCACGCTTCGCTCAAGGCACAAAACGCAATGAAACTTTATTGATTCTCGACTTTGAGCGAATTATTTTATATTCTTTATTCGTGGGCATAACAGTTAACTACAAATCACGTGGAGGCGAGTGGACTACGCCTATTTAGAGTAACTGTATTTTTATATGTGTAGATTATTCTTCCAATAATAAATAAGTGTGACCTCGAGCGCGCAGACTTATCCTTGATTAAATGCATTCTTATCAAAACCATTTGTATCAGCATTAAAAGGGAGTAATTCTGAAAATTCTTTTTTCATATGTATCTCCATCCCATAAATTGTTTTGTATAATTCTACTGCTTTTATTATATCTAATACTTCTTGTTTTTTCTATAATTTTACACATGAATAGTAAAATCCACTATTCATCTATATATTCTGTAAATTATCGCATTTATCTATAAATCCTCCCAAAATATAATCTTCTATAAAATAAAAGACCTACGAAAATCCAAATTTTAGATTTTCGTGGGTTTCATGGTGGAGGCGAAGCACAACTTTTAAAATCCACTACTTAAAATTTATTAAATTGATTAGAATTATCTATATTTATAGATTTTTCTAATCTCCAAATTTATAACCAACACCCCAGACAGTTTTTATATACTTAGGGTTCCTATTATCCTCTTCTATTTTATCTCTCAAATTTCTAATATGAACCATAACCGTGTTATCTACTTCGAATTCTTCTTCACCCCATATTTTTTCAAAAATTTTTTCTGTAGAAAATACTATTCCTTTATTAATCCATAGTAATTTTAGAATTTTAAATTCTGTAGGTGTTAGTCTTACTTCTTCATCTTTTTTTATCAGTTTATGAGTACTTAAGTTGAGTGTAAAATCGTCATATTTTAATACCTCACTATTAATTTGAACAGGATTTAGGTCAATAAATCTTCTAAGTTGAGCTCTCACCCTTGCTAATAATTCTATTGGATTAAAAGGCTTTGCTATATAATCATCTGCACCACAAGTTAGCCCAATAACCTTGTCCATATCTTGATCTTTAGCTGACAGCATTATGATAGGCATATTGGTTTTTTCTCTTATTTTAATACACAATGTAATTCCATCCATATCTGGCATCATAACATCTAAAATAGCTAAATCTATTCTGTCCTTATCAATAATTTCTAATGCAGCATGGCCACTTTCTGCCTGAACGGTTTGAAAATCATTGTTCTCAAGATAAATGCTCACTATATTTCTTATATCATATTCATCATCAACTATTAAAATTTTCTTCTTACTCATAGATTTAACCTCTCAATCTTATAATAAACCAAATTTCATCATCATGTTGTTCCACCCATATATGACTGTTATGAAGTTCTATAATTTTTTTAACTATTGATAATCCTATTCCGCTGCCTTCTACAGAACTATTTCTTGCTTTATCACCTCTATAAAATCTAATGAACAACTTATCTAAATCTTCTTCGTTTATATTCCTGCATTTATTTCTAAAAGAAATTACTGCTCCAGCTGCATCTTCCCCTAAAGTTACTGTAATCTTTTCATTTTTCTCTGAATATTTTATAGCATTGCTAATTAAGTTGTTAAACACTCTGCATATTTTATCTAAATCCACACTTAGGGTAATTGTTCTTTGAGAATTTTTATATTCAATGCTGATATTCTTTCCATCTGCCACTGCCAAGTGATCTGTAATCACCTGTCCCAAAAGTTTATTGATATTTACATCACTTTTGTTAAGTATTATTTCTTTATGGTTTAAATTAACAAATTCAAATAACTTTAATACCATTTTTTGAAGCAATAATGCTTTTTCATATGCTGTTTCTATATATTTTTCTTCTTCCTCCTTACCTTTACATGCCTTTGTCCTTATAATATCTAAATATCCTAATATTATGGTAAGAGGTGTCTTTAAATCATGTGAAATATTTGTGATTAATTCACGCTGCGTTCTTTCACTTTGTCTTTCTTTTTCAATCATATTTAAAATACTTTTTTCCATAGAATTAATCTGATTTGCCACAAAGCTAAGTTCATCTTCACCTTTTATTTCAAGCTTATAGTCTAAATTTCCCTTAGATATTTCCTCTATTGATGAAGATATATATTCTATATATTTTACTTTTTTCCTAACTCCAAAGTAGATTAAAAATATAAATAATATTAATGCTAATGTTGCTGCAGCAGCATAACTAATCTCATGTGTGTATATTGGAACTCCTTCCACAGTTTTCATTAAAACTAAATAATGAATATTGTTATCTATAGATAATGGATATATTATGTTAATAATTTTATCACCAGCTTTTTTCATGTCTTTCATATATCCATCAATATTTATATGAACTGCATCATCATTTTCACTATGATATTCTACATCTCCATCTTTATTAACTATATAAATATGACAGCGCTCCTTAAAAGACGCTATATTCTTTCTAATATATTCATCTTTATCATTTTCTTCCTTATATAAACCATTAATAAAATTTAAAACATCCACTACTGTATCATTTCTGTCTTTATCATAATCAACATGCTTTACCTCGAGAAAATGTGTTGTCCTAAAGATTTGTACAAGTGTCATTCCAAACACAACACTAATAATTAGTGATCCTAATATCCATAAGCTGAGCTTAGCATTGATACTCTTTTTTATTTTATTATATATTTCTATTCTCCGTAATTTACGCATAACTCTCACTCCCATACGATTTTACCATTTACATCTATTTATTTCTAGAGACTGTTATATTTCTTGAACTTAATTATTTTTAATCACTTGTTGTTCCTTATTTATGAATCTGTGTCTTGAAAAAATTCACTTCCTTGTTAGTCCCTCCCATCTTGTAAATCAATCTATAATTAGTAATAGCATCTTTAATTAATCTTTCTTTAAAACTTCCATGAAAATCTCCTCTTTGTATTAACTTTCATATTTATTGTAAAAGGAAAAGATTAAGAGTTACTTGTGAGAAAACTTAAGGTTTCTTAAGTTTTTGGAATTAATACCAAAGTATCTCGCTTAATGTGAAATATGAAGCTTTTCCCTGGAGGATGTCATTATCGTTATAAACATTACAATCAGAAAGTTAATGCAGTTGAAAGACCAAATTTACTAAATCAAGTGTTTCAATCTAATGGGCGCAATAAAATATGGGTTGGCAATATTACCTATATTCGAACCAGAAAAAGTACTTTATACCTTGCAGTATTTATAGATATATACTCCCCAAAAGTTGTTGAATTGTCTATGAACAATAGGATGAAAGATATTCTTGTAATGGATGCATTTACGCAAGTGTACCGAAAAGAACATCCTGAAAAAGGTTTAATTGTACATACAGACCAAGGATCTCAATTTACATGCGGAAGATTCCCGGTATTATTGAAACAATATGATGCTATTCACAGTGAAAGTAGAAGAGGAAATCCATACGACAATGCGGTAATGGAATCTTTTTATCGAACAATAAAAAGAGAGCTTGTTCAAGATGCCATTACGAGTCACCTGGACAATCTAAAAAAGAAATCTTTAAATACATTGAAATTTATTATAATATTAAAAGAATGTATACTTCATTGGAATATCTCCCTCCATCTCAATTTGATGAATTAAATTCATAAGATTTACGTAACTTTGTGTCTACAAAACCTTGAAAATTCCAAAAAAATCTCTAAAATCCACAAGTGAAAAAAATTCAGCGCTTGCCATATGGGACTATATATTAAATGAGTTAGAATAAAGCTTACTGTCTTATTAAAAAATTCAAAAAGTAAACTTTTTATTTGTTATGATTATATATATCTTGTAAGGAATTATCCTCATAAATAAAAAACCACGACCATTTGTATGTAGCTATTCAAGCCACATACAAATGGTCGTGGATTTTATGGTGGAGGCGACGGGTGTCGAACCCGTGTCCGAAAGTAGATTGATTTGTCTTTCTCCGAGTGCAGTCTAAGTTTTAAAATTCCCTCAAAGTATCGCCCTTAGACAGGCTATACTTCTCAGTAGCTTCATGAATACCCCTCTAGCTCAAAGCTTTGCTAGGCTTCGTTTCCTACTTTAATGACACCAGTGATCCAAGCCGTAGGCAGCCTGGGCTGATGAACAGCTATTAAACTAAGCTGCTAATGCAAAATTGTCTTCTGCGTTTACATTTAGTGCATACTTTATTAACGAGGCTCCATGCGTCCCTCGACTCGCTTAACAAACCCTTCTTACCCCCGTCGAAGCCAAAACGCCCCCAAGTTAAAGATGGTTTAATAACATATTTTGTTTTCAAAGAAATGTTCATCTTGTATAACCTATTCTAACTTAATAGATGCTAAGTGTCAACTGGTACATTGTTACTTAGTTAGAATCAACAATCAATAAATCCTGTATTATAGCTTAAAATCATTAAATACTTTTATTAAAAAATTTTACAAATTTTAAGTTTTAAATTATTAACCAAAGGATAATATTTATTATAAATTTTATCCTTTGATATAAATCAATAAATCTTAATTTATTTTATTTCTATTGCAACCATTGTACAATCATCTTTTAATTTTCCACTTTCTAAAATACTATCACTTAAGAAGTCATCTAAGTAATTCTTAAATTCAAATATGCTTGCATCTCTCATATATTCTTGTATAACTTTATCCTCTTCTAGAATAAAATCTAATCCATCAGTAAAAAAGAAAATTTTATCTCCTGATTCAAAAAAGATGGTTTGTTCACAGAATTCACTATTATCAAACATACCTAGGAAAGACCCTTCTACAATCTTCTCTTCTAAACTTTCTCCTTTTTTTTGAAAAAGAAATTGGTTAATTCCGGCTCCAACTACTTTAAGCTCATTACTATTAAAATCCATGCTAAAACAACATACAGCAACATAATTTTCTTCGTAATATTTTACTAACTTCTTATTTAAATTTTTTACTATCTCCATTGGATCATGGTGACCCTTATTAACTTCTTGAAAGCACAAAATATCAAATGCAGAAATATTTAAAGCTGCCGATATTCCCTTACCTCTAACATCAATTATCATTCCAATAATAAAGTCTTTGTTTATTTCATAAATTCTATAGAAATCCCCACTGATGGTATGCGCCGGCATATAAACACTCATAGTATCAATAAAATTTTGAGCAGGAAATTCTTTTTGAAGCGTACTCCTTTGTAACTCAGCGGCTTTCTTTATATCTCGCTTCATTTCAGTAATATCTCGTATTGCTGCCAATATGGCTTGGTTACCTTCGTATAATATGTAGCTATATGAAACTTGAACATTTATTAATTTATTATTTGGAACGTAGAAGTCATAGTCATAAATTTCTTTCATTTTTCGTTCAGATATTATATTTCTAAATACTTTATGCAAAGCCTTTTTATATTTGTCTTGAAAATGTCTATATACATTACTCCCAATCAAATCATCATAAAGCGTTGCAAACAAATTACAGGCTTCATTATTAGCTAAAACAATTTTATTATCCACTATAATAATTACAGCATCAGGCGAATTATCAATTATTTGTTTATATCGTTCCCTACTATCTTTAGTTATCTTATCAAGCATTTTTTTCTCAGTTATATCCCTAAGCCTCTCAACAATAAATAACAATTCCCCATCTTTACCTAATACAGGATTATAACATACATCCATAAATTTATTTAATTCCGGAATATATCTTTCACGAGATAGCATTTTCTTAGTCGCCACTACTTCTTCAAATGAGCAATCTAAGCATTTTTCGTTTCTAGATAGTATCTCGTAACACATTTTTCCCTTTATTTCTTCTGAGGTTTTATTATAAAACTCATATCCTGCTTCATTAAAAAAAGATATAGTATAATCTGTATTGTATACTTTTATTACATCAGGTATTCCATTCAATATGCCTTTAAGCTCTTCCTCTAATATTTTGTATTCAGTAATATCAGTTGCAATTACTAAAGCAAAATCTTTTTCTTCATGACTAAATAGAGATATATTAGATTTAGCGTAAATACGTTTTTCATCCTTTGATTTTAATGTAAGCTCTATTTTATCGCATACTCTCTTATTACTTAAATTTTCAAATATACTACTCTTATCTTCTATATTAGTTAAATTTAAAACATTTGAAGGTAAAATTTTAATAAGTTCCTCTCTAGAATAACCCAATTTACTACAAACTTTATTATTAAAATCTATAAAATTCTTTGGAACAAATCCTTTGCTAATCTCAATTACAAACACTAACTCATTTACCTTGTCCCAAATTTCTTTGTAATTACTTTGACTTATTTCTACTCTTTCATCTAATGTTTTTATACTTTCTTTACCCTCACGCATATAATCGAAAGTCCTTTCTATCTGAATTTCACTTCATAAAAACTCCAGATATTTTTACGGACAAATTTCAAATACCTTATCTAACCTTGTTAATTTAAATAACTTCTCAACTTCTGGCTTTAGTCCTTTTAATTTTATACTTCCATTCTTTTCAGCGCATTTTTTATAAACAGCTACTAATGCACCAAGTCCTGTACTATCTATAAAATTACAATCATTAAAATTGAATATAAAATTCTTTTGTCCTTCATCTATTAATTTATTTACTTTTACTCTAAAATTTGCGACTTCATCAACAACAAAGTCTTTTGGTATACTTATTTCCATCAATTATCACCTCATATTTTAAATCTTTCTACAAGTTTAGTTAATTCTTCTGCCATAGCGCTTGTTTCCTGTGCTGTAGCTGTTAAATTATTAATTGCACTAGCTTGTTCTTCTGCTGCCGAAGATACATTTTCACTATTTGACGCATTGCTTTCTGTTACTGTTGCTATATCATTTATAAGCCCAATTACCTTATCAGACGATGCTACTTCATCACCAGTAATATCAAGTATCTCAGTGACATGTTTAACTATATTTTCTATTGCATTAATTATATCTACAAATGCTTTATCTGTTTCTGATACTATTTTTACTCCATTGTTTACTTCTGACTTAGATCTTTCCATTGCTATTACAGCATTCTGTGTTTGCTTTACCATTTCACTAACTAGTACAGCAATCTCTCTTGCCCTATCATTTGATTCTTCGGATAATTTACGAACCTCATCTGCAACTACACTAAATCCCTTTCCATGCTCCCCTGCTCTAGCAGCCTCTATAGCTGCATTCAATGCTAAAAGATTAGTCTGCTCTGCAATAGAATTTATTATGTTTATAATACCATCTACTTTATTCGATAATCCACTTAAAGATTCTAATGCCTGCGAAGTTTCTTCACTGCCTTTACTTATAATATCCATTGCCTTTACAGTTTCCTCAACTTTTTCTCTTCCAAGATCAGCTGCTGACATTGTATTAGCTGCATTTGAACTTGTAGCTTTAGCTCTACTTTGAGCTAATTGAACAAGACTTGAAAGCTGAACCAACACTTTTGAAACATCAACTATAGATTCATTTTGTTTTTCTGCATCTTGCGCCACTTGATTAACTGTAGCACTTATTTCTTCAGTTGCGGCACTTATTTCTTCTGAAGAAGCTGCCATTTCTTCTGATGCTGCATTCAACTGTTCTGCTGCGTTAGTTACATTTCTTACTATTTGATCTTGATGCTTTATCATTTCATTGAATGATTTTCCAAGTTCCTCAATTTCATCTTTGCTTTGTATATCAATCTTAACAGTTAGATCTCCTTCACCTGCTGATCTCATTAATCTCTCTAGTTTCTTAATTGGATTAATTATTCCTATTGTTGAATATGTATAAGCACATATCATTGCTATAATGATTGATATTAAAGAAATAATTATTGTATAATTCCTTATACTTAAAGCTGCTGACATATATTCGTCATATTGCGCTGTAACTGCAATCACCCAGTTACCAACAGGTTGGAAAACAACGTATTTATATATATTTCCATATGTATAGAATCCTTCTGAAGATTTTCCTTCTTTCATTTCCTGAATTAAGACTTTTAAATCTTCTCCTGCGTTATCATTTGCATTTTCTTTTAGAATTTTACTTGAATCTGGATGATAAACAATTAACCCATTTTTATCAATCATATATGCATATCCACTTTTACCAACTTTTATTTGAGATGCATAACTTGATATACTATCAAACTTTATACTTCCTACAAGTGTACCAATCAATTTGCCATTTTCCTTCAATGGATAAGCTATAAAAATAGCTGGATTTCCAGTAAATCTAGACGTTAATACTTCACTAACAACTTCCTTACCACTACTAAGCACTTGTTTCATATAATCTCTATCACTTAAATCTATATCATTCTCTTTTGACTGAGTGTTTAAAATTACCTTACCATAAGCATCTGTAATAATTAATACTTCCATAAAATCTTTATTTTTCTCTTGGACCTCTTTTATATATTCAGATGCTGTATCTAGATTGCTTGTATTTGAATTTTCAACTGCTTTTATAATATCGCCATTCAAACTTGCAACTTCCAAAGAATGTTTTGTTGAATCTATCGTTTTATTTACTAAATTAGATGTATTGTAAGTCTGTTCCTTTAATTGTTGTTGAACAGCCGTTTGTATAGATGTGCTAGACATTCTATACGAAATATACCCAAGTAATCCCATTGGTAAGGATATGAGTATAAAAAAAGTGATCATAAGTTTTATCTTTAAAGAAATTTTCATCGAGCTGCCTCCCTAGCTTGTACAATATTCATTAGGTATCAATTACTAACCATATATCAATCTATATGTCACATAAAAGACTCTTACGCATAATTATAGAACTTCCGTCTAATATTAGTTCATCAGTATAACAACTTATAATATACAAGCCTCTACCTGATTCATCTAATATATTCTCTTCGTCTATTTTCTTATGCAAATTTATATTCTCAAACCCTTGCCCACAATCTTTTACTATAACACTTAGTAAATTATCTTTCAATTCCCAATCAACATAAATTGGTTTGCTACTATCACTATTATTTCCATGAATATACGCATTATTAACGGCTTCAAATATTATAAGTTTCACTTCAAAAGATTGTTTTTTTAAATCCAAAACCTCAATGATATCATTCACCTTCTTGTCAAGATCATCTAGTCCATGAAATATCACTGATCCTTTTGTTACTGACATATTAACTCCCCCTCTTTGACATAGTTAAAATATTTTTTTCATAATTAACTAAAAATCCTACTTATCTTATCATTTTTCATTAATATTAGCTAATTTTTCTAATTAACCAATTAAAGATAAAATATCCCCATTACATTATTACACTTATTTCATCTGCTTTCAACATATTACATCATATCCATAGTTTTTTTTAATATGCTATATTGTATGAAATATAACATCTTCAAAAAATAATTTTTACAATATATTTTTATATGAACTTTTCTTAATCAAAAAAACATAAAGTGATAATTTATTTTCAGCATCACTCTATGTTTTATATGATTCACCTTCTATTGTCCTAGTTTTATTCTATAACTAATCATATCATTAGTTTATATTTTTCATTTAACTCCTAAAGTCTATCCCTTCTTAAAGTTAATAAGTATTACTATATCTTAAATTTTTGTACCATTTCATTAAGTTTTTGGGCAAGCTCTGCTTGACTTTGAGCAGTTAATGCTACTTGTTCAATAGCTTTTGTTGTTTCATTCATACTATCTTTTATCATTTCAGCTCCTTCACTTGATTTTTGCGATGTTTGTGCCATATTCTGAACTGCTTCACTAACTTGTCCAACTGTAGCTGTTATTTCTTCTGACATAGCAGCAATTTCTTCTGACATGTTACTTACAAAGTTTGAATCATTATAGTACTTGTTACCCACTTCACTATAATCATTAAATTGTTCCTCTACATCTTTGCTTATAAATTCTAATATATCGCTACCTGTGCTGATACTGCTATTAAATGCCAACTGAACTTTATTAATGGTATCTTGAATATTTATTACTGCATCAGACGATTGCTCTGCAAGTTTTCTTACCTCTTCTGCTACTACAGCGAATCCCTTTCCTTGTTCTCCTGCTCTTGCAGCTTCAATTGCCGCATTTAATGCAAGTAAATTTGTTTGTTCTGCTATGCCTCCAATTGTTTCTGCCATAACTTTTATACTCTCTACTACTTTTCCATCTTCAATAGCTTTTTGCATTTTTTCTTGCTTTTCAATGTATAATTTTCTAGTTTCATTAATAGCTTTTTGACTATTATTTTTAACTTCCATAGATTTTTTCTTAGACTGACTTGCATTATTGCTTCCTTCCATAGCTTTAGAAGAAAGTACATTAACGCTTGAATCTACTTCTTCAATAGATGCACTTATTTCCTCAGTAGTCGCGCTAGATTCTTGCATTGCAGAAGCAATATTATCTACTGCTTGATCTATGGTGTTGGCCTTTGAAGATATTTCTTCAGCTGTTGCCGAAAGTTCTTCTGAGATTGCACTTAGGTCTTGTGAATTTTCCATAATTACTTTAACTAAGCTACTTACATTTTCTTGGGCTGTGTTTAAAGCTACACCCGTTTGTCCAAACTCATCTTTTCTTGTAATTGTAATTGCAGTTCCAAAATCATATATTGATAATCTTTTTGCAAAGTCTTTTATCTCCCTCAATGGATTCAATATATTTTTACTTAATGCATACGACATCAAAAGAATGATCAAGAATGCTACTGTTGTAAAAATTAATATCGTATATCGAACACTCTTAAATTGAGCTATATTATTTAAATTAGCTTGCTCCGCAGCTTTTGCATTTGCATCAATACTTTTTTGAACGTTTTCAAGTAAAGAATTTTTAATTGTGGTTAAATCAGAATTGCTAATTTTAACTGCTTCGTCATAATTCCCGCTTTTCGCGAATTCAATTGCTTTATTTCTTACTTCTATATATTTTGCTAAGTCATTTTTTAAATCATTATAAGTTTGTTTTTCTTCTGACAATGTAATTAAATTTTCATAGTCTTTCATACTTTTGTCATTTTTCATGTCCAAATCATTTATAACCTTTAAATAATCGTCTAATTTTGTTCTATCTCTTTCGAAAACTAATCTATTATATGTAGCTCTCATATCATTGATATTTCCCTTTATTTCTCCTAAGTCTTTAATGGATGTTAAATTATTTCTATACAAGACATCTGCATTATCATTTATTTTTGCAGAACTTAATATTCCTTCTGTTCCTATTGCGGCTATAAAAATACAAATTACAAGGAACACTAAAACAAGTTTCTTCTTAACACTTAAATTAATGAGAATTTTCATTATAACACTTCCTTTTTTAATAATATATCCCCAATTTTCCATACAGAAATTAATTTAAATAAAATAATTTTATAATTATAAATAGATAGTTAATCTCCTTTATAAATCCTGGTCACTTTTTATCGACTTATTTCATTATTTGTAATAATTTTACACCATTTCAAGATATATTTCAACATTCGCTATATAATTACTACAATTAAAAACAGGGTTTGCTAAGCAAACCCTGTTTCTAAATAAAATTTGTATTCTTTTAAATTAAACTAATTAATAAATCGCCCTTATAGCTTTACTCTCGCTTTTATAAATTACCTATACAATAGCTGTAACACTATCTTCTACATCCACTTCTTTTTCATTTACTAATAAGCTTACAAACTTTTCTCCATAAGGGAGACAGAATTGTATGAATGGTCCAGTTGTTATCATAGCTATCACAGTACCGATACCAACTTTTCCCCCTAATATAAACCCTATTATTAAAAATCCAGCATCTAGTGTTATTCTAATCCAACGGTATTGTACCTTAGTCTTATCTTGTATTATAAATGGAACAATATCATTTGGGGCAACTCCTACGTTTGTTGCTGATAAAACTGCAAACCCTATTGCAATTATTAAACATCCAAATACAACCAATAATGCCTTTATAAAATAGTTATAAGATTCAACTGGAAAATACGAAACAACTTTCACTCCAAGATCTATAATTGGTCCTACTCCTACAACACAAATTAAAGTTCCTATCTTTATACGCGATCTCTCAACTAAGAGTATAACAGCAAATAGTACAATCAATATAATCATATTTGCTACTCCTGGTGTTACTTGATCTGTTCCACTTATCATTTTAACCACAGAAAAATTCCTTAATCCTGTTTTATCTAATGCAAACGCTAATCCTTGCGTAAATACAGTAAATGGATCAGAACCTATATTAGTTTTTAAAAATAATGCCACACCAAACTGAATTATACTCATTCCAACAAAAAATAAAATAATCCTTTTTAATAAGTTCATTGCTTTATTCATATTATTTCTTCCTTTTTTATTATAATTTATTGCTACATCTAAACTGAATAAACATAAAATGTATATAATTATGTATTATCTTTTATTCTATAATTTTCTATATATAATCTCAAACAATATGTACATGCACAAACATAAAACCATTTTACTATCTACCATCCATTTTGTCAAAAGAAAAATTCATTTTCATTCATTTTCCACCATATTAATTCATTGTATATAAAACAATTTAATTTACATTTGAGTATAAAAAAGGATATTTGTTCTAATGGCTTTTATTTTTAGCCATTCAAAACAAATATCCTCTTATTTTATATAAAATATTAGCTTAAGTATATATCTTATTAGTTACTGAAACCTAATGAAAATCTTATTTTCCTTGTAAATAATCATCTATAGCTTTTGCCGCCTTCTTACCAGCACCCATAGCAAGTATTACTGTTGCTGCTCCTGTAACTGCATCTCCACCAGCATAAACTGCTTCTTTAGTAGTAAGACCTG
>CAURJV010000016.1:0-81730 GCA_963524945.1 uncultured Clostridium sp.
ATATGGCAGAAGGACTAGTTGAAATTTTAGCTGAATTTCAAATAAGAACATTAGCAATGAATTTCTGGGCAACCATAGAACATTCTCTTAATTATAAATATAAGCAACATATACCAGAACAATTAAAAGAAAAGCTTAAGAGGTCTGCAGATGCAGCATTTAGGCTAGATGAAGAAATGTTAGAAATTAAAGATGAAATTAAAGATGCACAAAAGTTATTTGAGGTTAAGTCACATTTGATTTCAAATATAATGAATTTATTATTAACTCTGATTTCACTAGGGAAGGAAACAGAGGCAGCCAGATTCCAAAAAACTTTGAATAAGTTAATAGAAGATGGCGAGGTTTGGGAATTAAATAGTTTACTATTTTCTGTTAAAAGAGAAATTGAAAAATATACGGATTAAGAATTTTTGTACATTTAGTTTATAAGGTAAAGTATGTTTTATTGCTAGAATAATTTAAAATATAGCTGTAGATTTTCAATATTTAAAAGAAATATCTACAGCTATGTTTTTTATAGAATGCTAAATAAGATGTATTTTAGAAAATCAATGGCAATATTAATTTTAAGGATTATAAAAGCAGGTTATGTTTATTAATCAAGCATAGTGAATATGTCATCAATATCAAGTATAATGTTTTATATAGAAATAATATAGTATGAAATTAATATATATAATAAGGAGATAAAAATGGATAGAAATCAACTATTATTGAGATTGAAAAACAACCCTGAATATATTCAGGAACTAGACAATGTTGATGAGGAATTAGAATTATTTATTGTTAAGAATAATGGTAACAATATTAAATATATTAAAAACCCTAGTAAGGATGTGCAAAAACAAGCTATTGCAAATACCCCGTTGTCAGTAAAATATATTAAAGACGTTAATGAAGAAATTGCTATAATGTGTGTTAAAAGTTTGTGGAACTCTTTAGAGTTAATAAATAATCCTACTAAAAAGGTGATAGAGGAGGCTATTAATACTAAAGGATGGGCTATACAATTTGTAGAGAATCCTAGCGAGGAACTTCAATTATTAGCTGTTGGCAGGGATTATGATGCAATTAAATATATAGAGAATCCTTCTGAAGAAATTCAGCTTAAAGCTATAGAAAACTACTATGTAGCAATTAGATTTATAAAAAATCCAAGCCTTAGGGCGAAAATAAAAGCCATAGAACTAAATGGAGAAGCTATAAATTATATTTCCAACTATGATTTAGATGAAATAAAGAAATTTATATATGAAAACATAAATGTAGTTAAGTATATTTATGAAAGCATAGATGTAGAGTTAGTAGTTGAGGTACTTCAAGAAAAAATTAGAAAAGAGAATATTAGCAAGAAATATATTGAAGATTTTCTAGAGTTAGAGGTTTTAGAGATGGATAAAATTAATTTTGTCAGAGAATATGGAAGCACCAATGCTAAAAAGTTTCTAGTAGATTATAAATTGTCTGTATAAGAGTGGAGGCGAAAAGATTGAATTATTCAGAGTGTTTAAATACAGTAGATTTAATAGTTGCATCAAATGATGTACCTTTAATTATAGGAGAAAGTGGAGTTGGAAAGACTTCACTAGTTAAGCGCATAGCAAAAGAAAATGAGCATTATCTTGTTACAATAGATGCTAACTTGCTAAAAGAAGGGGAAATAGGTGGACTGCCTGTAGTTGAAAATAGAACGACTATATATGCGACACATAGTAAGTTGGTTGAAATCAAAAAAGCATTAGATGAAGATATAAATAGAGATGTCATTTTATTTATAGATGAATTAAATAGATGCGATCATGCTGTAGCGCAAGAACTTATGAATCTTATCTTAAATAGAGAGATTAATGGGTATATATTGGATGAAAGGGTTAAAGTAATAGCTGCAATGAACCCTTCTAATAAAAATGATGGCTTTAATAGTAGTCAATATGATGTTGTTGATATGGATCCAGCTCAAGAAGATAGGTTTGTTTGGGTAAGGCTTGATTCTGATATTAAAGAATGGATTAAATGGGGAATGAGTAAGGATGGAAATATTGATGAACATATCATAGAATTTTTGTCTACATTTCCAGAATATCTACATACTCCTGACTCAGAAGAAACAATAAAAGCTACTCCAAGGAGTTGGGAGAGAATATCAAAGGCATATAAAGTATTTGCGAAAAATAAGGGAAAATACTCTTTAGATACTTTACTGAATGTTGTAAAAGGAAATGTTGGGATTAGCATTGCAAATGATTTTGGAAACTTTTTGATAAACCTAAAAACACCTTTAGTAAAGGTTGAAGACATATTCAGCAGTGATATTTTAAATTTTGATCTAAAGGAAAAAATAGAAAAAGAAAATCATTCAAGATTATACATATTGTCCAAGAATTCGTTAAGATATTTGGAAAGTATGCCGATAGAAAGGAATTTAAGGCTATTTTCAGAACTTCTAAATTTATATCCAAGAGATTTGAGACTTGGTATTATGAAGGAAATAAAAAGAGATTATAAGGAAAGCGGACTATATGAAAAGCTACTAGGTACTGAAGAGTTTTTAGATGCATTTTTTAATATATTTAAGTGAGAATCCAAATCTATGATTTGGCTTATCGAACTTACTCAGCGAACGAACGTGAGTCGAGTTTCCTTTAAAAAGTAAATTTTCACCTAAAAATTGCTATTACAAATTAAGTTTATTGCAATTAATAAATAAAAGAGAGGGAGGAGAGTATGGATTTTGAAGAAAAAAGACAGCAACTTTTAAAAGAAGCCTATCAATTGAGTGAAGATGATAAATTTAGTGACAATTATAAAAGAAATTTTTTTGAGCTAGTGGAGGATATTATATTATATTTGTTGCAAACTCAAGATGTTTTTTTTGGGCAATTCATGCTCAGAGTTCAACGGAAAATAAACACTACCTTAACAGCGCCAATAGCAACTATTCCAAAGCGTGATAGATTTGAGATGTATTTTAATCCATTTTTATTTTTGGATTGTAATAGAAAAGAAATGGCAGCCTTATTTAAACATGAAATATATCATATAATGAATTCTCATTTTGAAAGAGAAAGAAAATTGAAGGCTAGATTTAGTAAAGAAGCGGTGAATGTTGCTTTAGATATTTCAATTAATCAGTATATAAAAGATTTACCACCCTTTAGCAAAAGAATTTATGCAGTTAACATGGAATATAATTTGTCACTTGAGGAAAATAGAAGTGTTGAGGAATATGCAGAAGAAATTCATAAATCAATTAAGTCTAGAATAAAGCAAGATAAAGTTAATAAAGATGATGATTCGAAATATGAAGTGGATATGTCAAAAGTTCATGATTTGTGGGAAAGTGCTCAAATAAGTGATGAAGATATTAGTAATTTGACTAAGAAAACGGCTCTAAGTGCTTATAATGAAAATACTCCAAAAGGATTAGAAAACATAATTTTAGCGTATAAAGAAAAGGCAGAAATACCTTGGCAACTCGTTCTTAAGAATATACTCCCAAGTGTGAAATCAGGATATAAGAGGACAATAACAAGAAGGGATAGAAGACAGCCGGAAAGATTAGATTTAAGAGGAAGGCTACCTAAGAGTCAAACTGAATTAATTGTAGCAATAGATATAAGTGCTAGCATGAAGGACAGTGATATGCATAAGATACTAATGGAGATACTGTCAATAACTTCAAATATTAAAAATAAAATCACAATTATCGAATGTGATAGTGAAATTAGAAAAGTATATGACTTAAGAAATGAGAATGATATAAGAAAGAGAAGCAAAGATAATGGATCTACGAAATTTACACCTGTATTCAAGTATATAAATGAGAATAATTTAAGAAGTGCTGTATTAATATATTTTACAGATGGTGTTGGAGAAAGAGAGCTTGAAGTAAAGCCAATTAACAAAAAAACTATATGGGTTGTATCTGGAAATGAAGAATTATCATTAAAAAATCCTTATGGAGAGATTAAAAGAATAAATACTGAAAAGAAGGAAAGCTCAGGTGGAAATATTGGATTGAAAATGGTAAATGAAGCTATACACGACTGGGCTAGATAGGGAAATTATTAACCAATTTTAAATAGGCAAATATAAGGTAATATGTTAAAATAAATTACAGTATAGAGGAGTGATATTCTTGACCCAAGGAATGAAAATTACAGATTATACAAGATTTTTATCTATACTTTTTGTAGTAAGTATAATACTTAATATATATGTAGTATTTAAATTAAATAATTACAAATATAAACTAGGTCAGGAATCCTATACTAAGATAGAGGATTTTAAGCAAAGAAATGAAAGTAATATGGACATATTGTCTAAAGGAATTGAAGAGAATAGTTTAAAAAATGAAGATTTATTAAAACTTTATAAGAATTATGATGAAATGTCTAATGACATAATAGAATTATGGCAACAGTATAGAGCATATACTCAAAATGCGATACCGTTTTTTTCCAAGGTAATTAAAACTGATAAGATAATGGAAAATAATATAAATGAAAAGATAAAGGAGTATATGCTGTCTACTTTAAGTAAAGAGATGAAAAATGAATCAAATAAAATAAAGCTAGAAAGTGAAGATTTACAATCTTTTAAATATATGTATGAGATTTCTTCAAAAACATATGATTACTTTAATGAATTTAATGAAGAAAATTTAAAGGGAGCTACAGGTGAAGATAAGGAAAGTAAGGTTATAAAAAATCATTATTGGATAGATCTTTTGGAAGGTATATATAAAATAAGTGATGACTATGGGAATGTGCAGTGGAAAATAGAGTCGGTGGATAGTACAAAGAAGTAAAGTGATTAACAGTAGGGCAAGAATTAAGCTTTTTGCAAGGTTAATGTTAGATAGTATAAGAACTTATAACAACAAAAAAATGTAGAATAAATATTCTTCATTTATTCTACATTTTTTATTATAATTTTAGTGGCATCCAGAGCAAGAACCACCACATCCGCCTTCAGGCGCTATAACAGGCTTTAAGCTTAAGCCATTACCTTCATTTTCATCAGAAGAAAGTATTATAAATCCACCAAATTGTTCTATTAGGGATTTTTCGTATATAAATGAAATATCATTCATTTTTTCAATTTCGTCAGCATCAGTAGCTTCTGAAACAGATATGTTAAAAACTGGACCGCTACATGCATAACCAGCAAAATTTATTCTAATATTGAAATCAGTTATTTTATTTTCTTCTAAAAAAGCTTTAAATTCATTATAAGCTTCTTCACTTATATTAACATTTTTCATATATAAACACCTACTTTATGAAATATTAATGATATTAAATCATTAAAGTAAGTATAGCATATATATATTAAAATAAAAAGTTAATATTAATAGTTATATTATGGCTAAGAATGTGCTATTATATTATGGTTTATTGAATATATAATGTTAATAAATAAATTATACAATATTATACATAAATTGGAAAATGTGCTATAATAGATAGTACTATTAAAGATTTTGCATTAAATATTGTAAGAAGGGGAATTAACTATGAAACCATATAATAAAAGTTTTGTGTTCCAAGAGATAAAGCGATATAGTGACTTAATTAATCAAGGAACTTGTGGCGACTATAAAATAGTTAAAGATACCATAATAAAGCAAGAATTACAAGGTTATATGTATGAAAATCAAGAAGAATATGATATAGATATAGTTCAATTATATAAAAATGGTAATAATTTAATGAAACTCACACCAAAGACAGTAGAAAGTTCATATGGAGCAATTTCTTTTGCTCACGGAAAAGTTGGCGTGATTGGACTTGGTATTGGATATGTAGTTCAAGAAATCGCAAGAAAAGATAGTGTAGAAGAAGTAATTGTATATGAAATTAGTGAAGAAATAATAAAATTATATAATAATAACTTTCCTAAAAATGAAAAAATACGAATAATAAAAGGTGATGCCTTTAAAGCTAAAAAAAATAAATTTGATTTCTTTTATGTAGATATGTATAAATGTGAGTTAAGTTCTAAAATGGTTGAGGATTATAAGATTCTAAATGAACTTCATGAAATTGAAGAATATGCATTTAGAGGATTAGAACATTTTTTATTAAGTTGTAAATATGAGGATATAGTGTGGATTTATATACCTGAAAATTGGATTTCAATGAGTAAGAAGGCTTATGAAGCCCTTGATGCTTCAGGATATTTAAATAGCTATAAGCCTCTAGATGAAGAAAATGTTAAAAAAATATTGTTTGAGTTTAAAGAAATATTGAATGCATAAATTCTCTTATATATTTTGATATTATTGGGTAGGCATTTAGAATTTATTAGCTTTAATACATTAAAACAATACATTATGAACTATTTATTAAAGTATATATCTTGGAGGAGAATTAATGATATTATCAGGAAAAGAAATATTAAAAAATATTGGTAGTAATATAATAATTGAACCTTTTGATGAGAAAAAAATAAATCCTAATAGTTACAATTTGTCTTTACATAATGAATTATTAGTTTATGAAAATGATATTTTAGATATGAAAACTCCAAATCCAACAAAAGTTATAAAAATTCCGGAAGATGGATTATTATTAGAACCAGGTAAATTATATTTAGGAAGAACAAATGAATTTACCAGTACCAGTAAATATGTCCCTATGCTTGAAGGGCGCTCTTCAACAGGTAGATTAGGGTTATTTATTCACGTTACAGCTGGATTCGGAGATATTGGATTTTCAGGATACTGGACGTTAGAAATTTTTTGTGTTCAGCCAATAAAAGTTTATCCTAACGTAGAAATATGTCAAATATATTATCATGATATCCATGGGGAATATGATTTATATAACAGTGGGAAATATCAGAATAATACAGGAATACAGCCAAGTTTAATGTATAAAGATTTTGAAAAATAGTCGTATTTATAAGCAATAAGTTCTAAAAATTTTAATCCATCAAAATCTGCATTAAGTCATCAGACAATCCAAGGTAAGTACTCTTATAACGAATGAATTATATTGCTCAAAATCTATACATTATTATTGTATTACTTTAAAACTAAGTTCGTAAATATGCTTAACTTACTAAGTCTTATTTATACTAATAAAATTAAGATTTAGTAAGTTGAAGCAACAAATACGATATGTAAATAATATTTTATTTAGTCATTAACATTTACAAGAGGTAATTCTATTATAAATAAGGCTCCTGATGGTGAGTTTTTGGCACTAATCTTACCGTTTAGCTTTTCAATAATATTTTTGCTAATAGATAATCCTAATCCGAAGTTTCCATTCTTTCCTTTGTAAAATCTTTCAAATATATTTGAAGGATCAGAGTCTTTAAAACCAGGACCATCATCTCATATTGATATACTTATCCTATTGCTATCTATAGTTTTTAATTCTAGTTTAACAACTCTATCTGCATATCTTATACAATTACTTAAAATGTTATCAATAGCTCTAGAAAGCTTTTCTTCATCTCCGCTAATAATAATTGTATCACTAGAAATATTTGAACTTATATTTATATTTTCATTTTGAGCTAATAAGCTCATGCGTTGCAAACAGCTATTTAGTAGATTATTAAAATTTAGATTTGAATAATTATAGTTCTCTTCAATGGCATCAAGCCGAGATAGGTAAAGTAGATCTTCTGCTAAGTGGGTCATACGTTTAATTTCAGAAAGTATAACTTCAACAGCACTATTACTATCAATAACTTCATATTTAATACCTTCAGCGTAACTTTGTATAGACATAAGTGGAGTTCTAAATTCATGAGAAACGTTTTGTAAAAATGTTTTCTGGGCTTTATCATGTATTCCAAGTTTTTCAGACATAACATTAATATTACTCACAAATTCACGTAATTCATCATATACTGGCATTTCAATTTTATGTCCGAAGTTCCGCTCAGAAATATTACTTATATGTTGATTAAGATGAAAAAAAGGTTCAGATATTTTCTTAGATACTATAGATTAAAATATAGTAATTTTTTTCTCTAAGAATGATTAAAATAGAAAATTTTACGTATACCTATTCAAAAGATTGTAATAGGGATGTATCATTATAATGTAGATAAAGAACTTTTAGAAGTTCATTTTAAATGCTTGTTACAGAAAAAATATTTCACCTTATGGCATGGAAAATATTTTGAAGTATAAATCAAATTCATAGCTGGTTTATCTATAAAATAACACAAGTTTTAAATATAAATTAATATATAAAGGAGAATGGAGAAAATGAAATTAGTAATATTAGAACCATTAGGCGTAAATAAGGATAAGTTACTTGGAATGGCAAAGGATAGCTTAGGAAATGAAGTAGACATAATATATTATGATACAAGAGTAGAAGATACCGAAACATTAATAGAAAGAAGCAAAGATGCTGATGCTGTAGTACTATCTAATCTTCCATATAAAAAAGAGGTAATAGAAAACTGTCCAAATTTGAAAATGATTTGTGTGGCATTTACAGGAGTAGACCATGTTGCAATGGATTACTGTAAGGAAAGAGAAATTTTAGTATGCAATTGTGCTGGATACTCAACTGCTGCAGTTGCAGACTTAGTATTTGGTATGGTTATTTCTCTATATAGAAATATTATACCATGTGATAAGGTGACTAGAGAAGGTGGAACAAAGAGTGGGCTTGTCGGATTTGAACTCGCAGGAAAGAAGTTTGGGGTAGTAGGGGCAGGAGCAATAGGTATGAGAACTGCTGCAATTGCAAAGGCTTTTGGTTGTGATGTGTATGCTTATAGCAGGACTAAAAAAGATGTTGAAGGAATCGAATTTGTAGATTTAGATACATTAATGGTTACTTGTGATATAGTATCACTTCATGTTCCACTAAATGAAAGTACTAAGGGATTAATAAATAGTGAAAAACTATCATTAATGAAAGAAAGTGCAATTTTAATAAATACAGCAAGAGGCCCTGTTGTAGATAGCTTAGCACTTGCAGAAGCTTTAAATAGTGGCAAAATTGCTGGTGCGGGAGTAGATGTATTTGAAATTGAGCCACCAATTCCTACAGATCATGTATTGTTTGGAGCAAAGAATTTAATAGTTACTCCTCATGTTGCATTTGCAACAGCTGAAGCTTTCGAAAAGAGAGCGGTTATTGTTTTTGATAATATAAAAACATGGTTAAAAGGTACTCCGCAAAATGTAATTAAATAAATCAATTTATATATGTAATTTAGAATTAGCAACCTAGGAAGAAAAGCCTTGATGCTTTTCTTAGATAGTATAAATAGAAATCCCTTTTGAGGGATTTCTATTTTTTTATAAAATTTTTATAATTGCTTTAAAGGATTTTTAAAATTAGATTTTATAATGAATTCATAACAAGCAAGGAAATAAATCTTTGAAAATATTTGGAGGCGTTATAAATGAATAAAATTAAAGTATTATATGATGTATTTAAAACTATGAAGGAAAAAGAAGTGTTTAAAGGAAATATAAAATTGGAAGCAGCTAAAGGTGATGTGAAAGTATTATCATTTTCTAATGAATTTGAAACTAATACTAAAAGTGGGGAAACAAAAGCTAATATAAATGTTGATTTAGATGCTGAAGGCAGAAAAGTAAAACATGAAAGTAATTCAGAATTTAATATAAAGAATTGCCCGCATCATGGATTTCATAGAGGAATGCATAATCATAATCATGGGATGAATATTCACGGAATGCATGGTCACGGTGGAATAAAAGGAGGACTTTCAAAAGTTACTTTTATATTAAATTTATTAAATAATGTGCAAGTAGAGGAAAAAGATGAAAAGGCTATTATTTCTTTAGAATTGAAAGAAGTATTTAAAGAAATCAAGGACATGCATAAAGAATGCCATAAAGGAATGGATGAAGAAAAGATAATGGAGCATATAAGGCAAATGAAGGAAAGTGATGATAGAGGTTTTCATAAGCATCATAAATTTATAAAAGAATTATTATGTTCTGAAAACAGCGATGCTATATTAAAAATATATGCAAATAAAGATAATGAGGTTGAGAAAGTAGAAATTTCTTCTAAAGGCGAAAATGCTGTAAATGGATCACTAGATTTAGTTTGGTAAATTAATTGAGTTAGGAGATAGTAGTAAATGCCCAAATATGTTATTTGCACTAATACTAGAAAGTATAATGAATTAGTTGAAACTCTAAATAATAGAGGAATTCAATTTGAGACAACGCATTGTGATAATAAATGCTTTAAATGTCGCACTAGAGTGATGATTAAAGAAGATGATAAATATATATATGCAACTGATGTGAAAAATCTATTAAGAAAAATGAGTATTTCTTAATGTAAAGAGGGGTTGAAATTCAGAAATCTCTAAATTATTGATGTAAAATTCAATTATTTAGAGATTTTCATTTATAAATAAATAAGTAAATAAGGAACTTTGTTCCAAATGAAAATTTAAGTATCTCATAGAATGATTTTATTAGAATTATTAATAGGCGGCTTTAATTTAATTTATTAAAAGTTAATTTGTAATGTTATAATCATTACAATGGTAGAAATTTATTTTAAGGTGGTGGAAAGCATTAGAAGGTTTAGAGGAAGAGTTCATTCTCATTTTCATAATAGAATTGATGAAGAACATCGGGAATTTTTTGAAAAACTCAAAGAGTTAAATGAAATGCGTTATGAGTTAGTTTATGAGCATCAAAAAATACATCATAATTCTCATCATAAGCAATTTAATGAATTTAATAGGATACATAGATATTTAAGATGGATGCGTCCAACGGGAATTTTAATAAGCATGTTACTTGTTTTTTCTATATTTAAATTTGTAGATGTAAAAGCAATTACTATATTTTTTGCAATAATTTTTATTATTCATCAAAGCTCTCATATATACATAACTATGAGAATGGAAAAAAGAATTATGAAACCTATAGAGAAGTTAAAAGATGGTGTTGAACAGATAGCTAGGGGTAATTATGACGTGAAAATTGATAACGACGTATATAATGAAATAGGAATTTTAATATATGATTTTAATAAGATGGCTGAAACCTTAAAAAAATCTGAAGAGATGAAAATTGAATATGAAGAAAATAGAAAAGCATTGATAGCTAATATTTCCCATGATTTAAAAACGCCAATTACTTCAATTAATGGATATATTGAAGCCTTAGTAGATGGTGTTGTTACTTCACCAGATAAAGTAAAAAATTATCTAAATATAATTCATAATAATACTACTTATATAAATAATCTTATTGATGATTTGTTTTTATTTTCAAAATTAGATATGCAAAAATTAGATTTTAATTTTGAGATAGTTAAATTTAAGGCATTTATGAGTGATCTTATGGAAGAGTTTGATTTTGTTCTTAAAGAAAAGGATATCGAATTTAAATTTGAAGATAGGTTGTCGGAAGAATTAGAAATTAACATAGATGGAAAAAGAATATATCAAGTTATTAGGAATGTTATAGGGAATGCTATAAAATATGGAAGGCAAAAAGATTCAATAATTAAGGTAGAATTAAGTAATAATAATAAATGGATTAAGATGGAAATTAAGGATAATGGTCCTGGGATTCCAGAAGATAAACTTTCAAATATATTTAATAGATTTTATCGTATAGATACAGAACGTACAAAAGACTTTATGAGTACGGGTTTAGGACTTGCAATTGCAAAGGAAATGGTAGAAGCTCATGGCGGAAAAATTTATGCATCAAGTATAATGGGGAAAGGAAGTACGTTTACCATAGAGCTACCAATAAAGTGAAGCTTTTCAGGTGGAGAGGACTATAGCTGAATTTATACCAACAAGGGGCATAATGTTCAGGAGTGTGTAGATGTTATTTCGTGATTAAATAGTGATACGGATCATAGACATCTGACAGTGTGTCATTTAAGGGTATAAATAATAAAGAGGAGGAAGCACATGAAACAAATATTAATTATAGAAGATGATATAAATATTGCTGAACTAGAAAAAGAGTATCTCCAATTAAATGGTTATAAAGTGGAAATAATTCAGGATGGAACTGAAGGATTAAAAAAAGCTCTTATGGGTACATATAATCTCATAATAGTTGATTTAATGTTGCCAGGTAAAGATGGGTATGAAATAGTAAGAGAAGTTAGAGAAAAATATGAAATACCTATAATAATAGTATCAGCAAGAAGTGAAGATATTGATAAAATAAAGGGGTTGGGATTTGGTGCAGATGATTATTTAACAAAACCTTTTAGTCCTGCCGAATTAGTAGCCAGAATAAAATCTCATATGTTTAGATATGAGAGGTTGTCAGGAAATAAACCACAATTCAATATTATTAGCCATAAAGCATTAGAGATAAGAACGGATTCTCATAAAGTTTTTGTAAATGGAAAAGAGGTTATTCTTACTACAAAAGAGTATGAGCTTATGGTATTTTTAGCTTCTAATCCAAATATAGTTTTCACTAAAGATCAATTATTTGATAGAATATGGGGAGAGGATTATTACGGAGATACAGCAACTGTAGCAGTTCATATACAAAAGTTAAGAAAGAAGATTGAAAAAGATCCAGGAAATCCAGAGTATATTGAAACACTTTGGGGAACAGGATATAGGTTTAATTCTTAAATTTAAATATTGAAATAAGCTTATCAGATCTTTAGATATGCTATTAAATAAGTAAAAGAGTATTGTGAAAATTTGACTAAGGTAATAGCATATAGATAATAAAAAAGTGGCCAAGTGGCCACTTTTTTATTTCACAACTATATTAACAAGTCTTCCTTTAATTACAATTACTTTAACGATAGTTTTACCTTCAGTATTTTCTTTAATAGTCTCATTCTCTAATGAAGCAGCTTTTATACCTTCTTCATCTAAATTAGAAGCAACCATGATTTTAGATTTTATTTTACCATTTATTTGGATTGCAATTTCAACTTCATCTTTAATTAAAGCAGCAGGATTAAATTCTGGCCATTTTTCATTGAAGATTGTTGAGTTATTTCCAAGTAAGCTCCATTGCTCTTCTGCAAAGTGAGGAGCAAATGGTGCAAGTAGTTTTATGAAATCAACTATTGTTTCTTTTAAGAAGCTTGTGTTCTTAATATTTTCTTGAGTATACTTGTTAAGAGCATTTGTAAGTTCCATAAGTCTTGCTATTGCAGTGTTAAATTGCATTTTTTCTCCATCTTCAGTAACACCTTTTATAGCTGTATGTTTCCAGAAGTTTAATTCTTTTTCAGCTGAGTCAATAGAATCCTTAGTATTTTCATTCGAATTTATTGCATTTCTACAAGTTTCAAGAATTCTTTCAATTCTATCCACGAATTTACCGACAGATTTTATTCCGTCATCACTCCAAGCTCCACCTTCTGTATAACCAAATCCAAACATTAGATACATTCTAAATACGTCAGCACCATATTCTTTAATGTAATCATCGGGAGAAATTGTATTTCCTTTTGATTTACTCATTTTAAGTCCATCTGGTCCTAAGATTAATCCTTGGTGAGTTAAGCTTAAGAATGGTTCATCAAAGTTTAAGTATCCAGCATCCCTTAAAGCTTTTGTTATAAATCTTGCATATAATAAATGCATGCACGCATGCTCAGGGCCACCAACGTATTTATCTACAGGAAGCATTTTATTAACTTTTTCAGAGTCAAAAGGTGCATCTTCATTTTTATTGTCTACATATCTTAAATAGTAAAAAGAAGAGCATACAAAAGTATCTAAAGTATCAGCTTCTCTCTTTGCAGGCTTTCCACAATGAGGACAAGTTGTATTTACAAAATCCGCACATTTACCTAATGGTGATTTACCGTCTGGAGTAAATTCAACATTGTAAGGTAATTCTACTGGAAGATCTTTTTCAGGTACTGGAACTATTCCGCAATCATCACAGTATACAATTGGAATTGGTGCACCCCAGTATCTTTGCCTTGAAACTAACCAGTCTCTTAATCTGAAGTTAACCTTCATTGCACCTAAATTATCTTTTTCTAATTCTTCAACAATTTTCTTTTTAGCTTCATCAGTTACTAATCCATCAAATTTTCCTGAATTAACAAGTACTCCGTACTCACAATATGGAAGATCTGGATTAGTGTTATCTTTATCAGTTATTACTCTTTCAATTGGTAAATTGAATTTAGTTGCAAAAGCAAAGTCTCTTTCATCATGAGCAGGAACAGCCATAACGCATCCAGTACCATAAGTAGCTAATACATAATCAGAAATCCAAATAGGAACTACCTTTCCGTTAATAGGATTTATAGCATAAGATCCTGTGAATACTCCTGTCTTTTCTTTTGAAACTGACTGTCTTTCAATTTCAGATTGCTTTGCAGCAGCTTCTTTATATTCTTCAACAGCGGCCTTGTATTCTGGAAGAGTTAACTCATCAACTAATTTGTTTTCAGGAGCTAAAACTACATAAGTAACACCATTTAGAGTGTCAACTCTTGTTGTAAATACATCAAATTTTAAATCTGAATCTTTAACTTTGAAAGTAACTTGTGCTCCATAAGATCTTCCAATCCAATGTTTTTGCATGGATTTCGTCTTTTCAGGCCAATCTAAATCATCTAATTTATCAAGTAACTCATCGCCGTAATCAGTTATTTTAAAGAACCATTGAGTAAGATCTTTCTTTGTAACTTCAGTGCTGCATCTTTCACAAGCACCATCAACAACCTGTTCATTAGCTAAAACTGTGTTACAAGAAGGACACCAGTTTACAGGAGCTTTCTTTCTATAAGCTAATCCTTTTTCATAAAGTTTTAAGAATAACCATTGAGTCCATTTATAATAATCAGGAAGGCAAGTAACAACTTCATTTTCCCAGTTGAACATTGCACCCATAGATTTTAATTGTTTTTCCATTGTTTCTATATTTTTTAGAGTTGAATCTTGTGGATGTATTCCCGTTTTTATAGCATAATTTTCAGCAGGTAAACCAAAAGCATCGAAGCCCATTGGCTGGAATACATTATACCCTTGCATTCTCTTAAGTCTTGCCCATGAATCTGTTGGACCATAGTTAAACCAGTGACCAGCATGTAATTGAGCACCTGATGGATAAGAGAACATTTCAAGCGTATAAAGCTTCTTATCTAAATTTTCAGGGTTAAATTTATAAACCTCATTCTCCTCCCAAAACTTTTGCCATTTTTCATCAATTTTAGTTCCGTAATTTGCCATGATATAGCCTCCTATAATTTTAATGTAAAATGCACAATATAATGCATATCAAAGAAAAACATTTATAATAATTAAAGAATATGTTATTAAAACCATAAATTTAATTAAAATATTAAATTTACATAATGATAATAGATAAATTAAAAAAAGCTCTCATCTCTAAAACAAAGAGACGAAAGCATAATTTCCGTGGTACCACTCTTAATTAGAAGAGATAAAAAATAAATTCATCCTTCTCACTTATTATTTTAACGGGTTTACCGTACTTGCTTTTAACAAGTAAGCTCCTAGGCAAGTTCATAATAATATAACACTGTTTTACACCAAACAACAGCTCTCTTTAAGATATAATTATTACTAATACTCCTATTCATCGCACAATATAAAATTTTAATAATATTATATATTAAGAAATCTAAAAAAGTCAAGAAGTTGACTTATATAGATACATTTGATAGGTTAAATGTATTATTATTGATTGTTTATGCGATATTTAAAGCCATATTATCAGTAGGTGTGGTGTGTTATCAAAATTAAAATTAATTTTCAATTTAAAGTAATATTATTTCTAAAAAAGCGAATAATATTTTTTTTAGAATAGGTTATTATGATACAATATTATAATAGAGAAGAGTTTAATATAGGGATGTGAATCAATGAACATACTTTTAGGCTTAATAGTGATAACTTTAGTGTTAAATATACTTTTTTCTTTGTCATTAGTATTTATAGAAAGAAAAGATCCAACCACAACATGGGCATGGATATTAATATTAATGATTTTGCCTGGCCTTGGATTTGTGATTTACATCATGTTTGGTCAAAATCTAAGTAGGCAAAAGATTTTTAAGGAAAAGATAAAGTTTGATGAGAAGAAGAGAAAAAATTTAAATGATACATACAAATCTGATAAACACGGTCATGATGGCGGAGAAAAATTTGCTGATTTAAGAAGACTAAATTTTAATAATTCGGGTGTGAAATACACTACTAATAATAAAATTGATGTATATACAAATGGCAAAGAAAAATTTAGACAACTAATTGAAGACATAAAGAATGCTAAAAAGTTTATTCATGTTGAATATTATATATTTAGAGGAGATGCTATTGGAAAGCAGATACTTGATGAATTAACTAAAAAAGTTAAAAGTGGATTAGAGGTTAGATTATTACTAGATAGTATGGGATCACGCAAGTTAAGAAAAAAAGTTCTTAGGGAATACATTAGTGCGGGTGGAAAGTTTTCACTGTTTTTTCCAGGGATTCTACCTCATATAAATACTCGTATAAATTATAGAAATCACAGAAAAATAGTAGTTATTGATGGCCAGTACGGTTATGTTGGAGGTTTTAATGTCGGAAAAGAGTATATAAATGAGGATCCTGAAGTTGGTTTCTGGAGGGATACCCATGTAAGAATAGAGGGAGAGGCAGTTAATGCGTTAAACGAAAGATTTCTATTGGACTGGTGCCATGCATCTGGTGAAAAAATAGTTGATTATAATAAATATGCAAAAGAATTCAAGAAAGACTTAGGAGATATAGGAATACAAATTGTTACTAGTGGGCCAGATCACAAGGAAGAATATATTAGAAATTCTTACTTAAAATTAATTAACAATGCTAAAAATAATTTGTATTTAGAGACTCCGTATTTAGTTCTCGATTCACCAATATTGGAATCATTAAAAATTTCTGCATTATCAGGGGTAGATGTAAGGCTTATAATACCAGGAAAACCAGATCATTTCTTTATGCAGTGGGCAGCAAGTTCTTATGTGGGAGAATTACTAGAAGCAGGCGTTAAAATATATAGTTATCAAAATGGATTTATTCATGCAAAAACAATAGTAGCTGATGGCTTAGTAATGAGTATAGGAACAGCTAATTTAGATATTAGAAGTTTTAAGCTTAACTTTGAAGTTAATGCATTTATTTACGATGATAGAATTGCAAAGGATGGAGAAAAGCAGTTCATGAATGATATTGAGTGTTCGGATGAGATAACTATGGAAATATATGATAGTAGGAGTCTTTCTCTCAAGATTAAGGAATCCTTAATTAGATTAGTATCTCCTATATTATAGAATGGTATAGGAAACTTAGAATTATGATAAACCCACTCTTTTACTTAAAGGAATAAAAGAGTGGGTTTATGAATTTAAGCAGTTTAATATGTATTAGATGTACAGATATTAAGGATATTTTTTATGAAACCTAAATGCTTATTTTTATAAGCATCATTATATTTATAGGTGATAATTTTACAATCTATAAGCTTTGACAAGTAGAGTTCATATATGTTGCAATTAAGTTTCCACATTACAGTTTTAATTGAGCACTTGGCTTGCTAGAGTTTTAAATATGAATTTATTATTGGAACATATATACATAAAATATTAATCTATTGTAAAGTTGCTAAAGTTATGGAAACTTTTTCTTAATTGAGTATAATTTAATATATAAATTTAATAATACAAGTGAGTAGGAGAAATATTTAATTCATTAGGATTGGAGTATTATATGAAAAACAAAGAAAAGTTTTATTATTCCTTAACTACTTATATAAATTATGGAGTAACAAGCATAGTGACTACTTTCTATGTGCCATATTTAAATCAAGTAGTTGGATTATCATTAAGTCAAGTTGGAACTGTAGTATCAATAGGAGCGCTATTTGCAATTCTTTCTCAGCAATTTCTAGTAAGTAAATTTTCGATGAGAAAAAACAAGAAAAGATTTATTATCATACATTTATGTGCACTTATTGGTATGATAATATTTTTAATGTTTGTTAACAAGACTATTATATATTTTTATGCAGTTCTTTATGGAATTATAGTGCAAACAATTGGAAATGTATATGAAGTATATGTCGAAGAAATAGCAGTTAGAAAAAATGTAGAGTATTCAGAAATAAGAAAATGGGGATCTATAGGATTTGGATGCGTAGTTTTATTAAGTGGAACTATAATTTTAAAATATGGATTTAAAACCATGCATATAATAGGAATTATAATGGCTTGTATAGTTATATTATTAATAGCTATGAAGTTTAAAAATATTGAAGCAGATGGAAATCCAAATAGGGGAAAATTAATTGCTGTATTTAAAAATAAAAATTCAGTAATTCTTGGAATAATTAATATTCTAATCATAGGAACTTATACTGCAATAGAATTTGCATATTCAACATATTTAATTGAAATAACGGGAAATGCTGATCTGGCTAATTCTATATATAGCAAATCTATATTTTCAAGAGTATGTGTTGAATTTATATCATTCATGCTTGTAGGAAAGTACCTAAAGGATAAAAAACCTAAGAAATATTTAATAATAGCATTTCTTATAGGAACTACTAGAATACTTTTATTTTCAACAGGTTCAATACCTTTAGTTGTTTTAGGAGATCAACTACATGGTCTAATGTATGGTTGTTATTTAACATTTTTATTTAAATACATAAGAGAAGTAGTTGATGATGAACTAGTTGCTGGTACATATTCATTTGTTAGCGTGCTGGGATCAGCAGGAGCTAACTTTGTATACCCACATATGTTTAGTGCAATCCAAAGAAACTTTGGATATACTGTAATGTATCTAGTTGGCTTCTCAATTATGGTAATTTCTTTGCTAGTTTCTATAAAAATTCTTCCGAAGAGTAAACAATCTATTAAGCAATTATAATTAGCGCTTAACTAAAAAAACACCTAGTATTTAGGTGCTTTTTTATAAGAATTTAACTATTTGTATATTTGTACAGGAGTTTAAGAATTAGATTTTTCAAATAAACTCTATAAAGCGAGAATGATAAAATGTGAAATATATATATTGTTTATTAAATTAATATCAATGAATGTGCAATGAATTTGCTTATTTGATTATAAAATACGATATATAATTTAAAAGTGTTAATTTATATTGACAATTAACTATAGTTTGTTATAATGATAAAAAGATTAATTTTAAATGTAAATATTGTAATTAATGTTCGTGAAAATAATTATTAAATTTAGAAATGGAGAAAATCATGGAAAAGGATATTGTAAAATCAGTTATGCAAAAATTTTATAGCTTTTTTTATTTTACATTCTGGGGCTTTTATTTTAGCGCTGGCTATTTATTTTGCAAAAAACTGAAAAATACCTTTTTAATGAGTTTTTTATATTTTATATAAGTTTGTAATATATATCAGCATTGATATTTTATGGAACTCATTATACATGAGTTCCATTTTTTTTCGCAAATAATTAAACATGTGCAAGGGGGCAATATAAAATGGTAGTAATATTAAAGCAAAAAGCAAAGCAGGAAGAAATAGAAAGATTGACAAAACAACTAGAAGCAAAGGGTGTTTCAGTGAGCTTAGTTGTCGGATCAGATGTTAGTATCTTAGGATTAGTTGGGGATACAAGTGCAATAGATCCTTCAGTTGTAGCGGCTAATGGAATAGTTGAAAGAGTTATGAAAGTTCAAGAACCTTTCAAAAAAGCAAATAGAATGTTTCATCCAGAGGATACAATAGTAGACATTAATGGAGCTAAAATTGGGGGAAAGAAAATAGCAATGATTGCAGGTCCATGTTCTGTTGAAAGTGAAGAACAAATCATTGAAATAGCAAAAGAAGTTAAAGAAATTGGGGCAAATTTCTTAAGAGGCGGAGCATTTAAGCCAAGGACTTCACCATATGCGTTCCAGGGAATGAAATATGAAGGGTTAGAACTTTTAAAGAAAGCAAGAGCTAATACAGGATTGCCAATAGTTACAGAGCTTATGTCTCCTTATGATATAGAAACGTTTGTTGAAAATGTAGATGTAATTCAAGTTGGCGCTAGAAATATGCAAAACTTTGATTTGCTAAAGGAACTTGGAAAAACTAACAAGCCGATATTATTAAAACGAGGTTTATCAGCAACTATAGAGGAATGGTTAATGTCAGCTGAATATATTATGGCTGGTGGTAATGAAAATGTAATTCTGTGCGAAAGAGGAATAAGAACATTTGAAAACTACACAAGAAATACTTTAGACTTAAGTGCAGTACCTGCTGTTAAAAAATTAAGTCACTTACCTATAGTAATTGATCCGAGTCATTCTGCAGGAAAGTACTGGATGGTTGAACCTCTAGCAAAAGCAGCGGTTGCAGTTGGAGCAGATGGACTTATTATTGAAGTTCATAATGATCCAGAAAATGCATTATGTGATGGTCCACAATCAATAAAGCCAAGTAAATTTGCAAAACTTATGGGAGAGTTAAAAGTTATTGCAGCGGCTGTTGGAAGAGAAATATAAATTTATTAAATTAAAGAACAGTCGGCATTAACAATTACTCATTACAATTATCTAAAAGATAGAAAAGAGTTATAACGTAATCTTAGTCATGATGCTAACTGTTTAAGTAAAAGAGGAGTGTTGATAAATGGAAGATTTAGTTGTTGAACTTGGTGAAAGAAGTTATCCAATCATAATTAAAAAAGGATTAATTGATGAAGTAAATCTGGAAATTCAAAAAGTTTTTAAAGGTAAAAAGATATTTATACTAACTGATAAAAATGTAGGTTCTCATTATGGAGATAGGATAAAATCATGTTTAATTAAATCAGGATATGATGTTAAGCTAATGGAACTAGAGCCAGGTGAGGAAACTAAAGCGTTTAGTACCCTTCCTTTGATATATAATGAACTATTAGATTTTAAAATTACAAGAAGTGACTTGATTATAACTTTAGGCGGAGGAGTAATTGGAGATCTTGGAGGATTTGCTGCATCAACTTTCTTAAGAGGTGTAGATTTTGTTCAAATACCAACTTCACTTCTTGCTCAAGTTGATAGCAGCGTAGGTGGAAAGGTTGCTGTAGATTTAGAAAGAGGTAAAAATTTAGTGGGAAGTTTTTATCATCCTAAATTAGTTTTAATAGATCCAAATGTACTTGAAACTTTAAGTGAAAGATTTTTTAGAGACGGAATGGCAGAGGTTATTAAATACGGATGTATAAAAGATAAGGAATTCTTTTACTTTTTGAAAAGCTTAAAAAATAAAGAAGCGGTTATGAACAATATAGAAAAAATTATCCACAAATGTTGCTTTATAAAAAAATGCGTTGTGGAAAATGATGAAAAAGATACTGGAGAGAGAATGCTGCTAAATTTTGGACATACACTAGGTCATGCCATAGAGACATATTATAACTTTAAGAAGTTTACACATGGGGAAGCAGTAGCTATAGGAATGTATGAAATAAGTAAGATTGCAGAAAATAAAGGATTAACTGATCAAGGCGTTAGTGAAGAGATAAGAGAGATACTAGTGCAATACAATCTTCCTTATGAAGTTGAAATAGATGATAGCTCGGAAGTTTTAGATACAATAGCATTAGATAAGAAAAATATTGATAATGTATTAAAAGTAGTATTATTAAGAAATATTGGAGAATCATATTTAGAAAAAACAAATGTAGAATTTTTTAGTTAATGATGTATATGAAAAAATAGGTTAGCAAGCAGATATGTTATTTTTGAGTATGTCTTAAGCAATGAATAAAAAAGTGAGGTAAAATCATGGGGAACTTAAAAATTTATTCTGGAAAATTAAGTGGGGAAGTTAAGATACCGCCATCTAAAAGTATGGCACATAGAGCAGTAATTTGCGCAGCTCTTGGAGATGGTGTTAGTAAGGTTACAAATATAGATTATTCTGATGATATTATTGCTACAATTGAAGCAATGTCAGCATTGGGGGCTAAAATAAGCAAAAAAGAAGATTATCTTGAGGTTCATGGAGTCAATAGTCAGGAAAATATTGAAGCTAATTCAGTTAAGGAGCAAAGAACTATAGATTGCAACGAGTCAGGATCAACTCTTAGATTTTTAGTACCTATAGCAGCATTATTTGATGGAGTTAATAGATTTGTTGGAAGAGGTAATTTAGGGAAGAGGCCACTAGATACTTATTACAAAATTTTTGATAAGCAAGGAATTAAATATTCTTATAAAGAAGGTATTCTTGATTTAAAGACTGAAGGAAAATTAAAAGCTGGAGAGTTTAAGATGGAGGGGAATATTAGCTCACAGTTTATAACAGGATTATTATTTACGCTTCCCCTTTTAGATGGAGACTCTAAGATTATAATTACAACAGAGATGGAATCAAAAGGATATATTGATTTAACTTTAAGAGCCATTAAAGACTTTGGTGTAGAAATTATAAACAATAATTATGAAGAATTTATTATAAAGGGAAATCAAATTTATAAGAGTATAGATTATAGAGTTGAAGGTGACTACTCACAAGCAGCATTCTTCTTCTGTGCTGACGCACTTTCAAGCAATGTTGTGCTTAATGACTTGAAACTAGATTCTCTTCAAGGGGATAAAGAAGTAATTGACATATTACAAAGAATGGGATTGAAATTAAATAATAAAGATAATGGTTTAATTGGAAGCGCAAGTCTTGGACTTAAGTCTACTATAATTGATGGTTCTCAGTGTCCAGATATAATTCCGGTAGTATCATTGGTGGCTGCATTAAGTGAAGGAACAACAGAAATTATAAATGCAGGAAGACTTAGAATTAAGGAATGTGATAGATTAGCAGCTGTAACTTCAGAGCTTAATAAATTAGGTGCTAAAATTATTGAAAAAGAAGAAGGATTGATAATTGAAGGTGTAAAGGAGCTTAAAGGAAACGTGGAAGTTTGGAGTCATAAAGATCATAGAATAGCAATGACTATGGCTATAGCATCAACTATGTGTAAAGAACCTATTATACTTAAAGATTATGAATGTGTTTCAAAGTCATACCCGCAATTCTGGGATGATTTTAAGAATTTAGGAGGTGTGTTCGATGAGTGGAATGTGGGGGAATAAATTAAAGGTTTCTATATTTGGTGAATCTCACGGAGTTGGGATTGGAATTACAATTGATGGGCTTCCTTCAGGCGTTGAGATTAATCTTGAAGAGGTTATGAAAGAAATGGCAAGACGTGCGCCAGGAAAAAGTAATTTATCTACAGCTAGAAAAGAAGCAGATGCACCAGAAATTTTGAGTGGGTTCTTTGAAGGAAAAACTACAGGTACTCCTCTTTGCGCAGTAATTAGAAATGCAGATATGCGTTCTAAGGATTATGGAAAACTTAAAGATTTGATGAGACCAGGTCATGCGGACTATCCAGGTTTCATTAGGTATAATGGATTTAACGACTACAGAGGCGGTGGGTCTTTTTCAGGAAGAATTACTGCACCATTAGTATTTGCTGGGGCTGTATGTAAGCAGGTATTAGAAAGTAAAGGAATTAATATAGGAGCTCATATTAAGAGTATTGGAGATATCCACGATAAGAGTTTTTATGATGTAGAATTAAGCAGAGAACTTTTAGGGGAATTAAAAACAAAGGAATTGCCTTTATTAATCCAAGAAAAAGAAGAAGAAATGAGAGATACAATTCTGAAAGCAAAAAAAGAACAAGATTCTGTAGGTGGAACTATTGAATGTACTGTTATTGGAATAAATCCGGGAATCGGTAATCCGTTTTTTGATTCAGTTGAATCAACTTTAGCTCATTTAATGTTTTCTGTCCCAGCAGTTAAGGGAATAGAATTTGGAAAAGGCTTTGAAATGAGCAAATTAAGAGGATCTGATTGTAATGATGAATACTATTATGACGGTGATAAAGTAAAAACTTATACTAATAATAATGGTGGAATTACAGGTGGAATAACAAATGGAATGCCAATATTATTTAAGGTTGGAATAAAGCCAACACCATCAATATCAAAAATTCAAAGAACGATAGATATTGCAGAAAAAAAGGAAGCAGAGCTTGTTATTGAAGGTCGTCATGATCCTTGTATCGTGCAAAGAGCTGTTCCAGTAATAGAAGCTGTAACCGCAATTGGAATACTCGATTTAGTGCTTTAGTAATAAAAAATTATAATTCTAAGTTAATGAATATATAGTTTTTTTATTGCAAATAGTGTATTAAGAAAGCAAAGTGTTAATTTGAATGAGTTAAGGTGCATTAAAGAAATTAAATATTTTTTAATTGTTCCTAAGTAAGGAGAAATGAAATGGCGGCTATAGATGATTATAGAAATAAGATTGATGAAATAGATAAAGAGATAACAAGACTTTTTGAAGAAAGAATGGATGTAGTAATAAAGGTAGGAGAATATAAAAAACAGAATAATTTACCTGTCTTCAATAAAGCTAGAGAAGATGAAGTTATTGAGAAGAATATAGGATACCTTAATAATAAAGATTATGCCGAAGGGTTGAAACAATTTTTTATTAATATTATGAATATTTCTAAAGATCTAGAGGATAAAGAAGTAGAGGAAGATATAAGAGCTACGGCTAGAAATAAGTTTGAGGAAGAAAATGCGAAAAGTGACATTAAAGTTGGCTTTTATGGTGTTGAAGGATCATTTTCGGAAGAAGCAATGATTAAGCATTTTGGTAAGAAAGATGATGCTAAGGCATATGATGAATTTGAGGATGTATTTTTAGCAGTAAAAAATGAAGAAATTGATTATGGAGTTTTACCAATTGAAAATTCTTCAACTGGTGCAATTTCACAGGTTTACGATCTCTTATATAAGTATGGATTCTATATAGTTGGAGAAGAGTGCATTAAAATAGATCAAAATCTAATTGGGATTAAAGGAACAAAATTAGATAATGTTAAGGAAGTATATTCTCATCCACAGGGATTTGAACAAAGTACTGATTTCTTGAAGGAATATAGCTTTTGGAAGAAAATTCCCTTTCATAGTACTGCAGACAGTGTTAAACTTGTTAGCGATTTGAAAGATATGTCAAAGGCCGCTATTGCAAGTAAAAGAGCAGCCGACATATATAATTTAAGTATAATAAAAGAAAACATAAATAATAGAAGTGAAAATTCTACAAGATTTATAGTTATATCAAAAGAATTAGAATTAAACGAAGATTGCGATAAAGTAAGTGTTGTATTTTCTCTTGAACACAAGGCAGGTACTTTGTATAAATTATTAAGACATTTCGCAGAAAATAACATAAATATGATGAAAATTGAATCAAGACCTATGGAAAAGGGAGCGTGGAAATATTTCTTATATGTAGATTTTGATGGGAATCTTGAAAATGAACAAGTTAAAAAGGCATTGAATTTAATTGAACAAAGCAGTGCATATTTTAAACTTATTGGTGGATACAGGAAATACTGTTAAAAGGGGGCATTAATTTGGAATTTTACGGATTAATAGGAGAAAAGTTATCTCATAGTCTTTCACCTAAAATTCATAATACACTTTTTAAAGATTTAAAAATAGAAGGGGCATATAAGCTTTTTGAAGTTGAAAAAGAGAATTTAGGTAAACTTATAGAATCAATAAAGCTTCTTAAAATAAAAGGAGTTAATGTAACTATTCCTTATAAGCAAGATGTAATGGAATATTTAGATTTTATATCGGATGAAGCTAAAAAAATAGGAGCAGTAAATACTATTTATTTAAAAGATAATAAGTTATATGGGTACAATACAGATTATTATGGGTTTGGAACTATTTTAAATAATAATGAGATTGTTATAAAGGATAATATTGCAATGGTTCTTGGAAATGGTGGAGCGGCTAAGGCTGTTATTACTTATCTTTTAGATCATGGCATTAAAAGGATTTATTTAGTTTCAAGAAAAATCAAAGGGAATTCTGCAGATAAGGATGAAAGAATAGAATTTAAAACTTATGAAGAAATATCAGAGATAAAAGGTGACATTTTAATTAATACGACTCCGCTTGGCATGTATCCTAAAGTGGATGCTACTCCTGTTAATGAGGATATAATAAATAACTTTAATTCATTAGTAGATATAATTTATAACCCTAAGGAGACGAGATTCCTAAAAATAGGAAAAACTTTAAATAAAAAAGTATGTGGTGGTATTGAAATGTTAGTAGGGCAAGCTATAAAGGCGGAAGAAATATGGCAGGGATGCCAATTAGATAATAAACTAACTCAAGGTTTATATTCAATATTTGAAAATGAATTTAAGTAGGTGGCATATATGAAAAATAAAGTAGTATTCATTGGAATGCCTGGATGTGGAAAGAGTACAATTGGCAGATTGGTAAGCGAAGAATTAAGAATTAACTTTATTGATATGGATAAGTATATTGAAAATATGACATCTAAAACTATACCTGAACTTTTTGAACAAGGAGAAAATTATTTTAGAGATTTTGAATCTTTAGCTTGTAGAGAATTAGCTAAAGAGAGTAACATCATAATTTCTTCAGGTGGTGGAGTAGTAAAAAGAAAAGAGAATATAGACATATTAAAAGAAGAATCGTTTATTATTTTTATTGATAGACCATTGGAAGAGCTTTTAGGAGATGTGGATATATCAAAAAGACCTTTACTTAAAGAAGGTAGAGAAAAAATAATTAAGTTGTATGAAGAGCGCTATGAATTATATAGATCATGTGCAGATAAAATAATTAGAAATCATAGAGAAATTGGAAATATAGTTAATGAAATAAAAGAAGTTATTTTAGATAACTTAGAAATGAATTAAGTATATAAGATTCAATAATAAACTTGTTTTTAAAATTCTAGTATGCAAGTACTAAACTAGAAGAAAGTGTAGAAACTCAATTGCAATATACATATATATGTTATGTTGAAAATCTTACATTATAATCTTATAAAATTAATATAATTTGCTATCACAACTTATTTGAAGAAGACTCGCTAACTAAATAATTTATTGTAATATACATTATAGTTTAGAAAAATATAAATGCTGAAGGGAGGGATATTAATGAAGATAATGGTAATAAATGGACCGAATTTAAATATGGTTGGAGTTAGAGAAAAAGGAATTTATGGCACTAAATCTTTTGAAGATATATGTGAATATATTAAAGAAGAAGGCAAAAAAAGAGGACATGAAATAACTCTATTTCAGAGTAATTGTGAAGGTGAAATAATTGATGAACTTCAAAAAGCATACTTTGAAGATTATGATGGGATAATAATAAATCCAGGAGCTTATACTCATTATAGTTATGCAATTCATGATGCGATAAAAGGAACGAATATTGATACAGTAGAAGTGCATTTGTCCAATGTGCATGCGAGAGAAGATTTTAGAAAGAAATCTGTAACAGCACCTGCTTGTATAGGGCAAATGTGTGGATTTGGAGAAGATGGTTATATATTAGCTATTAAGGCGCTAGAATTGAAAAAGATGTCTAAATAGTTTATATTATATATAGGAAGCTCGGCCTACTCTATTCGATGAGGAGAAAGTTCTCAACTAATTTTGGAGTTGAGCTATCTATTTGTAGTACAGAAGTATAGTAGAAAAAAGAAAAGTAAAAAATTAAAAAGTAGTACAGGAGGAAATTAAGATGATAATTATTATGAACCCAAAAGCAAGTGAGGAAGATGTAAGGAAGGTAAAGGCAGTAATTGAATCAAAAGGATTAGAAGCTCATCTTTCTAAAGGAGACACATATTTTATAGTAGGAGCTGTTGGTGATACTTCAATATTAGATCCTAAAAAATTACAAGTATTAAAAGGTGTAGATAGGGTTATGAAGGTTCAAGAACCTTTTAAGAAAGCAAACAGGATATTTAAGCCTGAAGATACAGTAGTTAATATTGAGGGATCAATAGTTGGCGGTGGAAGACTTGGAATAATGGCTGGACCGTGTTCTGTAGAAAGTGAAGAACAAATTATTGAAATCGCAAAAAGAGTAAAAGTAGCAGGAGCCAACTTTTTAAGAGGTGGGGCATTTAAACCAAGAACTTCACCTTATAGCTTTCAAGGTTTAGAGCTTGAAGGGTTAAAACTTTTAAAAACAGCAAAACAGGAAACAGGACTTCCTATAGTAACAGAACTTATGTCTACTGATTACTTAGATACTTTTGTTGAAGAAGTTGATATGATTCAAATTGGTGCTAGAAATATGCAAAATTTTGATCTATTAAAGCAAATAGGTAAAACAAATAAACCAATACTGTTAAAGAGAGGTTTATCTGCAACTATAGAAGAATGGCTTATGTCAGCAGAATATATAATGGCAGGTGGAAATGAAAATGTAATTCTTTGTGAAAGAGGAGTAAGGACATTCGAAACTATTACAAGAAATACATTGGATTTACAAGCAGTTCCAGTAATTAAGAAATTATCTCATTTACCTATAATTGTTGATCCAAGTCATGCAGGGGGTTATGCTTACTTGGTAGAACCAATGGCAAAAGCAGCAATTATAGCTGGGGCTGATGGACTTATGATAGAAGTTCATAACGATCCTGAAAATGCATTAAGTGATGGGCAACAATCACTTACTCCAGATCAATTTGATGTGCTAATGAGTAAAGTTAAAGCTGTAGCAAAAATTGAAGATAAGCAAATCTAATTCTATATAAGGGAGCTATAGATATGAAAATAGTGGTTGTAGGTCTTGGAGTAATTGGGGGATCATTTACTATGGCTTTAAAAGAAGCTGGGTATAAGGATGTTTATGGAATAGATATTAATGAAGAATCTTTAGAAAAAGCTAAAAAACTTGGATTAATAAGAGAAGGCTTCAAAAACGGAGAAGAAGTAATTAAGAGTGCAGATTTTATAATTATTTCATTATATCCTAGATTAGTTAAGAAATTTATTATAGATAATAAAAATAATTTTAAAGATGGTGCAGTAATAACGGATGCTACTGGAATTAAAAAAATGTTTATCGAAGATATTGTAAATATATTACCGAAAAATATAGATTTTGTTTTTGGCCATCCAATGGCAGGGCGAGAGAAAAAAGGAATAGATTTTGCAAGTAGCCAAGTTTTTAAAGGTGCAAATTATATTTTAACACCGGTTTCTAGAAATAAAGAAGAAAATTTAAGCATGGTAGAAGATCTAATTTATAAAATTGGATTTAAAAGAGTTAAAAGAATAACTCCAGAATATCATGATGAAATGATTGGCTACACAAGTCAGCTTCCGCACTCATTAGCTGTAGCACTGGTAAATAGTGATGTTGAAGGAAGAGAAACAGGAAGTTTTATTGGAGATAGTTATCGAGACTTAACAAGAATTGCTAATATAAATGAAGATCTTTGGAGCGAACTTTTCCTTGGAAATAAAGAGAATTTATTAAAAAGCATTGAAAATTTTGAAGTAGAATTAGATAAAATAAAAGATGCAATAAAAGATGATGACAAAGAAACTTTAAAAGAGATATTTATAAAGTCTACAAAGAGAAGAGAAAAATTGTAATATGTATATGCAAAATTTTATTAATTATATGTGAAGAGATTAATTAGGAGTTTCTCTTGATTTAACTTATCGAACTGGAATGGTTGAGACGAGTTAAATTAAGTGTAAACTCCTTGCTTATTTTTCAGAAGAATTATAAAAATTGTTGGTAGAGTTAATGGAATGCTAAGAATTTATTTAGCTAAAAAAGTATTAGTTACTTAAAAAAACTTAAATTATTGACTAATACTAACCTTTAAGTTATACTTAATATAGTTTAACGTTAACCTAAAATAAAGAATTTTATAAAGTGAAGGTTCATAAATTACATGTATTTAATAATGGCTGCACATAAAACGAATATGTTTCTAAAAAGTTAGGATTAAAATATAAAAAATAGTATTTTATAAGAAAGGTGAATTAATATGAGTAAAATTTTAGGCAAAAATCTATCTAACATTCCTTGGCAAGAAAAACCAAATAATTTTAATGGACCAATATGGAGACATACTGAGAATCCTATTATTGGAAGGAATCCTATAGAAGGTGTAGCAAGAATCTTTAATAGTGCAGTTATGCCTTATGAAGATAGATTCATAGGAGTATTTCGTGGGGAAACTATAAATGGAAGACCTCATATATATTTGGGTCATAGTCAAAATGGGGTTGATTGGGAATTTGAAAAAGAAAAAATAAAATTTGTAGACGAAGATGGTAATGACTATCAACCACTTTATGCATATGACCCGAGATTACTAAAAATTGAAAATACATATTATGTTATTTGGTGTGGAGATTTCGATGGCGCGGCAATCGGACTAGCTAAAACGAATGATTTTAAGACATTTGTAAGATTAGAAAATCCATTCTTACCATTTAACCGTAACGGAGTTTTATTCCCTAAAAAGATTGATGGAAAATATATTATGTTATCTAGGCCAAGCGATAATGGACATACTCCATTTGGAGATGTATTCTTAAGTAAAAGTCCAGATTTAAAATATTGGGGAGAACATAGAATTGTAATGCAAAAAGGTGGATCAGGATGGTGGCAGTCAATTAAAATTGGATGCGGACCTGCACCGATTGAAACAGATGAAGGGTGGTTAATGTTCTATCATGGTGTAACTGGAACATGTAATGGCTTAGTTTATTCCATGAGTGCAGCAATCTTAGATAAGGATTGCCCGTCAAAAGTATTATATAGAGCGGGAAGTATAATGTTAACGCCAGAAGAATGGTATGAGGAACGTGGATTTGTATCGAATGTAGTATTTCCATGTGCAGCATTAACGGATGCTGAAACGGGAAGGATTGCTATTTATTATGGTGCTGCGGATACTTATGTAGGCCTGGCATATACTACTATTGATGAAACTGTTAAATTTATTAAAGAATATAACGAACTTGGAACTATAGATGCGAAAGAAGGAAGACTATAATATATTATAAATTTTAAATGATAATTGACTTAACTTTATTAAGATTAGATATGTAGAGCAGAATTATAAAGCTGTATTTTTAGCTAAATTTTCAAACTCTTTTGGAGTATATGGTGATAGCAAAATACAGCTTTTTATTATATAATTTTATTAAAACATAGTATAAGAGTATCTATAAAGTAACTAGAAAAAAGAAATTTAAGTTAATTTTTAATATATTATAAGACTATAGTATTTTATTACTAGTTATCGGATAAGTTTAGTAGCTGTGATATATATGTTTGTATAAGATGAGAGGAGAATTAATGAGATGGCGAAAACTATTAGACTTGCTGATATTGCTGAGACTCTAAATGTAAGTAAGGTAACTGTTTCTAAAGCTTTATCAGATAAAGAGGGCGTAAGCGAAGAACTAAGAGAAAAAATAAAAAAAGTAGCAAATGAAATGGGATATCGACAAAATTCAATAGCACGTTCTTTAAGAGATGGTTATACATATAATATAGGTGTAATAATTCAGGAGAGATTTGTTGAAATGTATAATTCTTTTTACTGGGAATTATATCAAAATGTATTAAATGCACTAACTAGGAAAAAATATTATGGAATTATGGAAATTGTAAGTAAAGATGATGAAATTAATGAAGTAATTCCAAGAATGATACAAGATAGTAAAGTAGATGGAATTATTGTAATGGGGGAATTAAGCAAAGATTATATTGCTTATCTAAGTAGCCTTGATACTGTTCCGATAGTATTACTAGATACATATGGTAAATGCAATAATTATGACACTGTAACTTCGGATAACTATTATGGAATGTATGTATTGACTAATTATTTAATTGAGATGGGGCATAAGGATATTATTTTTGTGGGAAATCCTCGTGCAACTAGTAGCATACAAGATCGCTACTTAGGTTTTATAAAAGCTTTACTTGAAAATAATATTGAGTATTCACATGATATGTTTATTTCGGATAGAGAAATTGGTAAAAAAGAAATAAATTTTGAGTTACCAGAAAAAATGCCAACAGCATTTGCGTGCAATTGTGATTCAGTAGCTTACATTTTAATCAAAAAGCTGCAAGATAAAGGTTATCGTGTTCCAGAAGATATTTCGGTAGTAGGATTTGATAATTACTTAATTTCTGGTATATCTGATATTGGAATTACTACATTTGAAGTAGATATGAAGACAATGGCTGAAACTGCAGTTGAAGCTATAATTAAAAAAATATATAAAGTTGATTATAAGCCAGCAAGAAGAGTGATAAGTGGAAAAATTATTATAAAGGATACTGTTATAAATTTAAATAAAGATAAAAAAGATGATTTATAGTGTTTTAATAAACTATTTTGTATAAATTAATAATGTGCTAAATTAGCAATAGATAGTTTTTTTATAAAACTATCTATTGCTTTTCGTTTAAACTTTCAGTTTAAACTTATCTATCATCATGTTTAAAGTTTCAGCTTGCGCCATTAATTCTTCACTGGAAGCAGCACATTCTTCAGATATTGCAGAATTAGATTGGACAACATTTGAAATCCTTAATATATCATTATGTATTTCATTAATAGAATTAGCTTGACCTTTAGATGTAAATGTAATATTAGATATCAAATCAGTAACACTGTTTACGCTAATAACAAGATCTTGCAAGGTTTTTGCGGCATTATTAGCTAATGATCTTCCTTTATAAACAGCATTCATAGAACTATCTATGAGGAGTTTTGTTTGCTTTGCAGCATCTGCACTTTGGAAAGATAATTTTCTTACTTCATCTGCTACAACTGCGAATCCATTTCCAGCTTCACCGGCACGTGAGGCCTCGATTGCTGCGTTTAATGCAAGCAAATTAGTTTCAGTTGCTATGTCAGTAATTATTTTTGTTATATTTTGGATGAGTTCTGATGAATTTTCAATGTCATTCATGGCTGATAACATTTCGTTCATCTGAGTATTACTATTCTCTATACTTTTAACTAAATTAATAGTAATTAAGCTAGTGCTATCTGCATTAACAAAAGTGCTATGTGCTTGATTATTTATTTTTTCCATGAAAATAGATAATTTTTCAATAGAATTAGCTTGTTCAGATGCACCCTGAGATATGATCTGCGAAGTACTAGATATTTGACCAGCTCCACTATTAACTTGGAAAGTTGCATCTTTAATTTGTGAAAAAATTTTACTTAATGAGTTTACTATATAATCTAGAGAATTTTTTATTTCTATAAAATTGCCTTTATAATTTTCTGAGGTATGAATATTAAAATTACCTTGAGAAATGCTACCTAAAATGGTAGAAATCTCAGTAATGTAATTCTTTAAAGTTGCGACCATAGTAGAAAATGATGAAGCTAATACTCCAATTTCGTCGTTTGAATTTATATTTATAGAAACGTCTAAATTACCATTTGACATTTCTTCAGCTACAATTTTCATTTTATCTATAGGATCACTTATTAATTTCGTAATATGCTTTGCTAAGAATACGCTAAGAATAAGAGAAAATATAATGCTAAGTATAACAATTATGAGACTAACAAATTTAAGCATAGTTAATTTAGCAGATAAGATATTACATGTATCTATTTTAATTTGCAAAAGTGATGAAATATCGGAGCTAATTTGATCTATTAAAACAACACCATCTTTTCTTAGAAATTCCAAACCCTCGTCTCTAGAATTGGCTAAGCCTTTTGCTAATACAATTTCTCTAACTTTTTTATATTTTATTAAATTTATTTGAATTTTGTCTAAGAGTGCTTTTTCTTCAGTAGTTGTTATGGAAGTAGAAATGACCTTTAATAAATCATCTATATTAACAATAGAACTTACGAGAGATTTTTGAGAATTTTTTTTTTCATTAGAATCATTTAAAAATAATATATCTTTTATTAATGAACTTGATTTTTGTATTTCAATACCAAGCTTACCTATATCCCCTTGAGAAAAACCATAATTAACCAAGGCATAATTATAATCATTAGTTGTCTTTTGAATGAATATTAGTCCTATCGATCCAGATATTATTCCAATTAACGAAATTAATATAAAAGAATAATATAATTTTTTACGCATGGATGAATTTTTAAATTTCTTATCCATTTTGCGTAAACTAAATTCTTGTATTTTTAATTGCTTAATGCTGTTGAGATTTATTTTTTTTCTTTTCATTTGTAGTACTCCTCTCCTATTAATTAGTTATAAATTATTCATAATTAGTAACTTTATAGATTGATTTCCTATGTTTATAATCATTCATAAGTGCAATAAATTACTTATCTTTTTATGAAAACATTTACTGTGAAAATAATATCATATTTGACAGTAGTGTAAGCTATTGCAATATAATTATCTGAAAAAGATATTGTATTTCGTAAAAATAGTATATAATTTCTGTGAAATTTATTGGAAAAATTACATTGCAGATATTTGAAGTTATTTCTAACTATAGTCTTTTAAATTAAAGAAAAAATTTTTATAAAATACTTATAGTAAGAATTGCATAAAGAAGTGAATTAAAAATAGAACTTATTTCATATATTTTTTTCTAAAAGCAGATGGTGTGCAACCTACAGTTTTTTTGAAAATATTTATAAAGTAACTAAGATTATTAAATCCTACATCCATGCAAATCTCTAGTATTTTTTGGTCACTATTAATAAGAAGGTCTTGAGCCTTTGTTATCCTATAATAATTAAGATAATCAATAGGTGATTTAAAGGTGATGGATTTAAAGCATCTACAAAAGTGTCCTTCACTCATGTTAATTTCAGATGAGAGTTCTTTTAGTGTAATTGGTTTATTGTAATTAAGATGAATATAGTTAAGTATGTGTTTGAGATTGTCAATTTTGCTTGTTCTGTTTGTGTTTAATAGTTCGGCTGTACTTTTATACGTTGCCATAAGCATTACTTTTGAAAAGATCATATATAAATATGATTTGCACATCAATTCAAAATTACTTTCTTGAGATGTTAATGTTGATATTAGTTCTACTAGAAAAGTTTTTATAGACCTTTCATTTTCAGTTATACAAGCTAAATGATGTGGTAAATTCAATTGATTATTTATAAGCGGATTTATAAATTTTATTTGAATTGCATCACTGCTTTTGCTACTCAACATTTCACTATTAAAAATTAAGGATTTACAAGTACATAAAATATCAGAATTTAAACTGTAAGCAGAATGAAGTTCGCCACCACCAATAATAATAATTTCGCCCTCATTTACTTCATATGATGAACTTTCTATTTGAAACACAGCTTTACCAGAGTCCATTAAAATAAATTCTAATTCATCATGCCAGTGGCAATTAAGCATATTTGTTTTATCTCCAATGCTAATATTAGAAGCATATAAAGGAAACATGGAATCTTCAGAGTGAGTAGTTTCTTTTAAAATATTTTTATTCATAAAAATAATACCTCTTTATCATGAAATATTTTATTGATTACGTCTAGTATCAAAATAGTGTTATTATTTGCTGAAATAGTGCAAGTTTATATTTATTAAAATCATTATACTTACATTATAATAATTATTCAAATAAGAAATTAGAATTTTTAATAGGGATAATAATTTGAAAGATGCCTTAAAGGAGGAGAAGTATAAATGGAGTTTAAAATAACAGAAGAAATGTTAAAGAGTTCTGTAATTAACAAAGGAGATGTAAGTAGAATATTAAAGTTAATCGAAAAAGCTGAAAATGGCGAAGATATAACAGTAGCTTTTTTAGGTGGATCTATAACCCAAGGGTGCAATTCAACTGTCTCTGAAAAATGTTATGTTGAATTAACATATAAATGGTTTAAAGAAAAATTTAGTAATGCAAATGTAAAACATATAAATGCGGGAGTTGGGGCTACAGGTTCACTTATAGGTGTTCATAGAGTAGAAAAGGAAGTAATAAGCCAAAATCCTGATATAGTTTTTGTAGATGCAGCTGTAAATGATGATGAAGATTATTCTTGTAAAGCTGCCTATGAAAGCTTGATTAAAAGATTATTGGTCAGTGAAAGTAAACCGGCAGTAGTAGAAGTGTTTATGACCATGGATACAGGATTTAATGTTCAAGAACAACAAGTGGAAATAGGTAACAGATATAATGTAACAATGATAAGTTTTAGAGATGCATTAAAGTGCAAGGTTATAAAAAATAAAATGAAATTTGCAGATGTACTAACAGATGAAGTACATCCTAATGATTGCGGTCACTATATAATATCTCAACTATTAATCAATTTTATTAATGATATTTATGAAAATGATTATAAAAAAGGAGAAGAAATAAAAATTGTAGACAATGTTTTAGATATACCTTGTGTATTTGAAGATAGATATATTAATGGGGTTATTCTAAATAATTCATTAATTAAGCCTAAGGAAATTATAGGATTTCAAAATTATGATGAAGGATTTCAAGTATTTCAAAATGCATGGAAATATAACGAGGAAACTAATAAAGAAGGAAGATTGTTTTTTGAACTAGAGTCAAAGAATATTATTTTGTTATATAAAAAGAGTGTTTCTGAGAACTCAGGTAAAATTAGCGTAAAAGTTAATGATAAAGAAAAGGTGTTTTTAGATACTTATTTTAAGAATGGCTGGGGAGATTATTCTGAAACAGAAATATTAGAATTAAGCGATGAAACTAGAAGATATAAAATTGAAATAAATGTAATTGGGGAGAATATAGCAAAAGAAATAACTATTTTAGGAATTTTGGCATCATGATACTTAAGATTAACCTATGTTTAGTAAGAAATTAATGAAACACTACACACAATATGTTACTTATTTCTATTGTAGCAATTCACCTAAATTCAGATAATTTTCTTAGTTATTCCAACTATAAGTACAGTTCTTAAATTGGATATTTATAGGTGTATAAGGCATTACAATCACATTTCTAATTGCTGTAATTGTCCTTTTTTATTTAGGATTACATGATTTGGTCAAATTAAAATAGGCGATAAAGAATAGATTTGTTCTATTTTTAAATAATTGTATTATATCAGATGAAAAATGAAATTGATATATTATATGTAAGCAAAGATATAGTCAAAAAGCTAGCACTATAGTATATTTCTGTTTTTATATTATGTAGTAATTGAAGTTTAGCAAATTATGAAGCTTACGAAATAACAGATAATATGAAAGCAGTAATGCAGAAGTAAAATTAGAAAAGTAAAATTTAAAGGAGCGATTATATGCCTATTATTTTCAATGAAAAAAGCAAAATATTTCACTTATTTAATGACAAAACAAGTTATGTAATGCAGATATTAAATGCAGGATATTTAGCAAACAGGTATTTTGGAAAAAGAGTGAAAAATTATGAATTAGTTAATTCTTCAAAGGTTGAAGAAACGAATTTAGATGTAATACCACAGGAATTTTCAACTTTTGGTGCAGGAGATTTTAGAACTCCAAGTTATGAAATAGTTCTTGAAAATGGAGCTAGTACTAGCGAATTAAAATATTTAAAACATGAAATTATAGCTGGTAAGCCTAAAGATTCATTACCTGCAACTTATGTTAATAGTGAAGATGAAGCTGAAACACTTGAAATAACTTTGAGTGATGATACAGCAGGGCTTGCTATTATTTTATCTTATACTATTTATAATAATTATAATGCAATAACAAGACGTGCAAAGTTTATAAATAAGAATACTAATGGAGAAAAAATAAATCTACAAAGAGCATTAAGCTTTAGTGTTGATTTTGAACATTCAAATTTTGATTTATTACAATTATCAGGTGCATGGTGCCGTGAAAAACATATTTATAAGAGAGCGTTAGTACCAGGTTTACAATCAATAGATAGTAAAAGAGGTATGAGTAGTCATCAACAAAACCCATTTTTAGCTCTTTTAGCAAAGAATACAAATGAAGATTACGGTGAAGTATATGGTTTTAGTTTAGTATACAGTGGTAATTTTTTAGCAGAGGTAGAAGTTGATCAATTTAACTGCACAAGAGTACAGATGGGAATAAATCCATTTGATTTTAATTGGGAATTACCTGCTGGGGAAGCTTTTGAAACACCGGAAGTTGTTATGGTATATTCTGATTCTGGATTAGGCGAAATGTCTAGAACTTATCATAAATTATATCGTGAAAGATTATGCCGTGGTAAATATCAGTTTGAAGAAAGACCAATACTTATTAATAACTGGGAAGCTACTTATTTTGATTTTACAGCTGAAAAGATTGAAGAAATCGCTATGGCTGGTAAAGAACTTGGAATGGAATTATTTGTGTTAGATGATGGATGGTTTGGTAAGAGAGATTCAGATAATTGTTCTTTAGGAGATTGGGTAGTAGACAAAAGAAAGCTGCCAGAAGGATTAGATACACTTGTAAATAAGATTACAGATAAAGGAATTCGTTTTGGATTATGGTTTGAACCAGAAATGATATCTCCTGACAGTGATTTATATCGTGCGCATCCAGATTGGTGTGTTCATGTACCAAATAGAGAGCCAAAGCAATCTAAAGCTCAAAGAACTCAATTAGTTCTTGATTTAAGCCGTGAAGATGTATGTAATGAAATAATACGTATGCTTTCTGATATATTAGAAAGTGCACCTATATCTTATGTAAAATGGGATATGAATAGAGGATTATCTGATTTGGGATCAGCTAAACTTCAAAGCAATAAGCAAAGAGAAATATCTCATAGATATGTGTTAGGACTTTATCATATTCTTGAAACTATTACAAGTAAATTCCCAGAAGTATTATTTGAAAGCTGCGCTTCTGGAGGTGGAAGATTTGATCCGGCAATGCTATATTACATGCCACAAACTTGGACTAGTGACGATACAGATGCTATTGAACGTTTAAAGATTCAATATGGAACTAGTTTAGTGTATCCAGCAAGCTCAATGGGGTCTCACATTTCAGCATGTCCTAATCACCAAGTTGGAAGAACAACAAGCTTAGAAACTAGGGGCAATGTAGCTATGTCTGGAAATTTTGGATATGAACTTGATTTAACAAAATTCTCAGATGAAGAAAGAGAAATTGTTAAAGCGCAAGTAGCTCATTACAAAGAAATACGTCATATTATACAATATGGAGAATTTTATAGGATTTTAAGTCCATTTGAAGGTAATGAGACTTCATGGATTTATGTAACAGAAGACAAAACAGAAGCAGTTGCTTTCTATTTTAAAGGTTTGGAGGTGCCAAACATGAATTCTAAAAAGATTAAGTTTAAAGGATTAAATCCAAACTTTAAATATGCGATTGAAGGAATAGATATAGCTGTTAGTGGCGATGAATTGATGTATTCTGGAATTGATGATATTGGCATAAATGGTGATTTTGCATCTAAATCATGGGTATTAAAGGCTATAAAATAAAATTATGAATAACTAACATAAGGATTTGGGCTGTGCTGTAGCAGCCCTTTATTTATAAAAAATAAAGTTTTTAGATAGACATAAGGGCATAAAGTATATTCATGATGGGAGGAAATGAATTGAAAAGATATTTAAATTCAGATTGGAAATTAGATTTCAGAGAGCATAAAGGATTAGAAGCGCAAGTTCCAAGTTCTGTGTATAGTGTTTTATTAGAAAATAAATTAATGAAAGATCCATTTTATAGGGATAATGAGTATGAAGCTAGAGATTTATGTTATGAAGATTGTGAATTTTATACAGAAGTAAATATAACAAAGGAAGAGTTTGAAAGGGAGAATATAATACTAAGATTTAATGGTGTAGATACAATTGCATATTTATATGTAAATGATATATTAGTAGGATTTATGAATAATATGCATAGAAGTTTCGAATTTAACATCAAAGAAGTTATTAAACTCGGATCAAATAGCGTAAAATTAATTATTAAATCTCCTATTAAATATATACAAGAAGCAAATCAAAAATATGAACTTTGGGGTGTCGATACTACCATGGAAGGATATCCTAACATAAGAAAAGCGCATTGCATGTTTGGATGGGACTGGGGTCCTCAGTTACCTGATATGGGAATATGGAGAGATGTGGAATTATTTATGTATGATACAGCTAGGATTGAAGATGTATATATAAGACAAAGTCATAAAGATGGAGAAGTTATTTTAAATATTACCACTGAATTAGATGTTATATATGAGGAAGAATTAAAAAGCCTTACACTAGATATAATGATAGAATCTCCGGAAAATAAAGTTATATTAAGTTCTTATAGTATAGATAATAAGAATTTAACAAAAGAAATTAAGCTAGAAAATCCAATGTTATGGTGGCCGAATGGTTATGGTAAGCAAAATCTATATTCCGTAAAAGTAGCAGTAAAAAATGAGAATATTGTAATCGATTTGAAAGAATTTAAAATAGGATTAAGAACTTTAACGTTATCAAATAAGAAAGATAAATGGGGAAAGGAATTTTGTTTTGTAATTAATGGAGAAAAAATATTTTCAATGGGAGCAAATTATATACCAGAAGATAATATATTAGCTAGAACTTCAAGAGAAAAGACAAAAGCTCTCATAGAAGATTGTATAAGTGCCAATTTTAATACAATAAGAGTTTGGGGTGGTGGAATTTACCCTGAAGATTATTTCTTTGAATTATGTGATAATTATGGATTAATTGTATGGCAGGATTTTATGTTTGCATGTTCTACTTATGCATTGACTAAGTATTTTGAAGCTAACATTACAGCAGAATTTATAAATTTAATTAAAAGAATAAGGAATCATCCAAGCTTAGGTTTGCTTTGTGGTAATAATGAAATAGAGTCAGCAATACTTTACTGGGGCTTACCCAATAATGAAAGAATTAAAGGAGATTATATTACATTATTTGAAAGAATATTGCCAGAAGTATGCGAAGAATATATTCCAGAGGTGCATTATTGGCCTTCATCACCATCAAGTGGAGGTGGATATAATGAGCCTAGCAGTTATGATAAAGGGGACACTCATTATTGGGATGTTTGGCATGGTAATAAACCATTTGAAGATTATAAGAATTTTTACTTTAGATTTTGTTCAGAATTTGGATTTGAAGCGTTTCCTTCGATAAAAACTCTTAACATATGCTGTGAAAAAGAAGATTTAAATCCATTTTCTTATGTAATGGAAAGTCATCAAAAATGTAAGGGTGGAAATACTAAGCTATTAACATATATGGCTGATAATTATCTATACCCAAAAGATATGGAAGGTATTATATATATATCACAACTTCTTCAAGGAGATGCAATTAAATATGGTGTTGAACATTGGAGGAGATTTAGGGGAAGATGCATGGGAGCTATTTATTGGCAGTTAAATGACTGCTGGCCAGGACCATCATGGGCAAGCCGTGATTATTATGGACGTTGGAAAGCAATGCATTATATGGCTAGGAGATTTTTTGCTCCAGTATTATTATCAGCTCACAAGTATAAGTACAGTATAGTCTTAAATGTATCAAATGAGACCTTTAATAAATTCAATGGAATTATTAAATATAAAATAATAGGTAATTCTTCAGAGGTTATCTTTGAAGGCAAAGCTGAAGCAGCAGCTGGCAGATTAGGTTCTAAAGATATCATTACATTAGAGATTCAAAAATATATAGAGGGATTTGAAAGAGAAAGAGTATTTATATTTTCATTAGAAGATGACGATGGAAATATAATAAGCGAGGACTCATTATTATTTACAAAGCCTAAGCATTTTAAATTCTTAAATCCGAATATAAAGGTAGAAGTAATTGAAGAAAAAGATAAATTTGCATTAGAAATTACTGCTGAAAATTATGCTAAAGGAGTTTGTATTGACTTCGAAGGATTTGATTGTATTTTGAGTGATAATTATTTTGATATGTCAGATAAGAAAAAAGTTATAATTGACAAGATTGAGGAGGAGATTACAGAAGAAATTATTCATAAGAATATAAATATATGCAGTTTATATAATATATAGCTATGGTGAAGAACATGCGCTAAAAATAAGGAGTTAGAGAATACTTTTATAAATAGCTAAAATAAAAGGAGAAGAATAATGGGGTTAATTAACATTAATGAAAATAAAATTAATATGGTACTTGAAATAAATAATGACAATGAGGTGAAGTTATTACATTTTTCAGTTCTTCCATTTGATGAAAAAGATATATTAAATGAAGAACAAAAGAAGGGATTTCGATTAGTAGAAATTAATTTATCTGGTTTAGATAGACCTTTAGAAAGACATGGAACTAAGTATATTGTTACAGCACCTGGATATCGAATGAAATATGATAATCATAAAGATTATCGCAATGATTTAGGAAGAAAACTTGAAATTACTACTTTTGATTTTGAAACAGGAATTTATGTAATAAGTCATTTTCAATTTTATAATAATATTTCAGTAGTAAGAAGCTGGAGTGAGGTTATAAATATAGGTGAAGAAACTCAAACTTTAGAATATATATCTTCATTTAATTTAACAGGAATTGAAAAAGAGGGGATCTTTAAGAGAGATGATAAAATGTCTTTAAAAATACCTCATAATTCCTGGCAGAGAGAAATGCAGTGGGAAACTTATACTTTAGATAAACTTGGAATTGCACAATCACAGCCAGATATAGAGCAGCGTTCTTCAAAAGTAATTGCAGCAAATAATGTTGGTAATTGGTCGACAAAAGAATATCTGCCAATGGGGTACATAGAAAATACAGAAACTAGTACTAACTTATTTTGGCAGATTGAACATAACGGATCATGGCATTGGGAAATAAGTGATCAAACAGGTCATTTATATTTACAGCTTAGCGGGCCAACAGAAACAGAATCGCATTGGTTCAAAAATTTGAAATCAGGAGATAGTTTTATATCAGTTCCAGTTGCAGTTGGGGTAAATGGTGAAGGTTTTGATGGAGCAATGGGAGAGCTAACAAAATATAGAAGGACAATAAGGAGGAAAAATAAAGACAATGAGAAACTGGGAATCATTTTTAATGATTATATGAACTGTTTGTGGGCTGATCCAACAACAGAAAAAGAATTACCATTAATTGATGCAGCAGCAGAAGCAGGATGTGAATATTTTTGCATTGATGCAGGATGGTATTCAGCAGGCTTTTGGTGGGATAATGTTGGAGAATGGCTTCCAAGTAAAGAAAGATTTCCAAATGGACTGAAGGAAGTAATTGATTATATAAGAAATAAAAATATGATTCCAGGAGTTTGGCTAGAGCTAGAGGTTATGGGCATTAAATGTCCAAAGGCAGAAAGAGTAAATGATAATTGGTTCTTTAAAAGACATGGTAAAAAAATATATGATAGAAGTCGCTATCAATTAGATTTTAGGAATCCAGAAGTTATAGAACATGCTAATGAAGTAATAGATAGACTTGTTTCTGAATATGGTGTTGGTTACATTAAAATGGATTATAATATTGAGCCAGGAATTGGAAATGAAATAAATGCTGATAGTGTTGGAGAAGGACTTTTAGGTCATGAAAGAGCTTACCTTGCATGGCTTGATAGTATATTTGAAAAATATCCAGATTTAATTATTGAAAATTGCTCAAGTGGAGGGCTTAGAATTGATTATGCAATGCTTAGCCGACATAGCATTCAATCAACAAGTGATCAGGATGATTATAGAAGATATGCCACAATTGCAGCTAATTCTCCATCAGGGTTAACACCAGAGCAATCTGCTATTTGGTCTTATCCACTTACAGAAGGAGATAAAGAAGAGGTAATATTTAATATGGTAAATGCTATGCTTTTGCGTATACATCAAAGTGGGCACTTAGTGTATCTAAATGATGAAAGAAAAAAACTTGTTAAAGAAGGTTTAGACTATTACAAGATTATTAGAGAAGATATAAAAAATGCACTTCCGTTTTGGCCTCTGGGTTTATCGAAGTTTTCAGATACATGGGTAAGTTTAGGACTTAAGGTGGATAATAAAATTTACGTTGCAGTTTGGAGAAGAAATAGTGAAGATAATACATGTTTAATACCTATAAAGGGTATTAAAGGAAAGAAGGTTTCAGTAAAATGTGCATATCCAAAGGAAGAAAATTGTGAATATAATTGGAATCAATATGCAGGTACTTTAAGTGTCAAGTTTAGCAAACAATTTAGTGCAAGAATATTTGAAATTAAGGTATAGGGACATTAAAAAAATAACAAGTCTAAATTTGACATGTGATGTTCTTATGTACAGTATTTTTCTAAGGTGTATATTTTTTAAGAGGCAATGAAATAGATTGCCATCTGATGCTTTTCCATTTTATATTTGTTTTTTTGCTCACAATTACGTTTAGAAGGTATTTGTGAGCATATTTTTTTCATGTATCTAAATTAAAATTTATTTAGTAATATACAAAATAAAATTGACAAAAAAGGTGCTAGTATATATTTGGTAAGTTTAATATTAGTAATTTTCATCATATTCAGTGCAAGTCCAATCATAAGTATAGAACCAACACAAGTTATTTCGTTAATTACAGGTGTAGTAAGGTAGCAACTAATTACTTTTGCTGATAGAGTTAAGCAGGCTTCATATAGAAAAACAGAAATTCCTGCAAAACAAACTCCAATACCTAAAATAGAACTCATAATAAGCGCAGCAATAAAATCAATAATAGCCTTTGCGTAAAGAACTTCATTACTGCCAACCATACCGCTTTGAAGAGAACCAACAATAGCTATTGCTCCTATACAAACAAATAATGTGCAATTTATAAAGCCTTCTGCCATAGTTTGGTTTCTGCTAAATATGTTATATTTATTTTGAACAAAATTTCCAAATAGTTTTAATTTCTTATTATAATTAATCACTTCCACAATAACTACGCTAGAGATAATAGAAAAAACTACAACTAAAAGCTGTTGTCCTTTTAAAGTCCCGTTAATACCCACATACAATACAATTAGACCAAGTCCGTTCATAAGAATTTCATTTATACGTTCTGATAAACCTTTTTTATAAAGAAACCAACTAAACCTCCAATAATAATACTTATAGCATTTACACTAGCTCCTATTAAAATCATGATTCCCCTCCAAATGATTATTTTAAACAAATTATAATGAAATTATATACATTAGTAAATTGAAGATTTATAATGTTATACATGAGAAAATTTAATGGATATAAAATGAGGAAATATATATGAATATTAGCAAATATAAAGCTTTTCTTAAAACAGTGGAGTATGGAAATATAACAAGAGCAGCAATTGATTTAGGTTATACTCAGTCTGGAATTAGTCATATGATACATGATTTGGAGAGAGATTATGGATTTCAGTTACTGATTAGAAGTAAATCAGGTGTAGAATTGACAACTAATGGTACTTTGTTGTTAAAACCTCTGCAAGAATTATTAAATGGATATGAAAAACTCTGCCAGACAGTAAACTCTATAAATGGATTATAAACAGGAACCATTAGAATAGGTACCTTTACGAGTGTATCTGTTCAATGGCTTCCAAGTATTATGAAAAAATTTCAATGTGATTTTCCGCAAATTGAAATTCAACTGTTTGAAGGCAGCTATATAGAGATTGAGCAATGGCTTGAGCAGGGAAAAATTGATTGTGGCTTTTTAACTGAATCTTCACATTATAAATTTGATTTCATTCCATTGAAAAACGATAGAATGCTAGCCATTTTACCAGTAAATCATAGTTTTGCAAAATTTGAAAGATTTCCAATATCACAATTTCAAAAGGAAGATTTCATTTTAGCGCATAAAGGATTTGATGATGATGTATTGAATGTATTCCGTAAGACTGGTATAAATCCTAATATCAAGTACACGGTAAAAGGTGACAACGCAATTATAGCTATGGTTGCAAATGAACTTGGAATTGGAATGTTACCAGAATTATTTCTTCAGGGAAATTCCCATAATATCTGCATCAAAGATTTAGAGCCTGAGTATAGTCGTACTATTGGTATTGTGGTACCTAGTCTATCTAGTATCCCACCTGCAACAAAACGATTTATTGATTATCTAAAGATATGGTTAGGAAATCAATATAAGGGACATGAAAGAAAATAACAGATAAATTTTTGTGCTGGTGAAGGAAGTTATATAGTTGACTTAATCTTAATATTATGCTAAAATCCGTTTATAATTTTAAAATTGTGATATACAATTGAATTACATATTTAAGTTTTCTAGGGTTCCGCAGTTTGTAACTGGCAGGTCCAAGAGAAAACGCACAGTTGACTGTGTACACGGAAGGATAAAAGCCTGGGAGATATTGAAGAATATTTCCATGGGCTTTTTTTATTTTCAATTATTCAAATCTAATGGATTAAATTATCAGTAATCATTTAGTACAGAATAAGGAATATAGGAGGGATTGTAATGAAAAAGTTTGTAGTCGAAGATTCTTTTTGGAGTCTTTTTCCCAATGCCAAAATTGGGATTGTTATTTGTCATGGTATAGATAATTCTATAAGGGATAAAGATCAATATGCAGGAATGATTTTAGAGGCAGAAAAGGAAGCTTCAAAATATTTACAGAATGCAGAATTTAGCAATAACTCGGTAATAAAAATATGGAGGGAAGCATTTCAAAAGTTTAAAACTAAAAAAGGTGCAAGGGCTTCAATTGAAGCATTACTAAAGCGGGTTAATAATGGAAATCATATAGGAACTATTAATCCATTAGTTGATATTTATAATTCTATGTCGCTAAGATATGCATTACCTTGCGGTGGTGAGGATATAGATAAATTTGTTGGTGATGTGAGATTGACTACAGCTGTTGGAAATGAGGAATTTATTCCACTTGGAACAGATGAAAACTCACCTCCACATGAAGGTGAAATAGTCTACAAAGATGATAAAGGTGAAATTTGCAGATGCTGGAATTGGCGTGAAGCAGTGAGAACAATGCTTACTGAAAATACAAATAATGCATTTTTGTGTATTGAATTAACTGATGAAAGTAGATTGATAGAATTTGAGAATGCATTAAAATACTTAGCAAAAACAACACAGGACAATTTAGGTGGGACAAGTGAAATTTCAATTCTAGATATTAATAATAGGGAACTGGTAATAGAGTAATTATAACAAGGAGGATAAAAAAATGAGTGTTTTTAGTTATAAAGATATTTATATTGAGGATGGCAAAAGGGTGCTGGAAGTGAACATACTTCCTGAAAAATATTGTAACTTTGATTGTATATTTTGCCCTATTGGAAGGTCACAAAATAAGATAGATACCCAGAAGTCATTTGATGAAATGGATAGTTCATTAAGAGAACTAGAAAATATGATAGAAAATACTAAAGCCGAATTAATTTTTATTAACTCAAAAGGGGAAGCACTAGTTAATGATAAAATTGGTAATATAATTAACCTAATTAAAGATAAAGGTTTACCTGTAAGACTGCTTTCTAATGGATATTTATTGGGTAGAGATGAATACATAGAAATAGCCAATAGGTGTGAAGAAATTATTGGGGAGATAAAAACAATAACAGAAGAAGATTTTCAAAAAGTCCAAAGACCAATTGAGGGATATACATTTGAGGAGTATATTTCTAATATGATTTTATTTAATAAACAATATAAAGGAAAATTTATCTTAGAAGTAACAATTATTAAGGGATATAATGATACAGAAGAATCTGTTGATAAGATAAAGCATATTATTAATGAATTATCTCCAGACAAAATTATAGTCGAAAGAATGGATGATGAAAGGTTTAAGAAAAAACTTGGTATATCAGATGAAAGATTTGATGAAATTTCAAAAGTATTGCTAAATGCCGAATACAACAAGAACTTAGAATGGTCTACTATCTACTAGCAGATCATTCTTTTTTATTTATAACGTGCTTCATTCTAAATTGTTTTGGAGTTATACCTGTCTTTTTTTTGAATGTTCGTATTAAGTGGCTGCAATCTGCAAATCCAGTTTCTTGACTAATATAATTAAGATCAAAATTAGTAAATAACAATAAATCTTTAACTTTGCTTAGCCTTATAAATTCAATATAATCCTTGCAGGATTGACCATACAATTCATGAAATTTTTTAGCAAAGTATGAATAACTCATATGGCATTTTTCAGCAAGATATTCTACCTTTATTGATTCATGTGAATGCTCATCAATATATTGCAATATTGTATGTAAGGAATCTGTGTCGTAAGGAGTTAAAGGAATATTATTTGTATCAAATCCATTTTTTCTCCAAATTCTAAGAATTTCTATTAATAATGATGAAACTAGAGACTGAAAGCGAATGTCATAACCATAATCTTTGGTTGCTATTTCTTCGATGCAATTGTTGAATAAACTCTCCAGTGAGTTTTTAAATGCTTTTGATGTAAGAAGGATAGGAGCACAAGGATCATCTGTTGCACATTTAAAGATTGAACTAAGTTTTGGCGTATAGTTACTGGTTATACGAAGATTGCTTATATCAAATTTAAGTACTCCATACTTTAATGGTTCATTAGATGCTGAGAAAATTGAATGTACTGCTTGAGGATGAAATAAAATTAAATCACCAGGTTCAAGAATGTATTCTTTGTTATTACAATTTATTAGTGAAGTTCCTTTAATGATAAAAATAATTTCCATGTAGTAATGCCAATGAGCCTTTATTGGGAAGTTACCATATTTGGTTCCAGATAAAAAGGCTTCATAAGGTGAGGTTAAAACATTAATTTCTTCAAATAAATAATTCATAATAGCCTCCGGAAAATAGATTTATTCTATTTTTAAACAATTGTATTATATCAGATAGAAAATGAAATTGGTATAGTATATGTGAATAAAGGCACAGTGAAAAATAATAGGACTGTATGTTTTGCTTTAGTATAATACCACTTTAAGTTATTTTTTTTATGTTGAATCTGCTAAATATAAAACTTACCCTATCCTACCAGATGTAGATGAAAATATTTTGCAGAGTTTTGTATCGTAGATGAGTTTTGTTGTAAGTATTTTAGAACAAAGAATTTCTACTCCTCTAATGGAATATACAGTAAATAATTAGTTGCATTATTTCTATCACTGTGTTTAACAAAGGAAAGGAATGAAGCTTATGAAGTTTATTAAGGGATTTACATTTGCACCTTTTGCTAGGAATGGAAGCTACTTAAAGAAGGAAACTTACAAGAGTTTAGATAATTTAAAAGAAAGAGTTGGAGTTGATTTTATAGTACTTGTGCCAAATGGGTTACAGGATACTCCGCAATCAGAAGAGATTTGTTATACATCTAATTCGACTATTTCAGATAAAGAGTTAGAAGATATCATAAATTATGCAAAGAACATTGGGCTTAGAGTGGCTATTAAGCCAACAGCTAATTGCAAAAACGGAACTTGGAGAGCACATATTAATTTTTTTGATGAAGACGTTCACTGTGAGCCGAAATGGAGCAAATGGTTTACTTCGTACACAGATTTTCAACTTCATTATGCTAGTATAGCTGAAAAGACAGGTTGTGAAATGTTTATTGCAGGTTGTGAGATGGTTATGTCAGAGCGTAGAGAAAATGAATGGCGTAAACTAATTTCAGATATCAGAGGTGTTTACCATGGAATGGTATCTTATAATACGGATAAATATCAAGAGCATAATGTGAAATGGTGGGACTGTGTAGATGTTATTTCTTCGAGTGGTTATTATCCTATTTCTGATTGGGAAAAAGAATTGAACCGCATTGAAAAAGTAGTGAAGCAGTTTAATAAACCATTTTTCTTTGCGGAGGCTGGCTGTATGTCTACTAAAGGTTCTTCAGCAGTTCCAAACAATTGGAGTATTGAAGGGGATATAGATTTAAATGAACAGGCAGAGTGGTACAAAGCTATGTTTGAAGCTTCACTTAAACGTGAATGGGTATCTGGTTTTGCTATGTGGGATTGGGCGTGGAATCAGTATTCGTTAAATAGAGCTGAAAATCATAAAGGGTATGATGTATATGGAAAACCAGCAGAAAAAGTTATAAAGAAGTATTATGATATGGTGGTGGAAGAGTGATAGAATTGAAAGATAAATCAAATGATAAATTACAACCGGAGGAAGAAGCACTTTTAGAAATATTTAAACAAAACGAAAATCATACATTAAAGACTCTTGTTGGGATATACAAAGGATATTATTTGAAACTCTTTGTTTCTATTATCTTCTTTTTAATTAAAAGTTCTCCTGTATGGGTTATGCCAGTTGTATCTGCAAATATTATAAATGCTGCAACTTATAAAGGAGATAATGCTGCTAGTATAATTATAGTTAATATTATTATAATCCTCATCATGGTATTACAAAATGTGCCAACAAATTATATACACACAGTGCTATATGCAAAAACTATAAGAAGTGTAGAAAGAGAATTAAGGAGCACTTTAGTAAAAAAATTACAGCAGCTTTCTATCGCATATCATAATGAAATGCAGTCAGGCCGGCTACAATCAAAAATTATGCGTGATGTTGAGCAGATTGAAAATTTATCCTCTCAAGTTTTTATTACTATATTGGGCATTGTATTAAATATTGTTGTAGCTTTGGGAGTTGTAATTTTTAAGAGTTTAACAGTATTTATATTTTTCATCGCGACTATACCCGTAGCAGTCATTATTATTGCTGCATTTAGCGGGAAAATTAAAAGATACAATACTGATTATAGAAAAGAGATGGAAGAAACTTCAGTTCATGTTATGGAAATGGTAGAATTAATTTCAGTTACAAGGGCTCATGCTTTAGAAAAACAAGAAACAAAGAAAATAGATAAACAGTTGGTTAATGTGGCTAAGAAGGGGTTGAAATTAGACCTTATTCAGGCATATTTTTCATCTATTAGTTGGGTAGCGTTTCAAGTCTTTCAGATAATTTGCCTTGGATTTACTGGGTATATAGCAATGAAAGGTTATATTTCGATAGGTGAAGTTGTACTTTATCAAACTTATTTTGGATCAATAGTTGCACAAATTGCAGGTGTTATCACATTGCTGCCTACCATTGCAAAAGGATTGGAATCTGTATCTTCAATTGGAGATATACTTCTTTCAGATGACATAGAAAATAATCGTAGGAAAAAGAAAATCAAGGATGTTAAAGGGAAAATTATATTTAAAAATGTGGAGTTTCAATACAAGGATAGTGATGCTCCAATTTTAACGAACTTAAATTTTACTATAAATCCAGGTGAAACAATAGCTTTTGTAGGTGCTTCAGGGGCTGGAAAGTCAACTATTTTAAATCTTGTAATTGGATTTTTTCAAGCTACAGGAGGGCAAGTACTTATTGATAATCAGGATATTATGACACTTAATCTTCAGAGTTATCGTTCCCATATTGCGGTTGTGCCACAAAATGCGATTTTGTTTTCAGATTCTATTCGTGAAAATATTATTTATGGAACAAATAATATTTCGGATGAAGGATTGAATAAAATAATTAAAGCTGCCAACTTAGAAAAGTTAATAGAGTCGCTTCCAGAGGGATTAGATACTAAAATAACTGAACATGGTATGAATCTTTCTGGCGGTCAGCGTCAAAGAATATCTATAGCAAGGGCTTTTGTAAGAAATCCTAAAATATTGATTCTTGATGAAGCAACATCTGCCTTGGATAGCATTTCAGAAAAAAAGATACAGGAATCAATTGAAAACTTAGTAAAAGATAGGACAACCTTGGTGGTTGCTCATAGACTGTCTACAATCAGAAATGCAGATAAGATTGCAGTTATAGGAAATGGCGGTTTAGAAGAGTTTGGGACTTACGATGAACTTATGGAGAGGAAAGGCGAGTTCTATAAATTGAAGAAATTACAAATGTAATAAAACTGTATAGTAGAGTAAAAGTGAGATAAATATTAAAAAGTAAATATAGTTTTAAAAATTAAGAATGTATAGGAGGAAAAGAAGATGAGAGAAAATGAAAAATTAAAAGTATATACATTACCTGATGTTGAGAATTTAAAAGTTCATGGTAGAACAACAGGGTGTCTTTCTCCATTAACAGTGTTTTGGACAGGTAGTGGTATTGAATTAAATGCAAAAGGCTCTGAACTTTGGATTGAAGTAGAAGTGGACTACGATATGTATGAACCTTGGATAAGTATAGTTATTAATTCTGCTCCTGTAAGCAGACAAATGTTAATTGCAGGAAGGTACTGGGTATGTGTATTTAGAGGTATGGATGAGAATATCGTAAAGAATATAAAGATAGTAAAGGAAACACAAGCTATGAATGATGATCTGGAATGCTATATGCAGATACATTCTGTTAAGTTTGATGGGGAATTTCTACCAATGAAAGAAAAACTATATAAAATTGAATTTGTTGGAGATAGTATCACATCAGGAGAAGGTATAATAGGAGGCAAACAAGAAGATGATTGGATTTCTATGTGGTTTAGTGCAGTAGATAATTATAGTACAATGACAGCAAATGCTTTAAATGCAGAACATAGAATCATTTCAGAAAGTGGGTGGGGAGTGCTTACAAGCTGGGATAATAATCCGCATTTTAATATTCCGCAGTATTATGAAAAAGTTTGTGGCATTCTTACTGGTGAGAAAAATGAAGCTTTAGGAGCTTTTAAGGATAATGACTTTGATTCTTGGCAGCCGGATGTTGTGGTAGTTAATCTTGGAACCAATGATGGAGGAGCTTTTACTTCACCTGAATGGAGAGATGAGGTGACTGGAGAGGCTCATAAACAGAGATTAAATGAAGATGGTACGTTTAATGAAGAAGACTTAAAGGCTTTTGAAAATGCTGTATATAATTTTCTTGTTAAGCTTAGAAAACTTAATAAGAATGCTAATATAGTATGGGTATACGGAATGCTAGGTATACCAATGCTTCCATCTATTTATCGTGCAGTGGATACATATACTAAAGATGCAGGGGATATAAAAGTTTCTGTATTCCAACTTCCAAATACAACAGATGAAACAGTAGGTTCAAGGCAACACCCTGGAATATTGTCTCATGAGAAAGCAGCAAAAGAGTTAACTGGATACTTAAAGAGTATTTTACCAAAGGTACATGAATAGACCAAAGATGCAAAGTATATTTCTTGTCTGACGTGAAATATACTTTGCATCTTTGGTCTATTATTTTTTTGTGTAAATTAGGTTAAGTCACATTCAAAAAAATAACAAGTCCATCTGCAAAGTCTATTTTCCATCATGGGAAGCTTGGCTCGATTTTACTTGTTATTCTCGTTCATGTGCCTAAATTTAGAAAAAATGTTTTAGAGTATATTGAAAAGCTTAACAAAGTATTATACAATGTAAAGGGTTTAGTTAAACGATAAAGTAAATTTTTATGGTTTTAGTTACAAGAATTAATCATTTATTCTATTTGTAACGCTTAATTAACAAAGCTTAATCAAAAAACAGATTTAATACTATCAAAGACGTTGAAAAAATAAAATTTTATTATAGAAAATTGAGCGTTTGTTAATTAAACGATAAATTAATATTGGGAGGGAAATTAATGAAAACAAAGAAAATTCAAAAAATCTTAGCAACGACTATGGTGATTTCAACATCAACCACTTTCTTACCAACATCAATAGCAGTTATGGCTGAAACTGGAACTGGGAATGTAGCAGTTTCTAATTCTATTCAAGCGGCCTCTGGCAATGGTACAACATTACCTAATGCTAGCACAGAAGAACTTGGTAGTAATAATACAACTAATGGTTCAGCAGTTTCTCTTGAAGAAAAATTTCTTAAATCAAATTCTAATGACAGCGCAACACCTGCAGCTGTTTATTATAATAATTTTGAAGATGGAAAAAAACCTGATGCTGTAAGTGGACAAATTACAAGTAGTGATGTATCAATTGATACTATTGGTGATAATCATGTTATGAAATTTGCATCTAAATTTGATGGAACTGATAGCTGGAGTAATAATATGCATGGATTTGGTTTTTATCATGAATCCAGCGAAACAATTCCTAAGGAATCTGTCATACAATTTGATTTATTAATTCCAACTAGTCAAAAAAGTTTTTCGGGTACAATTAAATGTACTGGTGCACTTAAAGATAGCTCATGGGCATGGCAAGGTGGAGCTTTTCAAGATGTAACTACAGAGAGTTTTACTGATCTAGGTAACGGGTATTCTTCGACAAAGGTTTCAATAACATTAAATTCTGATGTAAGCGGTCTCAAGGCAGTAGTTGCTCAAATATCGGCATATCAATGCAATTATCAAGGCAATCTTTATATGGATAATCTTAAAGTTGTTGCAGCTGAAGCCCCAAAGATTTCTGATTTAGAATGGAATTTTGATAAAGATAATAATGGATGGTCTTATGGTGGAGAATGGTCCTATAATGGACCAATTGATAACGTTGTAAATTATGATGACTCGACAATAGGTAGTGGTGCTTTAAAACTATCCCTTGATTACTCAAAAGACTCTAGTACCGCATGGAGTGAATTTAAAATTAGTAAAGATTTAGGCACAGCAACTTCATTTAATGGATACAATGTATTAACATATGATTTTATTTATGATCCAAGTAAAATGACTACTGGAAAATTTCAAACAAAATTATCTGCTGGAGATAGTTTAGGTGCTACTGGTGAAATCGATTTAAATAATTCGGAGGATATTGGAAGTGGATTAAAGAAAGCTAAAGTGAAACTTAAATTTACGTCTCAAAACATAGAAGCGAATTCAATAACTCTTGGAATTGTAGGTTCAAGCATTGACTATAAAGGTGATGTATATATAGACAATATTAAGTTTGATAAAGAAGAGGAACTAGATGGGTATGTAGAAAAAACTGCAACAACTGTAGCACAAGTTAAAGTTGAGCCTGGTGATTTAGAAGGCAGACCGTCAAGTGTTAAATTGGTTGATTCACAAGCAACTTCAAAAACAGCAGACTTATATTCATACTTAATGGGAGTAGGTAAATCAAAATATGTTTTATATGGACATCAAAATGATACGCATAATAAGGCGTTTTTAAAAGATAGCCAAAGCAATTCTGATACTAAAGATGTAACAGGATCAATAGCAGCAGTTTGCGGTATAGATGCATCTTTTACTGCTGATGAAGTGCATTACACAGATCAAGACAAGCAGAAAGGAATTGATGTAATTACAAAAGGAGCAAATTTAGCTATAGATACGGCAAAACAAGGCGGAACAATTACAGTATCTGCTCATATGCCTAACTTTGAATTGGTTAAGGAAAAGGGAAAAGATGCTGATGGTAAATATGACTATTCAGAATATTCTTCAAATGTTACAACTGGAAATATTGTTCCGAGAATAATGCCAGGAGGAGATTTGAATGAAGTTTATACAGGATATTTAGATAGAGTATCTGAATTTGCGCATAAGCTAGATGCAGCAGGAGTGCCGGTATTATTTAGGCCTTTTCATGAAAATAATGGCAGTTGGTTCTGGTGGGGAAAAGCTTTTTGTGACGAAGAGGGTTATAAGAATTTATATCGTTATACAGTTCAATATTTAAGGGATGCTAAGAATGTTCATAACTTCTTATATGTATATTCACCTGGTGCCACTTTTACAGATGATAATGATTATTTATCACGTTACCCAGGGGATGAATTTGTTGATGTCTTAGGATTTGATATGTATGATACTAGTCCTACTGCAGATTATAAAACTGATCCATGGATGAATAGTTTTAAAGGAACAGTAGATTTGGTTTCAAAATTAGCGACTACAAGAGGAAAACTTTCAGCAGTGTCTGAAGTAGGTATAAGCTCTATGCCTATATCAGGTAATGCAGATAAGGACTGGTTTAGTCATGTTGCTAATATAATATCAGATTCAGATATGGCCTATTATATGACTTGGTCAAACTATGATACAAAAAATTTCTTTGCTCCATATATGGTAAGTGATACAAAAGGTCATGAAATGATTAATAATTTTATAAATTATTACAATGAAGATGAATCTGTGTTTGCTGATGGTGTTGGAAATTATTCTAGTGCTAGTACTAGTGTGGATTCGGCCTATTCTTATGGATTTATAACAGGTCCAACTTCAAGTAGTCGTATTCTTGAACCAACTAAAATAACAGCAAGTGTAAAAGGGTATAATGGACAAATTAAATTTGTTTTGAAGAATAAAGCAGGTAATGCTGTTGAAACTCTTAATGCTATGAAAGGCGAAGATGGTGCATATTCAGCGGATATTACACAAGTTGTTCTTGATAAAATAGGACAAACAATTGGTTCTATTGAATTATATTCAGATAACACTAAATTGGATACTTTAAAAGCGATTTTCAATATAAAGGAAGCTGAAAAAGATCCAAAAGTAGTAGATGATTTTGAGTCTTATTCGGGTGATAATGCACTATTGCAGCAGGCTTGGGCTACTTGTTATGGAACAGATTGTAACGTCAAACCTACTCTAGATGTGAATAATAAATATGAAGGCGAAGATGGACTAGCGTTTAACTATAAGATTACAGCAGGACAATATGCAGGGATTACAAAATCATTAGATGTAGATTGGTCCGGTTGTGATGCACTGCAAATTTGGGTTAAACCAGATGGCAAAGGGCAAAAACTTGTTGTTCAGCTTACATCAAACGGTGAAGATTTTGAAGTTTGGATGCCGGAATTTGCGGCAACAACTGAAGCTAAACTACTAACTATACCTTTTAGTGATTTTAAAGGAAAAAATAATGGAACATTTGACCCAGCGCATATATCAAAGATGGGATTATGGTGTAATACAATTGGAACAGATACTGTAGATTCGGTAATGTATTTTGATAATATCAAGGCTATAAATACTAAAGCATCGGAAAATCCAAATGATGGTGTAAATACTGGAGAAGATGCAAACACTGGTGGAGGCCAAACAGCAGGAAACGCAAATACAGGTGGATTAGGGGAAGCAGCAATGCCATCAACAGTTGTAATTAGAGGAACTGGAAGAGTTGGGGGAACTCTAACTGCTAAATTATTAAAAGAAGGTTCAGTAGAGTTTACTCCATCTAAAGGTGTAACTTATGCGTGGTATAGATTACCCAATAAGGGGGATGATATTGCTAATGGCATTTTAGTAGGTAATGGAAAAAGTTATGAATTAACTGATAGTGATAAAAATTATTATATTAAAGTAGTAGTTACTTATAATAGTAAAACATTTGAAAATATTACTTCTTTAATTGCAGAGAGAACATCAAGTAACAGCAGTAGTTCAAGCTCTTCTTCGAGTAGTAATTCAGGAGCTTCATCAAATACTGTTTCAACTATAACAGGCACAACAACTGAAAATTCAGTTACAACAGGTGTAACTACAGCAATTTTAAACACAAGTGCTGATGGGACTGTAAAATTGGTCGATAGCAATGGACAACCTAAAACGGGTTGGCAACAAATAAATGGTACTTGGTATTTAGCTAATGAAACTGGTACAGCGCAAACGGGCTGGCAACAAGTAAAGGGGAATTGGTATTTGCTAGCTAAAACTGGTGCAATGCAAACAGGCTGGCAGCTAGTAAATGGTAAGTGGTACTTATTGGCTTCATCTGGCCAAATGCAAACAGGTTGGCAGAAAGTAGATGATAAATGGTACTATTTATATAGTGATGGATCTATGGCTATTGATACAGTTATTGACGGTTATACAGTAGATGCAAGTGGTGCTTGGGTATAATGAAATATAAAAATTAAAGTAACGAGTTTAGAACATGTTTTTAAGAGAAAGTTTAGATGAAGGAATCATTTGACTTTCTCTTTTTATATGTTAATTTTCGATTCTGTAAATTGATTTACGAGACTATATCAGAAGATTGTTGGCTAGTGAAAAATAAGTCAGCAGTAATAGATGCATATATGATAATGGATAAAGGGTTTAGTATCGAATATTGTTTTATAATAAAAGGTTCAGTGTTTGAAAAAATGAAACACCGGATATTATTTTTTCAAACACTATAAATACTTATATAAACACTGTATGCTTTGCTTAAACACTACATATATTGATAAATATTGTGTGCTTGGAAAATAAAATATATAATCTTTTTAAAGTAAATGTATATACTTATAATATATAATATTCATTCATTTTGTTTTATAAATATATATAAGTTTGGGGATGAAAATTATAAAAACTTATATCATTAATAGTGTTTGGCATATTTATTGCTATATATAATTGCATAAAAAATAACACGCAAATTGGAGGAGTAAAAATGGATCAACTAGAAATGGCAATAATGAATATCATAATTAATGCAGGAGATTGTAAAAATCATTCTTATATGGCACTAGGAATGGCAAATGAAGGTAAGTATGAAGAAGCTGAAAAAGAGATGGGTTTGGCTAATGATGCTTTAGCTAAGGCACACGATGCACAAACAGAAATGCTTCAGAAAGAAGCCGCAGGTGAAAAAATAGAATTATCAGTTTTGTTTGTTCATGCACAAGATCATTTAATGACAGCTATATCTGAGAAAACTTTAATAGAACAAATTATAGAATTAAGAAAAGTTGTAAATACTTTACTTAATAAATAAATATATTATTTGCTTATCAACATATTACTAGTGCGTTGATGTAAACGTACTTAAGTATTTAATACATTATTTTATTTATAGAAAGATTTTAAGGAGGAACAATTATGATTACAATTAAATTATTCTGCGCATCAGGGATGTCAACAAGTGTTTTAGTTAATAAGATGAAGGAAGCAGCTAAGGCTAAGGGGATAGATGCAGAAATTATAGCATTCCCAGAATCACAAATGGATAGACATCTAGATAGCATGGATGTTGCACTTTTAGGACCACAAGTTGGATATACTTTAGGAAAAGCAAAAAGTCTTTGTGAACCAAAAGGAGTTCCAGTAGAAGTGATACCTATGGTTGACTATGGAATGATGAATGGAGCTAAAGTATTAGATTTAGCATTAAGTTTAATTAAGAAATAGTACTTAAGTATATATACTGAATTTAGATGTTATAGTACTTAAATAATATTAAGTTTAAAAACATTAAAGTAATAAAAATTCAATAAGGTAATAATAGCAAATTTATATTTGTAATTATTTATATTATATTTTTAATTCAAAGGAGGAATAATTATGTCATTTAATCAAACACTTAACGAAAAAATAGTTCCAGTAATTATGAAATTCGTTAATCTTAAAGGTGTCCAAGCGTTAAAAGATGGTATGATGTTTACATTACCATTGAATATTATTGGATCTGTATTTTTATTAATTGCAGCTTTTCCATTAAAAGCATTTACAGATTTTATGACTTCAACTTTTGGTATAGGTTGGAATGATCCATTATACAAAGTACAAGGATCAACAATGGGAATTATGGCATTGGTTGGAGTTATAGGAATGACTTACTCATACTGCAAGAATGAGGGAGTAGAGCCGTTTTCACCATCAGTAATTGCTCTAAGTGTATTTGTTATAGTTACTAATAACTTTGTTACTTATCAGCCGACACCAGACGCGACTCCAGTTCAAGTGGGCGGTGCTATTCCTACATCTTGGACCGGTGGAGCAGGTATGATTACTGCAATTGTAGTTAGTTTGATTGTTTCATTTGTTTATTGCGCAATGATTAAGCGAAACATTACAATAAAAATGCCAGAGGGTGTTCCACAAGGTGTTGTTAATGCATTCTCAGCTTTAATTCCGGCTACTGTTATATTTAGTGGAGCTGCTGTTGTTTATGCATTATGCAAATTTGGATTCCAAACTTCTTTTGTAGAGATTATTTATAAAGTGGTTCAAACACCATTACAAGCAGCATCAGATTCATTACCTGGAGCTATGCTTATTGCATTTGCTGTTCCATTCTTATGGTTTTTTGGAATTCATGGAGGTATTACAGTAGGAGGCATGGTAGGCCCATTATTAACTGCTAATACTGCATTCAATGCAGAATTACAAAAAGCGGGGACTTTAGACCTTGCTCATGGTGCTCATATAGTGACTCAACAATTCTATGATAGTTTTGTTAATTTAACAGGTAGTGGTCAAACATTGGGACTTACACTACTACTACTATTCCTTGCAAAATCGGCTCAATTTAAGCAATTAGGTAAGTTAGCGCTTACTCCAAATTTATTTAATATTAATGAACCAATATTATTTGGTATTCCAGTAGTAATGAATCCAATCATGGGTGTACCATTTATACTTGGTCCAGTAATAAATGCAGTATTACTTTACTTCGCGATTGCATCAGGCTTACTAACACCAATGGGGGCAATATTAGTACCATGGACAGTTCCAACTGTAATTTCAGGATTTATTCTTGGTGGACCTAGTTACGCTTTAGCACAATTTGTATTCTTAATAGTTTCTACTGTAATTTACTTCCCATTTTTTAAGAAAGCAGATGCTATGGCTTATGCTGATGAATTAGCAGCTCAACAAGATCATTAATAAAGCTTATAATCTCAATTAAAATATCCCCTATAAGATAGATTATTTGATAAAAGTCTTTTTATAGGGGGATATATTATAATTTAAAATAATTTTTATTTATATAGTAGTAAAATAGTAATGACGAAGAATAGGTTGGTATTAATCAGCCTATTCTTTATTTATTGGTGAGATAAACAAGTACTAAATAAAAGTATAGACAGGAGTGCATGAAAGACATATATTATATATTAAGGGTAGAGTATATTTGTGCAGGTTGTATAAAAAATATATGGAATATGGTGGGGGTTTTTAGTGAAATGGTCAATAATTACTGATAAAGAAAGTTGTATAAGGAATAATAAGTTATAATAACAAATGCAATGGAAAACCACCACATAATTCCCTTTAAGTCAAGAGCATGTGAGATATTTAAATATTTAAAAAATTAAATTATAAGTCTGCATAATAAGAAGAATTAGATATGAAAGGAATAGTTATGATAAAGTATCAGAAAATAGCATCCCAGATTAAAGAATATATATTGAGTGGCAAGTACAAGCCTAATGAACAATTACCGTTTGAAAAAGAACTATGCGAAAGATTTAATGCTAGTAGAATGACAGTGAAGAAAGCTCTAGATTTGTTAGTTGCAGAAGGATTGGTTGTAAAGAGAAGGGGATCGGGAAGTTTTATAAAGGACATAACCGAAGGAGAGATTCAAGAGATCATTCGAAAAAAACAGTTTTCAGGATTAACTAATACTAATTTAGGGCATGAGGTCACAAGCAAAGTTTTAGATTTTAAGATTATCAATGCCGATGAGAAAATTGCAAGTACATTTAAGATAGATAACGGTGATTTTGTCTACTTCATACATAGAGTAAGGTATGTAGATGAGGCACCTATTGTAATAGAAAAAACTTATATGCCGTTATCAATTGCAGAAGGAATAAAAAAAGAAGATGTTAATGGGTCTATATATAATTTTTTACAGAGAAAGCTAGGATTAAAGATTCAAAGTGCTCATTCGACTGTTAGGGTAAGTAAAGCAGATGAATTTGATAAAGAATATTTATTGTTAATGGATGGAGATCCAATAGCAGAAGTGGAAAAGGTTGTATACTTAGAAAATGGAAGAGCGTTCGAGTACTCGTTTTCTAGACACAGGTATGACAACTTTGAATTTAAAGCTATAACAGTTATATAAATAAATTAAAGGTGTTGCAGTAATATTATACATTATTGCAGCATCTTTTTCGTCTAAGGAAATATAAAAAATTGGGATATTGAGAGTGATTTATATAAATGCCTTAGTGGAAATTGGATACTAGTTAATAAATTTTATCTTAGATAAACAAATTATACTTTTAACTATAAAAGTATAGACAAGTTTTTGAAAAGAATATATATTTAAAGTGAGGTTTTTAATAATATATGATATGTTTTTTATATATCGAGTGAGGGAGTAGGAAGAAGTATGTATCCAATAAGATTTGAAAATTTATACTACGAAAAAATATGGGGAGGAAGAGACCTAGAAACTTTTAGAGATAACCTTCCAGAGGGAAATATCGGAGAAAGCTGGGATATAGCTTGTCATCCAAATGGAACAGGAATCGTAGCAAATGGTGAATTCAAGGGGATTAGATTTGATGAACTGATAAAAGAATACGGAACTAGTATCGTTGGCGCTAAGGTAAGCCTAGAAAAGTTACCTTTACTAGTGAAATTGATTAATTCAAGAGAAAAACTTTCAGTACAAGTTCATCCTGGAGATGAATATGCAGCTAAATATGAAGGTGATTATGGTAAGACAGAAGCATGGTATGTTGTAGATGCTAAACCAGATGCTAGTTTGATAGTTGGTACTAAAGGGTGTACAAAGGAAGAATTTGAGGCAGCAATAAAATCAGGAGAAGTTGAAAAATATTTAAATAAGATAGATGTGAAAAAAGGTGATTGCTTTTTAATAAATAGTGGACTTATTCATGCTATATGTGAAGGTGTTATAATAGCTGAAATACAACAAAATAGTGATGTAACCTATAGAGTATATGATTACGGTAGACCAAGAGAAATACATGTAGAAAAAGCATTAGACGTGACAAACTTTGAACTTCAATGTGAAAATCTTAAAGGAGAAGAAATCGCATTTAATGGTTATAAAAAGAGTTTACTATGCAAAAATGAATATTTTGGAATAGAAAAATTAACGATAGAAGAAGCATTACAAGATAGCAGTGAAGAAGATAAATTTGACATCTTAACTTGCGTGGATGGAGAAGGAATAATAGAAGGAAATGGGTATTTAGAAAAGATAAAAATGGGAGACAGCTATTTAATACCTGCAGCACTTGGAAATTATAAAATAAAAGGAAAGCTTAAAGTTTTGAAAAGTTATCCTGTAGTTTAGGTGGTAATTATAAATTACTAAATAATTGCTATTAAACTATTTATATAAAAAATATTTAGTTTAAATTTAAAACAAATATTCTGAAGAATATTACCATAAATGTTCTTTAGAATATTTAAAAAAGTAAACCAACTTCAACTGATTGTTTAAGTGAATTTTAACACTATTTACAGTGTATCAAACACTAAAATATTATTTTGCAAATATTAAGAAGGAGAAAGATAAAATGGGAATTAAATTTAATGAAAATACTAGAGAGTTTCATCTTTATAATAATAATATAAGTTATATTATTAGAGTAATCGATGGTATAGAACAGATGGAAAATGTTTATTATGGTAAACGATTAAGGCATAGAGATTCCTTTAAACACATAATGGAAAGAGAGCTTAAACCTTCATGCAATATGTTTGAGGGAAATCATACTTCATCATTAGAACATATAAAGCAGGAATATCCAAGCTACGGAACTACAGACTACAGGTATCCTGCTCATACTATTATAAGTAAAAATGGAAGTAGAATTAGCAACTATAAATATGATGGGTATAAAATATTTGATGGAAAGAATAAGTTAAATGGATTACCATCGACTTATATTGAAGAAGTTTCAGAAGCTCAAACATTAGAAATTACATTATTTGATGACATATTAAATAGCAAATTAATATTAAGTTATACAATATATAAAGATCTTGATGTAATATGCAGAAATGCAAAAATAACTAATGGAGGGGAAGAGGCATTTTATATAGATAATGCTATGAGTTGCAGCGTTGATTTGGTAGACTCAGATTTTGAAATGATTCATACCTCAGGTGCTTGGGCTAGAGAGTGTCACCTTAAAAAGAGAAAGTTAACAGAAGGTGTGCAATCTATACATAGTTTAAGAGGAGCAAGCAGTCATGTTCATAATCCGTTTATGATATTAAAGCGTCCGGATGCAACTGAATATGTAGGAGAAGTATATGGTTTTAGCTTAGTATACAGTGGAAATTTCCTAGGACAAGTTGAAGTTGATTCGTATGGAGTTTCAAGAGTTATGATGGGGATTAATCCTTATGAGTTTAAATGGAAACTTGATTCAAGAGAAGAATTTCAAACGCCAGAATGTGTAATGGTCTACACTAATGATGGTTTAAATGCAATGAGTCAAACTTACCATAAACTATATAGAACAAGACTTGCAAGAGGAAAATGGAGAGATAAAGAACGTCCTATTCTTGTGAATAACTGGGAAGCAACCTATTTTGACTTTGATGAAGAAAAGATACTTTCTATAGTAAGGGCTGCAAAGGACCTGGGAATAGAGTTGTTTGTACTTGATGATGGTTGGTTCGGAAAAAGAAACGATGATACAAGTTCTCTTGGAGATTGGTTTGAAAATAAAGAGAAACTTCCAAATGGAATAGCTGGTTTATCTGGAAAAGTAGAAGAAATAGGACTTAAATTTGGATTGTGGTTTGAGCCAGAAATGGTGTGTAAGGATACTAAATTATTTAAGGAACATCCAGAATGGGCTATTCAAACACCTAAGAGAAACATGTCTCATGGAAGAAACCAATTTATATTAGATTTTTCTAGGGACGAAGTTGTTGAACATGTATTTAGTTTGATGGATAACATAATAGGAAATTCTAAGATTTCATATATTAAGTGGGATATGAACAGATATATAACAGAACCGTATTCATTAGCGCTGGAGGGAGATAGACAAGGTGAAGTATTCCATAGATATGTTCTTGGAGTATATGAGTTGGCTGAAAAGATAATAGCTAAATACCCAGATCTTTTAATTGAATCATGCGCAGGCGGCGGGGCTAGATTTGACCCTGGAATGCTATACTATGCACCACAGACTTGGGCAAGCGATGATACCGATGCTGTAGAAAGATTGAAGATACAATATGGTACTTCAATGATTTATCCATTAAGCTCAATAGGAAGTCATGTATCAGCAGTCCCAAATCATCAGGTAGGAAGACTTACTCCGCTTAACACAAGAGCCTATGTGGCGTATTTTGGAACTTTTGGGTATGAGCTTAATGTTAATACTATGAGTTATGAGGAAAAGGAAATAGTTAAAGAACAAGTTAAATTCTTTAAGAAAAATAAATCGTTGATTCAAAAAGGTGATTTTTATAGAATGCTAAATCCTTTTGAAAGCAATGAAACTTCATGGATGGTAGTGTCTGATGATAAGTCACAAGCCATTGTGGGCTACTATCAAGCTTTATGCAGGCCAAATGAAAAATATAATCGTATAAAATTACAGGGACTAGACGCGGATAAACTGTATTCAATAGAAGGTAGAGAAGGAAATTACTACGGTGATGAACTTATGAATTTAGGAATAGTATTATCAAAAGATTATACAGAAAAAGCTAGTGAATATTGGTCGAGAAAACGTGAAGATTTTATGTCGCAATTGTTTGTAATAAATGAGATAAGGAAATAAACTAATAGCTGATGAAAAGAATGCGTACAATTGTATTAAAATAATAAAGTAAGGAAGGTAGTATAGGTTCCATGCTATCTTTTTTTACCTAAAAAATAAATTATGTTATCGAGGTTATATTAAATAATCAAGAAATATATGCAAAATTTATTATATATAAACTATAATTAATGTTTATCTTTATAAACATTTACATAAGCAATACTAGCTAATATAATTGACTTACATAAAGGAAAACATATTAATAAAGGTTAATTAAGTTTAGTTGTAAAGTAATTTTATAAAATTATTAACTAATATTTACTTAAAGACTAATATAGTACTATATTTTTCATTAAATGAGTATTTTAATAGAAAAATAAGTGATTACCATCTGAGTAAACGTTTAGTTTGCACACGATGATAAAATAAAACTTAATTTAGGAGGAACAATAATGTTAAAGAGTAGAAAAATTTTTGGAACGATTATAGCTACAATGTTATCTTTATCTATGATAGCTTGCGGCAACCAGTCAGGTGGAGGTAGTAGTACTACAAGCCAAGTGTCGGTTCCTAAAATTAATGAAATTAATTTAGATAAGGATTATAAAGATCTTAAAGCTAACATTACCATTTTAACAAATAGAACTGATATTGTGGATACAGTATATGCTGGCTATGCAAAACAATTTATGGAGTTATACCCAAATATAAAGGTAACTTATCAAGGTGTTACTGATTATGAACAAACTATGCAACTAAAGTTATCAACAGGAGATTGGGGAGATATTTGTTTTATTCCTACATCTGTTGATAAATCTGAGTTGCCGAATTACTTTATTGAATTAGGGGATACAAGTACATTAGATGGAATTTATAATTTTGGAGTGACATCTCAATATGATGGAAAGCAATATGGTATAGCAAATGGAGGAACAGCTAACGGTATTGTATACAATAAAAAGGTTTGGAAGGATGCTGGAATTACAACAATGCCAAAGACTCCAGATGAATTTTTAGCCGATTTACAAAAAATTAAAGATAATACAAAAGCAGTTCCAATGTATACTAACTTTGCAGCAGCATGGACTGTAGGAGCTTGGGATGCTTATATTGGTGGGACAGCAACAGGAGATGCAGATTTTATGAATAATAAAATAGTTCATATGAAAAATCCATTTGCAAAAAAATCAGATGGGACAGGCCCTTATGCAATTTATAATACATTATATCAAGCTGTTTCAAAGAAATTAATTGAAAATGACCCTACAGGAACTGATTGGGAAAGCTCAAAAGGCATGTTAAATAGAGGTGAAATTGGATGCATGGTACTTGGATCTTGGGCTGTTAATCAAATAAAGGATGCCGGAGATAAGAAAGATGATGTTGGTTATATGCCATTCCCAATAACAGTTAATGGTAAACAATATGCAACAGCTGGTGGTAATTATTCTTTCGGTGTTAACAAAAAGTCTTCTAATGAGAACCAAATTGCATCAATGCTTTATATAAAATGGTTAGTAGAAAAATCTCCTATGTACAAGGATGAAGGTAGTATTCCTGCTCTTAAATCTGAAAAACTTCCAGATGTATTAAATGATTTTAAAGATGTACAACTAGTAATTGACAATCCAGCAAAAAGTGGAGAAGAATCATTATTTAATGATATAAATAATGAATCAGAAGTTGGACTTAATAAAGATAATAATAAAAAGTGTGAAATAGTAGAGGCTGCATTACATGGAAATAAAACAGTTGATCAAATCATGGATGATTGGAATGCAAAATGGTCTGTTGCACAGCAAAAATTAAAAGTAGATGTAAATAAATAATAAGAATAATAAGTTTTAATACTGTCTGAATTAAATTATGTAATTTAATTCAGACATAATTGGAGGAAGATATGAATTATACGGGGAGTAGTAATGATATAACGTCAAAAGAACAATTTAATTTTGTTAGATGGTTCAAAAGCGGAAAAGTACAAAAGCGATTAGTAATTTGTAGTTTTTCATTTTTACCATTATTATTACTTATAGTTTTTACTTATTTACCATTTTATAAAATGATAGAATTTAGTTTTTATAATATGAAGTATACTGGTCCACAAGAATGGGTCGGGCTACAGAATTATGTAGATGTATTTCAACGTGATGATTGTTTTAAAGCCTTGAAGTTAAGTTTTTATTATATGGCTGCATCATTCGTTCAATTGGGTATTGCTCTTTTCTTTGCAAGTATTTTAAGCTTCAAAACAAAGGGAGGGGCTTTCATTAAAGGTGCAATGTTCTTTCCTTATTTGATTAGCGGAATTGCTGTTGGTTTTATTTTTAAATTCTTTTATGCGCGTGGGTTTGTTTTAGATTCACTTTTGCAGGCTGTTGGATTCCATTTAGATCAACTACCTTATTGGATACAAGATACAAGTATTAATAATGGATCATTGGCAGCTACATCAGTTTGGAGATATATGGGACAAAATATGGTTTTATTTATTGGTGCTATAATGTCAGTTGACCAAACATTATATGAAGCAGCAGATATAGATGGTGCAAACAAACTCCAAAGATTTTTATATATTATGCTACCAGGCATTAAGAACATAGTTATATTAAATATGATCCTTTCTATAACTGGATCATTAAGTGCCTTTGAGCCTCCATATGTAATTACAAAAGGTAATATGGGTACTGGTACTTATTTTGTAATAATGAATAGAATTGCTTATGAGAATCAAAAGGTAGGTTTAGCATCAGCTATGGCAGTTGTTCTTTTAGTGATTATTATTTTGTGCGCTATTGCTCAAAAAGTATTCTTTAATTACTTATTTACGGATGCTGATGAAAAGGAAGCATTAAGAGCTAAGAAAAATAAAAAGAAAATGCTTAAAGCAAAAGTTGAAAATACTCAAGGAGGACAAGTTAGAGATGGAAATTAAAAAGCTTCAAACGATAGTTTTAGGAATATTGAAATATTGTGTTTTAGTATTTGGTGCATTTGTTGCTATAATACCTGTTTTAGTGTGTGTATTTACAGCATTTAAAACTGATGAAGAATACCAATCAACTAGTCCGATGACTTTGCCTAGAAATTGGACTTATTTTAATAATTTCGTTATTGCATTTAAGAAAGCAAATATGTTAGTTGGTTTTAGAAATACATTTTTAGTTTTAATTGTTGTTTTAATTTTTTCTATTATTATGGGAACAATGATTGCATATGTATTAAATAGATTTGTATTCCGTGGAAATGCATTAATCAGAAATCTATTTTTATTTGCAGCATTACTTCCAGGTATTGCGACTCAAGTAACGGTATATAAAATTATGTACAGTCTTAATTTAATAAATACTTTACCAGGATATATGCTTGTAATGGCGGGCACAGATGTAATTTCTATTTATATATTTCTACAGTTTTTTGAAAATCTTCCAGTATCATTAGATGAATCTGCAATTTTAGATGGATGTACTTACTTTGGAGTATTCTTTAGAATTTTACTTCCTCTATTGAAGCCAGCAATTGTTACAGTTACAATTTTAAAATGTGTTGGTATTTATAATGAATATTACATGTCCAATTTATACTTACAATCAAAAGATCTTAAAACAATATCAACTGCACTGTTTACTTTTACTGGACCTTATGGTAGTCAATATAATTACATTTGCGCAGGAGTGCTTATTACAATATTACCAGCGTTAATTATATTCCTTATTTTCCAAAAACAAATTTATAGTGGGCTAACAGATGGGGCTGTAAAAGGCTAAGAATTAATTTTTAGTATAATAATTTGTTTAGAAGCTAGGGAGGTATTATGCAGCTAGTTTTTGGGTTATTTTGTATTGTTTTTGGTGGAACCATTGTATTTATGAAAAAAGCAAGTTATATTGATTTTCTTGTACCAGGGCGTTGGGATAAATATAGAAAAAACCAGGCATACTTTGATAAGTACATAAGATTTATTCGTACTATAGGAGGTCTTATTCTAGTGCTAGGTGCTTATGTACTTGGAGTATTTCTGTATTATTTTTGGTATGGAGCTTAGAATAATAGCGGATTAATAATAAGAGATAACTAAGAAATTAGTGATTAGTTATTAGAAGCAATGGTCTATATAGAGAAAAAAAATTTTATGATAAATACAATGATAACCAGTACTTTTTCTGAAAAGATTTATAAAGGGAAAAGATAAAACTAAGTCCATGGCTCTTGCCAAGGACTTAGTTTTATTTTTTAATATAAGGAATAGTTAATACCATAGATGTTCCTTTTCCGAGAGCACTATAAATTTCTAATCCATAGTCATTACCGTAATTCAGCTTTAATCTTTTATTTATATTTCTTAAAGCTGTACCACTAAAATCATTATTTTTATCATTAATATAGTCATTTAATTTCTTTAATTTTTTATCATCAATTCCGATTCCATTATCAGAAATAGTTAATATTAAATTATCATTTATCTGTTCGCCTTGAATTATTATTTTTCCATTACCACTGCATTCGCTTAATCCATGATAAATAGAATTTTCAATTAGTGGTTGGATTATCATTTTTATTATTTCGCAATTAAGAACCTTTTGATTAATCAGATTTTCTATGGTAAACAATTGATCAAATCTAATTTTTTGAAGATATATATAATTCTCGATAATGCTTATCTCTTCTTTTAATAAAACTGTATTTATTTTTCTATTCATACTATACCTTATAATAGAGCCAAAATACTCAGACATGGTTGAGGTTTCTATATCGTCATTTATTTCTGCCATCATACGAATTGATTCTAATGTATTATATATAAAATGAGGATTAATTTGATTTTGAAGTTGTCTAAGCTCCAATTCTTTATGCTCAATTTGACTTTTATAGTTAATGTTAATTAAGTCACTTATTCTGCTTTTCATTTCATTATAAGACTTTACTAATATTCCAATTTCATCATTTTTGGTATAAGTAACTTTATAGTCCAAATTGCTTTCGACATTACTCTCCATATTTTTGATTAAAAACTTTAGAGGATTAAATATTCTTTTTATAAAAAATATATATAGCACTATAAATAAAATTAGGAAGAAAGTTATATTAATAATGAATGAAAAAATATATAGGCTATCTATATGGTATGCATCTGATTTTGGAATTGAGTTTACGATTATCCAGTTTGTTGAAGGTATAATGTTATATGAGACTACATAATCAATATTATTCTTTATATATTGTATATTAGGTGAAGTAGTTGCGTTATGCAGTTGATCATATGAAGGAATAAATGGATTATATTCTTCACTTGTAGTCAAAATTAATTTTCCGGTAACATCATATATTGAGACTATTTGATTATTAAATGGAAGATGATCTTTTACTAATAAATTGCGTATTTCATCAATTGATATAGTTATCAATAATACTCCAGTTACTTTTCTCGTTTTAATATCTATTATTTTTCTAGTTAATGCTATTAATTGCTTAGAGTCTTGTGAAGTAAACTGAAATATATCGCTCGCATTTATATTTGGAAAAATTGATGTAAACTCATTGGAGCTTAATGAATCTATAAACCATTTTTCTGATACTGGATTTTTAAGTTTGTAATTTGAACTATTACGCGTGCTTGACGCACCTCTTCCGCTTAAATCATATATATAAGCACCATTAATAGAGTTGTTTTGAATTAATATCATATCACAAAGATATTTCAAATAATTATATTCGCTTATATCATAAGATTTATTAGCAGATAGAATAGAATGTAATTCTTCTACTTTAGGAATGAGTAAAGGGTATTTTGATACATCATAAATATTATTTAATTTTTCAACTACTTGCTGACTTTGACTGATATTAAAATTTTCTATAATTTTTTCAGTCTTATTAAATTCATATTTTGAATAAGAATATAAATTTAGACTTGTTATTATAAGAAATATAATATACATGATTATAAAAATGAGTAGCGTTAATTTTTTTATTGAAACATTATTATTAAAATTCATAAATTCACCTAACTATAAATTAAATTATTAAACTAAGAAAATGGTAAAAAGATTAATTTCAAATATTAAAATAGTTTGTGCAGTGATATATAAGAAATTTTAATGATGATGGCTTTGATGTTTAACAAAATAATGAATTTAACTCCATTAAAAACTATATTTCTAATCTAGACAAACTAATGTATAATTTAAATATATAGCAACTTAAATAAATATTCAATATGGAGGAAAAATGAAAATAGTAGTAGTTGATGACGATAAAATTATAAGGATAGGATTAAGTAAAATAATAAAAAGATTATTCGATGAACATGAAGTTATTGATGAATTCCAAAATGGCCTGTTGGCACTAAAATATTTGAAGGAAAATGAGGAAAGTGTTGATTTAGTAATAACAGATATAAAAATGCCAGTTATGACTGGAATAGAATTAATAGAGAAAGCTCAAGAAGAGTTAAAGAAGCCTCCTATATTTATAGTTTTAAGTGGATATGATGAATTTGATTATGTTAGAGATACCATGAAAGCAGGAGCTCTCAACTATTTGTTGAAACCGATTAAGCAAGATGATTTGAGGAATATAATGAAAGAGGTTGAAGCTAAAAGAAAAGATATAGATAGAAACCATAAAATATTAAGTAAATCAATTGAGGTACTAAAAAAAGAGTTTTTTAAATATATTTTATTTACTAATAAGGATATCAATTTCAAAACAGATGAGTTGTTATTAGAGAATATGCAGTTAAGTGAAGAATATATTTATAAAATGATTGTTATTGATAGAAAAGAGTGTAATGCAAATATATTAAAAGAATTTATAAATTTAATAATAACTGAGTATAAAAAAATAGAATATGCTGTTTTTAATTTGGAAAATAGTGTTTACATAATTTTTTACTTTGATAGCAAGAATTATAGAAGTGTAGATGAAGTAAATGAAAGAATAGAAAATGAAACAGAGATTTTTATAAATAGTAATAGAAATGTTTATATACTAAAGTATACTGATCAGGTTTGGAAATTAAGAGAGTATTATACGCTTGTAAAAAAGCTTAAGGAAAGAATGTATTATGATAATAGTTCTAAAAAATATTTCATAAATGAATCAGACAAACTATTAAAAACATTAGATGATAAGGATATTAATCCAAATGTAATAGCGATAAACTTAGCTAAACAATATATCATCGGTAATTTCAATAAAAATATAACATTAAAGGACGTAGCAAATGAGGTGCTTCTAAGCCAAAATTATTTATCGGAACTGTTTAAGAAAGAAACTGGAGAAGGTTTTTATGATTTTTTATCCAATTATAGAATTAAAAAAGCAAAGGAATTATTGTTAACCACAAATCTAAAAATTTATGAAGTAGGAGAGAAGGTCGGATATAATGATTCAATAACTTTTGGGAGAGCATTTAAAAAGATAACTGGAATTACTCCTAATAAGTATAGAAACGACAAAGAAAAAATTAAAAAAATCAAGATGTTTTAATCTTTAGTTGTGTTAGAGATGAGGGAGCCTTGTGAAAAAATATGATAAGCTTGTTAAAATTATAACTTCATTTATGTTAACAATTTTGGTGGGCATATATGGATTTATTCTTCTGAATAAATATATAGTAGGATACTCTGGTGATGATAAAAGCGATAATGAACTTGATGGATCCGTCACTTTTGTAAGTAATAGAATAGATAAGAGTAATGAGCTAAATTCATTAATAAAAGAATTTGAAAAAATGCATCCAAAGGTTAAAATAAACTTAGAATTAATAGGGGATGTCGAAGAAATATTAGAAAGAAGAGCGGTTGAGGGAGAGTTGGCAGATATCACCTTGGTGCCCGGTGCTATAGATACAGAAGAATACAACAAATATTTTTTGCCAATAGATGATTTGGGATTTAACTATGAAAATATATACAATTACACACCAGGAAAAGATAATAAGTTGTATACACTTTCTACATCTATGCTGTGGGAAGGAGTAATTTATAACAAAGAAATATTTAAGTATGCGAATATAAAAGAGATTCCTAAGACTAAAAAAGAATTTTTTGAAGCTTGCCAAAAAATTAAGGAAATAGGAGTTACTCCAATTGCTTTGAATTATAAACAACAATGGGTAATGAGCATGTGGTCTGATAGCATTCCTTATTTATTTGATTCAAACCTTGAAGAGAATACAATAACAAAATCAGAGAATATATTTGATTACGAAAATGGAGTATATAAATCTCTACAATTCATAAGAGAAATATTTAAAAATAAATATTGTGAAAATGATTTATATAATTATGATTGGCAGCAGTGTAAAAATGATCTTATTAATAAAAGGTCTGCGATGATTGTCTGGAATTCTGATTTTAAATACCAATTAGAAGATATGGGGGCGTATAAAGAAGAGTTTGGAATATTCCCAATTCCAGAAAGTAAGATAATTAAGATAGTAGGAGATTATAAATTTGCAATAAGTAAAAATACTAAGCATCCGGATATATCTAAAGAATTTTTAAAATTTATGTTTAATGATGATAGATATGCGAAAGCTGTAAATATAATGTCTTCATTAAAAGGTAGTGAGAGAAATATAGAAATGTTAAAGGAATTAGAAACATTCAATTTACCAATACAAACTCAAGAAAGTGTCATTAAGAATAAAGATAATAAGGAATTGGAAATTCACAATGAGTATTCCAATATTAAAAATGATGTTGGATTAAATAGCGATTTTGTTCAAAAGTATGTAATAGCATCTGATACTAAGTCGATTATAGAAGAAGCTAATAAGAAATGCGCAGAGTCTCGAACTAGAATTCGAGAACACTCCTAATAAATATAAAAGATTATTAGATAATAAATATATTGTATATGTTTATTATCTATTTTTATATAATGAATTAATTAGTTGAAAGCAAAGTTATATTTTTATTAATAAAAATATAGACATTTGTATTATAAAGATATATATTTATAATATAGAAGATATATAAGCTTTTTTATGTAAGGAATAAATTTGAATAAGAGATATTAAAATTCATATGTAAAAGGTTTTATGGATTAATTTAACGACAGGAGGTTATTGAATATGTATTTAATCGGAATTGATATTGGTGGGACAAACTTAAGGGCTGCAGTAATATCTAAAGAAGGAAATATAGTAGAAATATTCAAGGTTGAAAACGAAGTACAAAAAGGAGCTGCATATAACTTAGATAAATTAATTGGTCAAATAAAAGAACAATGGAGTAATTATGAAATAGAAAAAGTTGGAGTAGGAGCACCTGGTCCTTTAGATTTGAAAGTAGGTAAATTATTAAATCCAGTTAACTTAAAAGGATGGGAAAATTTTAATATAAAAGAGTACTTAAAAGAAAAGTTAGGTGTGCCAGTTCAAGTTAATAACGATGCAAATGTAGCAGGTCTTGCAGAAAGCTTGGTTGGTAGTGCAAAGGACTGTGAATCAGTATTTTATATAACCGTTTCAACTGGAGTGGGTGGTGCTTTAATTCTTGATAAGAAGATTATCAATGGAGCACACAGTCAAGCAGCAGAAATTTACAATATGATAATTAATGAAGATAAATATAGTCACGCAGGTACAAATAAGGGTGGCCTTGAAGGGCAATGCAGCGGTGTAAATATAGCTAGAGTAGCATCAGAAGTCTATGGAAAAGCGTTAAGCACAAAAGAAGTGTTTGATTTATATGGAAATAACGATGAAAAAGCTGTTCAAGTAATAGAAAAGTGGATTGATAATATTTCAATTGGAATAGCAAACATAATATCTGTGGTAGATCCAGAAACTGTAGTTATTGGTGGTGCAGTACTAATATATAATACGTACCTATTACCTAAGATTATTGAATGTACTAAAACTAAGGTTGCAGATCCATCTATGGTAGACATAAGAATTGCACAAATTGGCGATAATGCAGGCCTTATTGGAGCAGCAATGTTATAGCAAAAGTTTGAAATTAAAAGATATATTCATTTTAATTTAAATATATACAACAATTTATAAAAACACATAATTAAAATAAGGAAATCTAGGAGGCATAATATGAGTATACAATTTAAATTCCCAGAAAACTTTTGGTGGGGGTCGGCAACATCAGGTCCTCAAAGTGAAGGAAGATTTAATAAAAAGCATGATAGCGTATTTGATCATTGGTTTGACATAGAGCCAGAAGCATTTTTTGATGGAGTTGGCCCTAATGTAGCATCAAATTTCTATAATAGCCATAAAGAAGACTTAGCATTAGTTAAAGAAACAGGATTAAATAGTTTTAGAACATCAATTCAGTGGACAAGGCTTATAAAAGATTTTGAAACTGGGGAAGTTGATGAAGATGGGGTTAGATTCTACAATGAAGTAATTGATGAATGTATTGAAAACGGGCTTCTTCCGGTTATGAATTTACATCATTTTGATTTACCAGTTGAGTTATATGATCAATATGGAGGATGGGAATCAAAACATGTAGTAGATTTATTTGCATTGTTTGCAAAGAAGTGCTTTGAGTTATTTGGAGATAGAGTTAAACATTGGGCAACATTTAATGAACCTATGGTTGTAGTTGAAGGCGAATATTTATATCAATTCCATTATCCAAAGATAGTTGATGGGAAAAAAGCAGTGCAAGTTTTATATAATCTAAATTTGGCATCAGCAAAGGCTATAAAAGAGTTTAAAGAATCAAATTGTGGTAAGAATGGTGGAAAGATCGGTATTATTCTTAATTTAACGCCTTCATACCCAAGATCACAAAACGAGGAAGACGTAAAGGCAGCTAAGTTTGTAGAGGATTTTTTCAATAACTCATTTTTAGATCCTGCTATAAAAGGTGAATTCACACCATCATTAGTTGAAGCCTTAACTAATGATAATGTCATATGGGAGTCAACTCAAGAAGAAGTAACAATAATTAAGAATAATACAATTGATTTTCTAGGTGTTAACTATTACCAACCAAGAAGAGCAAAAGCTAAAGAAGAAAAATTCGATGAGTCAAAAGATTGGATGCCTAATAAATATTTTGACGACTATGAAATGCCGGGAAGAAGAATGAATCCATATAGAGGATGGGAGATATATCCGGAGTGTATGTATGACATTGCGATAAACATAAGGGATAATTATAACAATATTCCTTGGTATATCTCTGAAAATGGCATGGGTGTTGAAGGTGAAGAAAAGTATATAAATACTGACGGTACAATAGAAGATGACTACAGAATAGATTTCTATAAAGAACATTTAGAGTACCTTCATAAAGGTATAAGTAAAGGTTCTAACTGCTTTGGTTATCATACATGGACTCCTATTGATTGCTGGTCATGGAGTAATGCGTATAAAAACAGATATGGATTTATTGCTGTAGATTTAGCAACTCAAAAGAAAACTATTAAAAAATCAGGAAGATGGATTAAAGAAGTTGTAGAAAATAACGGATTCTAATTGAAAGTTAGTAATTGATAAATAATAGGCTGTCTCAAAAGTTAAAATTTGAGACGGCTATTTGAATTATATAAGGAGGATCATAAATGAGAAATTTTATGGTTTTTGATGTGGGTGGAACTTCTACTAAATGGTCCGTAATAGATGAAGCAGGTAATTTTAAAGAAAGTAATAAGTTTACTTGTCCTGAAACAGCAGAAGAGTTTTTTTATGAAATAGCAAATATAACAGATAAAATGAAATTAAAATATGATATTAAAGGGGTTGCAATAAGTGCTCCAGGTGCTGTAGACAGCGATACAGGATTAATTGGAGGGATAACTGCTATACCTTACATACACGGACCAAATTTTAAAGAAATAATAGGTAGGGCCACAAATTTGAATGTAGAACTTGAAAATGATGCTAATTGTGCAGCCCTCGGAGAGTGTTGGCTTGGAGCAGGTAAAGGCAATAATGATTTAGCATTTGTAGTTTGTGGAACAGGAATAGGCGGAGCTATAGTTAAGGATAAAAAAGTCCATGTTGGAATACATAAACATGGTGGAGAATTTGGTTATTGCTCAATAAACTATGATTTAGATAAAATTAAAGCAACAAATTGGAGTTATGCAGGATCTACTATAGCATTGGCAAGAAATGTTGCTCAGCTAAAAGGTTTAGATGAAGATAGCATTAATGGAATTGAAGTTTTTGAAATGTGCAGTAAAGGCGATGAAATTGCGATTAAGGAGGTAAATAAATATTATTTTACAATGGCAGTAGGGATATACAATATTCAGTATATCTTTGATCCGGAAGTTATTATATTGGGTGGAGCAATAAGTGAAAGAACAGAATACTTAGAAGAAATAAATAAAAGACTTGATATTATGATGAATGGCGACTTAGAAGGAACAATAAGACCAGTTATTAAAAGGTGCCAATTTGGAAACGATGCGAATAAGCTTGGAGCATTATATAACTATTTGCAAAGAGAGAAATAGAAAGATTATATAAGTAAATTTTGATATAGAGGTGATTTAGATGAGAAAATTTATGGTTTTTGATATCGGTGGAAGTGCTGTTAAGTGGTCTGTAATTAATGAAGATGGTAGTTTTGTAGAAAGTGGCAAATTCAAAGTTTCAAGTAATAGAGAAGAGTTTTTTTCAGAATTAGCAAAAACAACTAACGAAATGAAAGATAAATATGATGTTAAAGGAATTGCAATAAGTGCTCCAGGGGCGGTGGATAGTGAAACTGGAGTAATTGGAGGTATAAGTGCTATTCCATATATACACGGACCTAATTTTAAAGAAATTTTAAAAGAAGCTACAGGTTTGGATGCAGAGCTTGAAAATGATGCGAATTGTGCAGCTCTTGGAGAGTGCTGGCTTGGTGCTGGAAAGGACAATAAGGATTTAGCATTTGTTGTATGTGGATCAGGAATAGGTGGAGCTATAGTTAAAGATAAGAAGATTCATGGCGGAATTCATAAGCATGGAGGAGAATTTGGTTATTGCTCAATAACATGTGAGTTAGATGGAGAACCTAAATTCACAAGCTGGAGTCAAGCAGGATCTACTACAGCATTAGCAAGAAAGGTTGCAAAATTAAAAGGACTAGAAGAAGGAAGTCTTGATGGTGTTCAAGTTTTTGACCTATGTAATAAAGGTGATGAAATAGCAATTAATGAAGTGAATAAGTACTATTTCATTATGGCAGTAGGAATATATAATATTCAATATACTTATGATCCAGAAGTTATTATTTTAGGTGGGGCTATAAGCGAAAGGTCAGAATATGTTGATGAAATAAACAAGAGATTGGATGCACTTATGAATAGTGATTTGGAAGGGACAATAAAACCAGTTTTAAAAACATGTGTATTTGGAAATGATGCTAATAAATTAGGTGCATTATGTAATTATCTTCAAAGAGAAAAATAATATAAAACATAGAACTAAATTATTTAAAATAAATAGGCTGCTTCAAAAAAACACAAAAAGCAATTTTTACATGAGTCTTTTAGAAATCCATGCCTTGTTGCTTTATAATTAATTTTGAAGTGGCTTAATTTGTTTAAATATCATACAAAGAACTTCTTTGTATGTTTAATCGAGAATTTATATTGATAATAAAAGTAGTACTAGTATCTAATATGCTTATAAAATAGTAGAAAGTGAGAGATAAACAAAAGTGATTGATATAAATACTTTAAATTTAGTAAATAATTTGGATTTTAAATTATATTATTGTGGGACAGAGCAGTGCATGCCTAATCATTTTTGGGGACCTGCAATTAAGGAACATTTTAAAATTCACTATATACATGAGGGGAAGGGGATTTTTAGAACCGGCAATAAAACTTTTAATTTAAGAGAGGGACAAGGCTTTCTTATATGCCCAAATACGATTTCATATTATAAAGCAGATGAAAGAGATCCTTGGAGCTATTCTTGGTGCGCATTTGATGGGATGAATGCAGAAGCTTACTTGAAACGTGCTGATTTAACAAGTGATAAACCTATCTTTGAGTACGGTAAAGATTCTGCAATTAACAATTGTTTTAGAGAAATGATACAAGTTACTAGTTATGAAAAAAGCAGTGATTTGAGGTTGCAAAGTCTATTATATCTTTTTCTAGCAACTTTAATTGATGAAGCAGTATTGAATTTATCAAATGAGAAGTTTAATACAAATAAAAATGTATATGTAAATAAAGTAATTGATTTTATACAAGTTAATTACTCTCATCAAATAAGGATTTCTGAGCTAGCTAGATATATAGGTTTGGATAGAAAATATATTTCAAAAATATTTAAAGACATTGTTGGGGTTACAATTCAGGAATATTTAATAAGTTTTAGAATAAATAAAGCCAAGGAAATGATGAACGATAGGCAGCTTTCTATAGGAGATATAGCTCGTTCAGTAGGTTATGAGAATCCGCTAATATTTTCGAGAATGTTCAAAAAAATAAACAAAGTATCTCCCAGTGAGCATAGGAAAAATTATTGATTATAAACTTGAAAAAAAATTAACCTACTTATCCACAAAGTAGTAAAGGAGGCAGCAGTAAAAAATCACTACTACTTCCCTTATTTGTTCTAAATTCCAACCTCAAAAACTAGGATTTTTAAGTCGTCATAAGAATCATTAATAAGTTAATGTGATCCAAAAGGTCTATTTACTATTTTAGTATCGCTTCTATCCTAGCTAATTCATCATCAGAAAAATTAAGATTATTTATGGTAGCAACATTTTCTTCTATCTGACTTACCTTGCTGGCACCAATAAGGGCTGAAGTTACACGACCTTTACGTAAAACCCATGCAATAGCAAGTTGTGCCATACTTTGTCCTCTTTCCTTAGCTATTTCATTTAAAAGCCTTACTTTAGCAACCTTATCTTCAGTGATATCTGATTTAACCCAAGAATTATGAGCTGCTCTTGAAGTTTCAGGAATACCATTTAGATATTTATCAGTTAATAAGCCCATTGCTAAAGGCCAAAATGCTATTGTTCCTATTCCGTATTCATCAGCAACATCTTGAAGTCCATCTTCTATCCATCTATTTACCATAGAGTAAGATGGTTGAGTTATCAAACAAGGAGTTCCTAGTTCTTTTAGTATTTGAGTAGCTTTCTGTAATTCATCAGCACCATAGTTTGATAAACCTACATAAAGAGCTTTACCTTGTCTAACTACTTGATTTAGTGCCATCATAGTTTCTTCTAATGGAGTTTCAGGATCAAATCTATGGTGATAGAATATATCAACATAATCTAAACCCAGTCGCTTAAGACTTTGATCTAGGCTGGCAATTAAATATTTTTTAGAGCCCCAGTCGCCATAAGGTCCTGGCCACATATCAAATCCAGCTTTGCTGGAGATAATTAATTCATCTCTATAAGCTCTTAAATCAGAGTTTAATACTCTTCCAAAGTTTTCTTCAGCTGAACCAGCTGGTGGTCCATAGTTATTTGCAAGATCAAAATGTGTTATTCCAAGATCAAAGGCCCTATGTATCATAGTTCTAATATTTTGTAATGAATTATCTTCACCAAAATTTTGCCAAAGCCCAAGTGAAATAGCTGGCAGTTTCAACCCACTTTTTCCGCATCTATTATATACCATGTTTGAATATCTTTCTCCGTTTGCTATATATGCCATATATAGTACCTCCTAATTGATTTGTATATTTAGGATAGCACTATTAATATATAGAATAAATATCATAATGTCGTATATATATCACCTTATGTCTCCAGATAATAGTAAGAGATTGGAGCATTCTTAGTTGTAAATATGAGTGAGAAGTAGTGTTGCTATGAAAAATAAAAGTATTTTATAATAAAGGCCATTTAAATTTTAAACGGATTAAAGTCATATGTTATATAAAAAACATATGACTTTAAAGAAATCTATAGGAGTATGCGGGGATGAAATATTTATCTGATACAACTAATTATTGGTTATGTCATTCTGAGTATACTTCCTTACCTAAAACTAATACCTTTTTTATATTTATATCATCATCAAAGAATATTAAGTCTGCATCATAGCCTTCCTTAATTTGACCTTTTCGATCATCAACTTTACAATGTTTAGCACCATTATAAGATGCCATTTTTATTACTTCATAAAGTGGCAGATCAGAATTTTTATAAACATTTTTTACTGCTTTATCAAGAGTGAGGACAGAACCAGCTAAAGCACCATTTTTTAAGCGTGCCTCACCGTCATTTACAACAACATCTTGCCCACCTAGGGAGTAGTTACCATTAGGCATGCAGCAAGCCATCATAGCATCAGAGATTAATAAAACATTATCAGTACCTTTTTGTTTGTAAGCAATTCTTAAAGCTGGGTATGAAATATGAATTCCATCTGAAATAGTTTCAGTTGTTATATCACTGTCAAATACAGCTCCTACTACTCCTGGATTTCTGTGAGTTAAAGGAGTCATAGCATTAAAAAGATGAGTGGCATGACAAGCACCACATTCAATAGCTTCCATAGCCTCTTCATAAGTAGCACTGCTATGCCCTAATGAGCAGACTATTCCAATTGAGGATAAATACTTAATAAGTTCTTTAGCACCTTCAACTTCTGGAGCTAATGTTATAGATATAATAATATCCTCATAATCCTTAACTATATCATTGTAAGTTGAAATAGATGGCATCAAAATATAGTTG
>CAURJV010000017.1:0-81462 GCA_963524945.1 uncultured Clostridium sp.
TGCTAATTCTATAAATTAATTATGATATAAACTGAAGGAAAATACAGGACTCGAACCTGTGGAGCTTTTACACTCACTAGTTTATCAAACCAGCTCATTAAACCACTCTGACAATTTTCCATATAAGAGAATATTATTTAATTGTTCTCCTTAGTAATTCATTGTATTCATTTAGTGCAAAGTTTAATCTTCTACAAGCAGTAATCACCTCCATATCTAATGAGTCTTCTTCATTCCCCATAATTTTGCATAAAGCTTGTCTCATTCTACTAATCATCATCTCTCTCTCTTTTAAATATTCCAATTTTTTACCCCCTTTACTTTTTTATTAGTATAATCCTTAAATAGTAAATTTTATGTATCACTTGTTACACAACCAAAAATATCCATATTATTTACATATCTTATACTTATACCCCTGGAACTTCAAATTTAATTGATATATATAATAAAAACATGGAAGTTATATTGCTAGATAAATAATTTCATTTTTGTTTCATAAATTATTTTTCTGCTAACCTTAGGCTTATTGTTTAACATTTATTAACTGTATCTAATATATTAAAAGTAAATGAGGTGTTTATGATGCCAAATAATGAAAATGAAATATTTTATATCATTGGCGCCATACTTACTATATTAGTGAATGTGCCAGAGATTATAAGACAAATAAATATTAATTTAAAATTCAATGAATCTATAAAGCACCATAAAATACTATGATTAGGATGGAACAAGAAAAGCATTTAGAATAATCCTAAATGCTTTTCACTTTCTAAAATAACGCTCTTCATAATTAGAACATTCCCTTAGTTAATTACAGAAACATTGATCTTTAATTCCTATATTTCATAATAAAAAGTTTTACTTCTAAATTAAAGTAATGCTAAAGAGAAATATTTTCTGATTCATAATTAAAAGATAGCTCAATAGTTATCTTTTTCTTGATGATATTGGGTAATTGTAATCTTGGGTAAAATGATATCTGCCTGGATTTTCTGGTTGATTTCCCGAATCTTTTTCTTCTTCAAATTCTGCTGCTATATCTTGTCTTAAATGTTTTTCATAATATGCTTTTTCTTTTTCGGTTAAATTCTTCATACTTGTATCACCTCCATTTTTATTGTTTTCTTTTGTATGATTAATATACTCTAGTATAAAAACTGCAATAAAATAGACACTTACAAGTTATACGTAAGTGCCTAAATTATTTGAATTAGCATTTAAAATATTGAATTACTCTAAAAAATAAATTAGCTTTAATCCTTGGATTATTTAAATTTTATATTTTAAATTTAGCTATAATCCTTCTTAACTCTTCAGACATTTGAGATAGAAGTTTACTAGATGAAGCTATCTCTTCAACAGATGCTAATTGTTCCTCAGCAGCTGCTGATATTGTTTGAGTATCATCAGCTATATTACTACTTATGTTCTTAATATTATTTACTGAATCAACAGATTCTTTAGTCCCGACAGTTATTTCAGTAATAGAATCTGATATCTCATGAATCTGTTTAGATATTTCTATTATCATTTTAAGGATTTCCTGAAAACTTGTTCCTGCAACATCAACAACATCTGCTCCTGTTTTAACTTCTTTTGAGTTTTCATTCATAACTGCAACTGCACTATTTGTTTTATTTTGTACATCATTAATAATTCCAGCTATTTCTTTAGTTGCCTCTTGTGATTGTTCTGCTAACTTTCTAATTTCTTCTGCTACTACACTAAAACCTTTCCCGGCTTCCCCAGCCCTTGCAGATTCTATTGCCGCATTTAATGCTAGAAGATTTGTTTGCTCTGATATACCTTGGATTGTATCAAGTATTTGTCCAATTTTCACTGATTTCTCTTCAAGCTCGCTTATAATAAGCGATGTTTCACTAGTCTTTTTCTCTATTATTTCCATTTGGCTCATTGCCTTCTCTACAGCATCTTCACCAGCATTTGCTGATATTTTTGCCTTATCTGTTAAAGATGAAACAGATTTTGTATTTTCAGATACTACATTTATCTTATTAGATATGTTTTCAACCACTTTGTTTGTACTATTAGCAAAAGAAAATTGTTCATCTGCCCCATGTGCCATTGTTGTTACTGCGGATGCAACTAAATTTGATGCATCTGCTGATTGCTCAGCACTTGCTGTAAGCTCTTCAGATGATAATACTAACTGTTCAGATGTATTACCTAATTGTTTTATTAGTTCAATGATGTTTTGGGTCATCTTATCTATCGCATTACTTACAACACCAAATTCACTCTTATCATTAAGACTTTCTTCTTTTATCTTTACAGAAAAATCACCTTGTGATAAAGAACCTATGTATACTACAAAGTCATTTAACCTTTTTGTGATACGTTTTGTTATTAGTATTCCTAATAAAATTGTTAATATTGAAGCTATAATCACAATACCTAAAAATGTTACTGTAGCAATTTTTAAATTTGCTTTATCCTGAGAGTTTATTTTTTCAGCAATTTGTCTATTATGTTCTCCAAGTTCGACTAAATCAGCTAAGAAAGCATCAGCATATGATTCAACGTTCTTCTCATAATATTCGTACGCTTCTTGATTTTTGCTTTCCCCAGCTAAATTTAGTGCGACTTTTCTTCCTTCCCTATATTTAGCTAAATTACTATCAATTTTGCTGATTTTATCAGCCTCAAAATCATCTAATTTCATTTTTTTATAAAGAGCCATATAATTGTTAAATTCTTCAGCACGAGTATTTATATCTTTTGTTAAATTACTATTTTCATTTTTATCATTAGTTACCATAATTCTAAAAATGTCAGCTGAAATAGCTCTTGCATGTACTCTAGACTCACTAAGCCATTCACTAGATAGCAGTCTTTCACTATACATTACCTCCATACTTTTACTAGACGTTTGTAAAAAATAGTATCCTGTTATTCCAACTGCAAATAACCCTACTAAAGAGCAAATTATAAGCAAAGTTAATTTTTTACCTACCTTTAAATTGTTAATCCACGTCATTTTATTGTCCCCCTTATCTTCATACTAGAATCTTAAATATAATTTCATTATTACAATATATTTATTAGGATGATTAATTAAAAATAAAAAACCAAAAAAAACTTAATATATTTATGTATTACTAAGTTTTAATTGGTCGGTTGCACAACTAGCTCCAAATTCTCAAAGTGCCCAGATATAGAGAATTTTTCATTGCTTCCAATTGTTCTGTTTTATAAATACACTTACCTAATATATAGAAATATTATCATATTAATGTAAAAAAATCAATGATTCTTAACATAAATTGTCGAATTTTATTCCATTAGTTTCCCAATATGCTATTCTTATTTGTTTACCTTAGAAAATTTTAAGTTATGGAAACTTCCCTGTACAACGGTATCAATTCACTAGTTCTCCTTAAATTAATGCATCTCAACTAATAAGTACTTTTCTAGGATTCAAAAATGTAAAAATCCTACGCAGAATCAAAATTGATTCTACTTAGGATTTTTCATAATTTTATTTACCCAAAAATCATATATAAATTCTATATATAAATATGACGAACCTTAAAAATACATACTAAACACTCTATTTTTAAGGTTTCTTTTTATACATTCTTATAGAATTATATCCGAAATAAAATATTATTTTATAAATCGCGCCCACTCTTCGCAGTTCCATATATCTGTAGCAATATCTTTATAAAATTCCGGTTCATGACATACTAAAATTATACTTCCTTCATATTCTTTTAAAGCACGCTTTAATTCATTTTTAGCATTAATATCTAGGTGATTTGTTGGTTCATCTAATGCTAATACATTTGTATATTCATTAATAAGTTTGCATAACCTGACTTTGGCTTGCTCTCCTCCGCTTAATATATTAATAGGGCTATCTATATGCTGCCTTGTTAACCCACACCTAGCCAATTCTCTCCTTACCTCCGTTTGAGTTAAGTAGGGAAAATTAGTCCAAACATCATATAAAACTGAATTTGTACTATTCCATGCAATTTCCTGCTCAAAATATCCTATTTTTCTATGCTCACTTAAAGTAATTTTACCATTTATAGGTTTTAGCATTCCAAGTAAGGTTTTTAGCAAAGTAGTCTTCCCTAATCCATTGGCTCCCGTTACTGCAATTTTTTGTCCTCTCTTCATTTTTAGATTTAAAGGTTTGCTTAAAGGTTTCTCATATCCAATAATCAAATTGCTTACTTCAAAGATTATACTTTCAGGCATTTTTACAGTTTTAAAATTAAAATGAGGTTTTATAATTTCTTTTTTTATTTCTATTCTTTCAATCTTATTAAGTTTCTTTTCTCTTGATTTAGCTTGCTTTGAAGTTGAGGCTCTTACTTTATTTTTTCTTATATAATCTTCAAGCTTTGCTATTTCATTTTGTTGTTCCTTATATTCAATCAATCTCTGTTCTTTTCGTATTTCGTATATTCTAATAAAATAGTCGTAATTCCCTTCATATCTTGTTAACACTTTGTGCTCAAGATGATAAACTACATTTACTACATTATTTAAAAAACTATTATCATGGGATATTAATATAAATGCATTTTCATAATTTAACAAATAATCTTTAAGCCATTCGATATGCTCTTCATCTAAATGATTAGTCGGCTCATCCAGCAGTAAAATATCTGGCTTTTGCAAAAGTAATTTAGCAAGTAAAATTTTAGTTCTTTGTCCACCACTTAACACTGAGACATCTTTATCTAAAAGCTCGTTAATCCCAAGACCAACTGCAGTTGCTTGTATTTTTGAATTAATGCTATAAAAATTGTTTTTGTCTAAGATTTCCTGCATGGTCATAATCTTATTTAAAGTTTTATTCATTTCTTTCTCATTCATATTTCCTATATCAATATATAAATTATTAATTTTATTTTCTATATTAAATAAATTTATAAATGCTTCTTTTAAAAAGTTTAATGCAGTAATTCCTTCTTTTAAGTCAACTAGTTGATCCATATATCCAATACTAAATTTATTATTCCACTTAATAGTACCTTCATCAGGTAGTATTTGATCTGTGATTATTTTCATAAAAGTCGATTTGCCTTCTCCATTAGCACCAATAAGGCCAATATGATCTCCTTTTAATAACCTAAAAGATACATCGTTAAATAATATTCTATCGCCAAATGAATGGCTCATGTTTTCAATTGTTAAAATGCTCATATTATACATCTCCTTGTGTCCTCATAATAAATGATATCATCATGTAGTATTAAGACCAAGTCCACAAATAAATCTGTAATGTTTATAATCAAGCCATGGAGGAGATGAAATATTAAATTTCAAAACAATTTATAAATTTACATATATTTAAGGGAAATAATTTTTCTTTGAATATATTTTTATATGAAACTATTTTTCTAGAAAAATATATAAATATTTATAGTAAATATGCGGTTTTATAGGATCTTTATATCACTCCAATATAAAAAAGGCATATTTTCCATAGTAATGACCGTGAAAAATATGTCTTTTCTTTTATATTAAGTAGAATTTTTTTGTTTCCTTATTATTCTTCTAATACTACTTTCAGTTAAAAAGTACTGTTCACATAAAATTTTAACAGACATTCCAGATGAATATTTATTAAAAATTTCTTTATCTCTTTCACCAAGATATCTTTTAGTTTCAGTATTTTCTCCCCATGATTTTTTATTTTCATTTTTTCTTGGTATATAGATATATCCACCATCTGTATATTTTTGAATTAGTTCAACTATATTATATGGCAGTATATTTTGTGCTTTTTCATATTTCATAATTTCTTCGCTCCACTCTACATTTAATATCTAAATGAAGATGCAAAGTCTTATTATAATATGAAAAACTTAATGTTGATATATGGCTCCAGGCAAAAGTTTTTCATATATTATAATCTTTGCATGGAGCTAACTACTATTGTTAGAAACATCGTGAATTCACTTCCTTTTTATTCTATAATATTATACTACAGCGACATGTGTCAATTTTGACTCTGTACTCCTCAAATGTAAGCAGACTCTATTGCCTTATATATTCATTTGGTTCTTTAAGGTGAAAATCATAACTTTTACTTAATAAGTTTAATTCTCTTATCATGCTCTTATAATAAAAATTTATTAATTTTATATCTCAAATCAGTTTAACTAAACTTACTAAAAACATAATCAATATCTCTAGTTATTTTAGTATCTATAAATCCATTGTCCATCATACTTTTTAGTATTTCCATTGCTTTTTCGTGGGATAATCCTTCTCTATATGGTCTTTCCTCAGTAAGTGCCTGATAAATATCAAGACAAGTCATAAGACGTGAATTAAAATCTAATTCCTTATCTCTCATACCAAGAGGATACCCTTTTCCATTTAACTTTTCATGATGATTCGAAGCCCATTCAGTAATATCCTCAAATCCTTTTATCTCTTGAAGAGCTAATCTAGTGTACTCAGGATGTTTCATTATAATTTTAAATTCCTCATCCGAAAGTTTATCGGGCTTGTCTAATACATCATTTGGGACTGCTAGTTTACCAATATCGTGAAGATCTGCTGCAATAATTAACTTCATCTTTTCTTCTTGCTTTAAATTATAGAAATCTGACATAATAGCGACCTTTTCTGATAAGCCTTGCGAATGTCTTTGAGTATAGTTAGATTTAGAGTCAATAATTTTTGACAACACATTAGTTATACCATGAATCTCTTCAAATGATAATTCCAGACTATACTTTGGAATTTTTTCTTCTAATGCTGTACTAATAAAATTATTTTCCAAACTCATCCAGAAACTTTCATCTTCAGTAACTTTAAAAAACGCTTTTACAATTCGTGAAGAAAATGATACATTTTCTTGATCATTTACAAATTCATACACTTTATCTCTCATATCATGATTATTATTTTGTAAATCAAAACTCTTTTCTAACGCATCCGCAATCGCTATAATTTGCGACATTAATGGAATTTTTTCTCCCTTTAAGTTAAAGAATCCTGTACCATCATACCTTTCATGATGATACTTAATTATGTTTTTCACATTAGTAAGTAATGGATAGTTTTTAATATTACTTTCTCCAATTGTACAATGTTCTTTTACACCTTCTAATAATGCTACATTTTTTAATTCTTTTGTATCCAACTTTTTATGCAGACTATATTCGCTTAACCCATTGTCATGAAGCATTGCAAGTGCAGCTACATCATGGAGTTCTTCAGAATTCAGCCCCAGCTCTTTAGCAATACTAATTGAAATATATGCAGTTCTTTTTCCATGGTTAGATGCCATCCCAAGAATATCCATCTCAACAAAGTCTAAAGCAAATGACACAGCCATTAAAAACTCATTTAACCTAAATAACATAATTCTCCTCCTTATTACATTAACTTTATCTTTTGTATAAAAAAATAGTATAAAAATATTTTATACTATTTTCGGTACTTTTGCCACAAAATTAGTTCCTTTACCAATTATGCTATCTGCTGTTATATTTTTGACGAATCTTCACTATGTCTTTAAAAAGTATAAGACTACTGTATAAGTATGCATTAAACAACTTATACAGTAGTCTTATATCATATATAGTATTTTCTATTTCTAATGTGTTATACGTAGTTATAAAATTCTATTTTCCTAATAATTCATCAACTAATGCACTATTTTTTTCTACACAATGGCCACAACCAGTTCCTACTTCAGTTTTTTCCTGTACTTCTTCAAATGATTTCGCACCATTAGCGATGGCATTCTTTATATCTTGTACTTTAACATTTTTGCATCCGCATACTACTTTATCATTGTCCATAATATCTTCTCCTTTAACTGTTTTTTGATTTAAATTTGAAACATCTTAACAATTACTAGTTTTAACACTTGCATCTTTATTATGTATACTAATATTGAAATTCAACCAACCTCCCTATGAAGATTAGTTGAACTTATACAATTTTTAATTTTCTTTCTTCATTTCTAAAATCAAAATATGAGATGTCTCTTTGGCTTTGATTAAAATATCTTCCTCAACTATTTCCATTCCATCTCTATTATTTAATTCAATGTCATTTATTATAGCACCACCTTCTATTTGAACCAAATAGGCCTGTCTTCCTTCATTAACTTGAAAATTAATTTCTTTTCCTTTATCAAGTTCTAAAGAATAAGCATTTATATCTTGATTTATTTTTATTGGTGCATTTCCATTTTTACTCGAAACCATATGAAGCCATTTATTTTCTCTATCGCTCCAGTCAAATCTATAATCTCCATAATTAGGCTTATAATCTTCCTTATCTGGGAATATCCATATCTGCAAAAATCTCAATTCATCTTTTCCTAAATTATGCTCACTATGATATACTCCTGTACCAGCACTCATATATTGAACATGACCACGGGTTATTGCATTCTTATTTCCCATGCTGTCTCCATGTGTAAGTTCACCGTTAACTACATATGATATTATTTCCATATTTCTATGTGGATGAGTATCGAATCCAGTATTATGTTCAACTAAATCATCATTTATAACTCTTAGAACTCCAAACTTTATATTATGTGGGTTATAGTATTCTGCAAATGAAAAATGAAATTTGCTTCTTAACCATCCTAAATTACTACTTCCCATATTTCCGCTATCAATTCTTCTTAACATTTTTTATCCGCCTCCATTTTATCAATCTCCATCGAATTTTAGATTATATTCACAAAATATAATTTATGAATAAGTAATAGATAATAGTGAATAGTTAAAAAGTATTACTAACAAACTCAAAGAATTTTTTCTACTACTCCTACTTCTTCACTCTTGTTCTTTTACTCTATTACATAATATAGCTAACATTTCAGTACTAATTAGTTAATTACTAATTAGTACTATTTATTTAAAAATCAAGGTGTAAGTTTTACTTTATACACCTGATAATTTCCTTAACATATTTATTAGATTCTTCTTCTCTTCAACACTTAAAGCGCTAAAAATTCCACTTAAATTATCTACATGTTTAGGGAAGAGTTCACTCATAAGGTTTCTTCCTTTTTCAGATATGCTTATTAAACTTTCGCGTCTATCCTTAGGATCAGGACGCCTCTCAATCAAATCATCTTTAGCTAAGTTATCTATAACAACAGTCATATTACCGCCAGTTGAAAGAGTTTTTTCCAATATTTCACTGACTCTTAAATCTCCCTTATGATACAGTACTTCAAGCACCCCAAATTGTGAATAAGTTAATCCTCCTTCTTTGATAATTCTAAGTTCTCTTTTGTTAACACTTTGTATGCATCGGCTTAATGCTATAATAGCTTTTAAATTTAAATCATTTAATTCTCCATAAGTTACTTTCTTCTTATTCATGGATATAATATTATTACTAATTAGTAATAATGTCAAGAGTAATATATATTGCAATTAGATTTCTACATCATGACCTTAATTGAGCTCTTAGATTACTAGAGTTTTAAATACAAATTTATTATTGCAACACATATAATAACTAGAAAAATAAACAAAGCCATATTGGTTTTATACAATACGGCTATCTAGTAACAATATTGTGTTTATGTCATAGCAATCCACACCTCAATATTTATATTATTACACTTCATGAAGGCATTTATTAGTAGGACTTTCAATCCATATTCCCTCGTAATTATATCTTGAACCATGACAAGGACAATCCCAAGTCAAATCATCTGCATTCCATTTAAGTTCGCAGCCTAAATGAGCACACTTTGTTGATACCGTATATACTTTGCCTTCATTATCCTTATAGACACCAGCCTTTTGACCTTTATATTCTATAATGCCACCATGACCATTTTCAATACTACTCAATGTTTCCTCTGGAATATTTATCCTTTCTGCAATAAAATTTTTTGCAGTTATCACAAGATCCTTTGCAGCATTTTTCATAGATGCTGACATGTCAAATCTTCTTGGTGAGAATATTTCAGAGAAGTCATTTTCCTTTTCAAGAATCATATCACTTATTATCATTGCTGCAACCATTGAAGTAGTCATTCCCCATTTTTTAAATCCTGTTTCAACATAAATATCAGGAGTTTTGGATGAGTAATAGCCTATATAAGGAACATTGTCTAAAGTTATACAATCTTGAGTTGACCAATTATACTTTTCTGTTGCATTTGGATAAAATTCTTTGGCAGCTTTTCTTAATTCCTCGTATGCTCCCCCTTCTTCATTTTCCCCAGTTCTTCGAGCTGCACCATCAAGTATTAATAGATTCTTATAATTTCTAAAAGAATATGTATTCTTATCAATACCTTTATACATTCCATTTACATCCTGCGCATTTTCTAAGGCTATAGCATATGCTCTTTCTTGATGCATTCTCATAAAATAATAACCTGGTGTATTTAAAAATGGGTAATGCGATGCTACCACTATTTTATTTGCTTTAATTTTCTTATCATTCTTTGTGACTACAGTATTATCTTCAGTAATATCAAGAGCTACTGTATTTTCATAAATAGTTAGTTGTTCTGAAATTGGTCTTAAGAATTTTAGTGGATTAAATTGTGCTTGATTCTTAAACTTTAATGCCTTTTTAGCTTTTATAGGAATATTCACTTCATCTACAAGCTCTGCATCAATCCCTAATCTTTTCGCTGCATCATATTCATCTTCGATATCTTTAATGTTATCTGAAGTATACAAGTATGCATCTTTATGCTCAAAATCACAATCAATTTTTTCTGAATCAATTATTTCCTTGTATCTTCTTATAGCAAGCTCATTAGCTCTCGCATATTGACTGGCACTATCTTCACCAAATTCTTTAATTAATTTATCATAAATTAATTCATGCTGAGATGTTATTTTAGCAGTTGTATTTTTTGTAACTCCTCCTGCTATGCTTCTAGCATCAATTACAACAACTTCTCTCCCACTTTTACTTAGCATATATGCTGTGAGCAGTCCAGCCATTCCAGCACCTATTACAAGAATATCACATTGAATATCTTGATTTAAACTTTCTCTTTTTCTAAAATTAACTTCGGAACTCCATACACTTTCCATGTAAATCACCTCATGCTTAGTATTCCATTTTTTTAGATACTATACACGGATTTCTAATAGTTCCTATAATATTATTTCTAACTAAAGGTTATAAAGAAGAAATGCATCAAAGCCTCTGAATCGGCCTTTTCCATAATTCATATCCACAATGAGCAGACTGTCAACAGATTTCACTCCTGTTCCATTATATTAATTCTATTCATTAACTGTTACCATGCTCATTCATTTTGAAGTAAAAAATTATTTATGTGTAATTATTGACAAAAATGATTATCATTATTAATATATACCTATACCCCTTAGGGTATAAAATCAACAAGATTATTTAAGGAGGATGCTGATATGCGTCAATGTATGGATGTTCCAAAAATTCAAACTAGAATAAAAAAAATAGAAGGTCAGCTTAGAGGTATTTCAGAAATGATAAATAAAGATGTTCCTTGTGAAGATATTTTAATACAAATTAATGCAGCTAAAAGTGCATTACATAAAGTTGGTCAGGTAGTTTTAGAAGGACATTTACAACACTGCGTTCGTGATGGGATTGAACATGGTGATGCAGATAAAACAATTGCTGAATTTGCTAAAGCAGTAGAACATTTTTCAAGGATGGGATAGGTGCGAAAATGAATAAAATAAAACATTTCTTTGAAGATGAAGATAAACGCACTATGTTATTTCTAGTGTTATCTGCGTTCTCACTACTTATTAGCTTTTTACATATTGGGCGCTTTAAAATTGATATAGCTTGGGTGGCCATTATTTTATGTGGCTTACCTATTGTAAAAGGTGCCATTGAAGGACTTATAACTGAATTTGATATTAAAGCAGACGTTTTAGTTGCCATTGCACTGGTTGCATCTGTTTTAATTGGTGAAACTTTTGCTGCAGGTGAGGTTGCTTTTATTATGACATTAGGTGCGTTATTAGAGGAGCGTACTGTTGCTAAAGCACGTGCAGGTATTGAAAAATTAGTAAATCTTACTCCTCCGACAGCTAGAGTCATTCGTGATGGCATAGAAAATATCATCCCAGCTGAAGAAGTTAAAGTTTCTGATATTCTTCGTGTACTCCCTGGTGAAACTATTGCTGTTGATGGTCTCATTATTTCGGGACAAACATCTATTAATCAAGCTGTAATGACAGGTGAATCTCTACCAGTTGACAAAGGCGTAGGTGATGAAGTATTCAGTGGAACAGTTAATCAATTTGGTGCATTTGATATGAAAGCGACAAAGGTTGATGAAGATAGTTCCCTTAAGAGAATGATCAAACTTGTTGAATCCGCTGATGCAAGCAAAGCTAAAATTGTTGGCATGGCAGATCAATGGGCTACTTGGATAGTTGTAATTGCTCTTGTATCTGCAGCCGGCACTTGGTTTATTACAGGTGAAATTATTCGTGCTGTTACAATACTTGTAGTATTTTGTCCTTGCGCTTTAGTTCTTGCAACTCCAACTGCTATTATGGCTGGTATCGGAAATGCTACAAAGCATGGTATTCTTATTCGTGAAGGTGACGCACTTGAAAGATTAGCAAAAGTAAAGAGAATTGCATTTGATAAAACTGGTACTTTAACATATGGAAAACCTGATGTTGTAGCAATTGAAAGTTTTAATGAGAATATTAGTTCAGAGAAACTGCTAGAAATAACAGCTTCTGCAGAACTTCGTTCTGAACATCCATTAGGTAAGTCTATTCTTTCACATTTTAAGACTACATCAAGCTTTACTCTTGAAGATCCTGATGAGTTTGAGCTTATTGCAGGTCGTGGTGTTAAATCAATAGTTACAGGTAATACAATTCTTGCTGGAAATACTGAACTATTAACTGAAAATTCTATAGAAATACCTAAGAAAATATTAGACAAGTCATCAACTTTTATAAAAGAAGGATGTACAGTTATCTATGTGGCTGTTAACTCACAAACTTCTGGTTTCATAGTTTTATCAGATACATTACGTAAGGATTCTAAATCCATGATTGAAAAACTAAACTCAATCAATGTAAAAAGTATCTTATTAACTGGAGATAATCCACAAGCTGCTTCTCATATTGCGAAAAACGTTGGCATTACTGATATTCATTCTGAATGTTTACCAGAAGATAAATTGTCTGCAATCGAAGAATATCAAAATAATAACGAAATGATATGCATGATTGGAGATGGAATTAATGATGCTCCAGCACTTAAAAAAGCATATGTAGGTATTGCAATGGGTTGTATTGGAAGTGATATTGCTGTTGATGCAGCAGATATTGCTCTTGTTAGTGATGATATAAAATCCATTCCTCATTTGCTTAGTCTGTCACAAAAAACCATGACTACAATCAAATGGAATTTATCTCTTTCTATGTTGCTAAACTTTATAGCTATAATACTTGCAATGACAGGTATCTTAACTCCAATACTTGGAGCACTAGTTCATAACCTAGGCTCAGTTGCAGTTATTATAAATTCTGCATTGCTATTAAACTTCAAAAGTGAATAGAAGATTTATATATTCTATTCTTGGTTTATAAAGTCAAATAAATCGAAATTAAAGTAATAATTTCGATTTATTTGACTTTTCCACTCATTATTATGAGAAAAAGCAACTCAGCTGTAATTCTGCCCACGTAAAGTAGTGTAATTATCTAATACTACTAATAATCCACGATCCTTGTCCGTATTCTTTACAGAAAGAGCGTGAATATTTTAAGATTATAGAATTCTCTCAAATGCTATTCTTTTATTCCCGTCTTCTAAATAAATTATTCCACAATACTGGAATTTGTTTTTCTTAAGCAACTTTTGCATAGATATGTTTTCTTCGTGTGTATCTACTTTTATGCTATGTATTCCTCTATTTAAACAAAGCTCTTCCACGTTTTTAATAATTTCAGATGATAATCCTAATCCTTTATAAGTATTATCTACCGCTATTCTATGAATGACTGCATATTGATTATTAGTAATCCAGCCCCCTTCATAAATGGAATCATATGTTTTTTCTCCGTCAAAAGAAACCGCTGCCGTAGCAACGATATTATTATCTTTTGATAATATATAGCTATGTTTATTATTAATATCGTTTCTTATTGTTTCAGGATTAGGATAATTATTCTGCCATTGATTAATTCCTTGTTCTTTAAAGTAACCTTGTGCCTGTTTAATAATTCTCATTATATCATTGATATCTCTTTCAACTGCTTTTCTAAATTTCATTTATATTTTTCCTTTCTTTATACAAACAAATTGATTAATCTTTCAATAAATATGGTTTATTCTCTTCTTTTAATGATAAATTCATATACTTATAATATTATCTTAATTTAGAATGCTTGTGTAATTTCAAGAAATTACAGAATAATTTAATAAACTCATCTTTCTTATTATTGAAGCCTAAGTCTGTGATTTTTGTAAAGTTACATCCCTTATAATATAATGCTTTTACTATTTTGTGAAGCGGTGAATTCTTTGAATAATTACTCATTGTGTATCCACCAATACCATTTTTAAGAGTTATATATTCAAAATCAATATATGGATGATAAAACAAACTAGCTAATGTAGCTTCATTTAAATTATTTATTCTATCAAGCATCTTATTAATACCGTCTTTCTCTTCCACATATCCTAAAGGTGTAGGGATATACAAAGTTCTGTGATTTCTAGGACTTTTAACTATTCTTTCCCCCCAGATACCTACAAATGATTCATAAACTATATCAAAATATTGTTCAAAAATACTTTGTTGAAATGCAGTAGCTGCATAATGCGGTGTCTCAAAAAATTTAGCAGGCAGTTCCAATTTCTTTGCCGTATTAATAGCCGCTTCAACTCTTTTTCTTATACTTTTTTCATCATTATTCCTTTCTCCATTAAACTCAGTACCAGCTGCGCTTACCTCATTACCATACTGATGAGTATAACCATGTAAACCAATTATTCCATTCCTATTCAGTAAATACTCCATTGTAAATAGAAAGTCAGCATTGGGCATACTATAGTCTTTTGATATATCATTGTCAATTCCATTTGGGGGATCAATAAATCTTGGTATCCATGCTATATGAAATTGTATACCAGTTGAAAACATATAATCTGCTACTACTCTAAGTTTCTCTAAATTATCAGCATCCAAATATCTGCCGCCCGCTGTTATGTCTTCCAATCGAATTAAAGCAACTCTTCCATAAATATTTTTACAGCTCTTATACTCATTCCTATCCCAGTAAAGTGAAATAGCACTCCTACTATAATCCCATCTAGATCTTATATTTAATATTCTGCACATATCAAATAACGATATATATAATACACTACCAATTATAGTAAATTTATAATCATCAATATCATAATCTATATATATCAGCGATTTTTCTTTAAAGATTATAGTCACTTTACTTTCCTTGATATTAATTATACCTCCTATTTGGTTTATAAATTCTAGCATAGGTATAAAATAGCGATTAATATTTCTATATATAGGAATATTAAAATTCATCAGCTTACCTTCAAAATTTATCTTAAAATTGTTTTCTATTAAAAATAACTCTTTATCATAAACCATTTTATCTACTTCTTACAATAATATTACTTCATACATCTAAAGTATGTCTACAAACTTATAATGCCACCTATAAAATCTTTTAACGATAATTAGCAAAGAATATATTTTTTCTACTTTCACATAATAAATTTGATATATTTAAATTTTATAATATTATAATTGCGAAAGGGGTTCCTGAATTGAAAAAGTTTATCTCAGTATTTTCCATTTTTTTATTTCTGTCATTTAGCATTAACACTGCTACTGCAGTAGCTCAAATAAATCAACCACGAACTTTTAAAGAAGGATTTTATAACCTAAGAGACCTAGGCCTTATGGAAAACGTCTCCTATAGCGTTCAAAATTTATCTGAATACAGAGGATTTATAGTTGTATTTGATTCTGAGCAGAAAATACAACAAGCTATATCCTTAGATTCACGCTCTCAAAAGTTTCCACTAAAGCCCATTAGAAACAGTGATAGAATTGTAATATTAGGTCAAGGTGCATTAACTTTTTCTTAAAGAAAATATACCATTAATTAATTAATGGTATATTTTATCTAAATGCTGTCCATAATTAAGATGCAATTTCATATAACAAAAAAGAGATAGCTCTATTATCTACCTAGTTTAAACGCTATCTCTATTTTTTATATATTCTTATTTTAAGTGTAAATTCATATATTATGGCCAATTATTTCTTTGTTGAGATCTTATATAAATTTATGAAATTCAAGTATTGAATTTTCAATATTTATCGCTATTGGCAATTTAATAAAAAATGTAGTTCCTATACCTAATTCTGTTTCAAACCATATTTGTCCCTTATGAACGTTAGTAATAGTATGATATGCCATAAATAATCCTAATCCAGTACCACCACTTCTTCTAAAAGAAAAAGGTTCAAATAAAGTCTCGCTTAGTTCTTCTGGTATACCTCCTGCTGTATCCTTAATTCGAATTGTCATAAAATCCTCATCTTTTTCTGTTGAAACTTTGATTTCACCACCATCATCCATTACTTGTACTGCGTTATTTATAATATTTTCAATTGCTCTCTTTAGTAGCTTTTCAGACATATTTATGTGTTCCTCTAAATTACTTTCGAGTGATAATTTAATCTTTTTATGCTCACAAATAGGATCAAAGTAACCTATAATATTTTCTACTATTGGCATGACTTTTTGAGGTATGAGTTTTTCTGGCTTAAATATACTTAAAAGCTCGATAATCATATCATTCATCTCATCAGCTTGTGTTATTATCCTGCTTAAATAGTTATCAATCTTAACTTTATCAGAAGTTATCATTCCTAATTGTCCTAATCCTCTAATTACTGACAATGGATTTTTAAGATCATGTACCGCTGTTGCGATTAATTCACTTGTTGCTTGTAAATTTATATGCTGTGCTGGGGATTTATCGTTATTATTATTTATATACATAATTGTTGATTCAATTGAATTTACACAAGCTATTAGTATATGAAGTCTTTCTGGCCTTGCATATTCAACTGGTACACTTATATCCATTGCACCAATAATTTTATTATCATACTTTATGGGAACACCTATACATGCACATTCACCATAGGGAATTCCATAATGTTCTACTCCATAAACAAGAACCGGTTCTCCTATTGCCAATGCCGTACCCACACCATTATTTCCTATATTTTCTTCTGACCAACTTGCTCCAATACATAGCCCCGCTTTTTTCCCTCCCATATCTTCTGGAGTACCTCTATAATCAATAATCCATCCATCTTTATCTGATAAAGCTACAATATGAGGTATTCCAGTTAGACTCATAGATAAAGAATCCATATATAACTTTGAAACTTCAATAAGTTGTGAATTATCTTTTATCTTTTTTTTTAGTTCTTTATCCGACAAGAATTTAAATTTTATTTTTTCAGGTTTTATCCCCAATTCACAACATCTCTTCCATGATTCCAATGTAATCTTCCTTGCGGTAGGATTATTATTTATAATTGATATAAAACTCTCCCACTTTTCTAAGCTATCATTTGTTTCTTGTAGACATTCCATTCCTACACCACCCTAATATTTGTTTTTTTGCATTTTTAATAATCATATTATAGCATTCGACATTTGGGCCAATATTCCTCTTTTACCAAATAACCACCAGAGCTTATAACTTTGAATCGTATAAACGTTAGCTAAATAAAAGAGAGATGAATATTTCACATGCCCTATCAATTTTAGTTATTTTTTAATTAATATTATATATATACTTATAATATTAAATCATTATACAATAATTTATATTAGTTAACACTTATTATACAGTATATAAAATTAGGGATACATCCAAATTGGTAACTACATTTTCTAAGTAATACTAAATTGAAATGCTCTGAGAATATGTATCTAATAGAAATAAAATTCTATTGACATTCATTTATTATAATGTTAATCTAATTTTATTCAATTAAATTAAGTTATATATTATTTTAATCAATTTTAATATGGAGGTTTGTTATGAGTTTAATTGGTTTAACTAAAGGCACAGATTTAGAAGAAAAAATTAATGAAATGTGGAAAGCTGAAGCAATAGGTGCTGCAACTTATCAAGCTTTTGCAATAGTAGCTGAAGAAAAGGGGTTATCTGAATTAGCAGATGAATTAAAGAAGATTTCTGCTGATGAAGCTCGCCATGGTGGCATATATGCGGCACTAAATGGTCATACAAATGAAAATTTACATGATGCTTTAAGCACAATGTCTAATGGTGAAATTTCTGCTGGCGAAAAGATAAAAGAATTATCTAAAATTCTTGATAACTTAGGTCTTAAAGAAGCTGCTCAAGCTGTACATACTGCTGGTGAAGATGAGTGTAGACATGGTGAGATTTTAAAAGAGTTAGTTAAAAAATATTTATAATTTATACAATAAGGTAGTAAAGCTTCATGCTTCTCTACCTTATTTTTTCTTATACTATCAATCTTAGCATTATAATAAGCTTGACTCTCTATACATGTACAGCATATACTTTTCAATAATACTATCTTAGCAAATCTTTTTAATTCAACCTTTCCCTCAATTCCCTTTCACTAAACTTCATATTAACTAGGCTTTTTCCCATGATCATTTAAAATTTTTAGACTTGTATCAAAAAATCTTATTTTCATCATTAATCGCTATCGTTTAATTAGATATAATATTCTTTTTAGTAAGTCACTTTAATCTTGTTGAAATTTAACTACAAACATAATTATAAATTTTATGGGATATATGGAGATACGAATAAATTTTATAAATAAAGAAAGCCTATGAGTGTATAGTTAAACCAAAACATATGGAGGATTAAAATGAATGTATTAAAAAAGACGAAGTTAGTTATTATAATTATTCTATTGCTATCAAACATAATTCCACATAATACATATGCTTTACAAAACTCCACCAATCAACCCCAACTTAAAGTAGCCGTATTTATAAATAATTTTGAAGATTTATTTCTTTATGAGGTTAAGAAAAACTTAGAAGATATTCAAATTGAGAATGGAGGTAAAGTTCAATTTACTTTTTTTGATGCAAAAGAAAATCAAAGCATTCAAAACGAAAGCATTGAAAATGCACTTAATGAGGATTTTAATCTTTTTGTAATACGTCCTGTTAGTAAAAGCCTAAATGATATTGAAGGTACTTTTAATAAAATACAGCAAAAGAATATTCCATTAATTATTTTATACGAGAAAACTCCATCGATAGTAGATTTACTTAGGCCTTACCGCAATAGATCCATTATCATTAATACAGATCTTGCTCAATCTGGTACTCTTGAAGGCAAAATTCTAGCCAATGCTTGGAATGCAAATAAAGGGGTTTTAGATAAAAATAAAGATAATATAATGCAATATGTTCTTATAAAAGGCCCATCTGATAGTAATATAACAGCTATAAGAAACAAGTATTCAGTTCAAGCAATAAATGATTCTGGGATAAAAACCCAGGAAATTTCATCGGTTTCTTGCGATTTTCTAGAAGAATGTGCACGGACTTCTGTTGAATCACTATTTTTAAATTACAGTAATAAAATTGAAGCAATAATTGCTAATAGTGATTCTATGGCAATAGGTGCTGTTAAAGGGCTTCAAAAATATGGATACAATAAAGGTGATCCATCTAAGTATATTCCAGTTGTTGGAGTTGATGCCCTACCAGAAGCACAAGAGCTAATTGCACAAGGATTTATGACAGGTACTGTTAAGCAAGATCCACGTGAGCATGCAAATGCAATTTATTCTATAGGAATGAACTTAGTTTCTGGCGCTCCTCCTCTCAGCGGTACAAATTATAAATTTGATGAAACTGGAATCGCAATTGAGCTGCCTTATTTTGAATATGCTAAATAGTTATAAGGTTTAATATATAAATCTTCATTCTTTATCTATATTCACAATATTATAAAATCATATTTCTTATAAGTCCCTGAGCTTTAGGGACTTATTTTTCGAATACCTTTACTAATTTATATTATTATTATTTCAACAATTACAAATTCCCACTATTACTGTCTAAATCAAATGACACTTGAGTAACCTTTCCACATTCAATAAATCCAACATTTTTATATGCCTTATTAGAAGCAGGATTTCTTAAATCTGTATAAAGAACAGGAGTTTTATGTTCACTAATAATAATTTTGCATAATTCAGATACAATTTTTGCTCCAAATCCCTTCCCTCTCATATCTTGTATAGTATATACTCCATTAATTCTAACATTTCGCTTTGAATGATGTGCGATATTTGCCATAGAAATTATTTTGCTATTACATTCCCAAATATATAAGTTGTTACTTTCAATATACATTTTTGCAGTTTCTAACTGCTCTTCTGACGTAGTTTCTTTTCCAAAGCAGTCATATACAAATCCAGATAAAAATTCTGAAATAATAGTAATATCATTTATCGTAGCTTGTCTAAGGTGTCCCTTAATCTGCTTTGCTTCAATTACAGATGGACACTGAAATGACTCCATTTGCAAAGAAATAGAATAATTCTTATGCTTAACTTTAGAATAATGTTCAGCTAACAAGATTGCGATATCTGGCTTAGCTACAAACGTCAGCATGTCTACATCTTTATATAATTCAGTAAAATCATTTTTTAATTCTTTAATATCATCATTTGTAATATTATTTTCTGTCCATACCCAAGCTGGATATTTAAGCGCCGACTGTCCAATTATTATACTTCTATTCTTATTTGTAAACAAATATGAAGACTCACTTTCTCTTACTAAATGTAGTAAATTAAACTGAACTTCGTCATCAGTAAATGGTTTGGAATCCAATATGCTATCATTTCCTTGAAATCTCATTAACATTAATATACCCCCATAAAAATTTTATAAATTTCTGCCTAACTTTAATTATTGATAATATATATATTGCAAAAATAATTCCTCATCATACTTCTAAAAATATTGCAAGAATTTTAGAAGTAATTGTTAAATGTGCATTGTGAATTGCAACATATATATTACGTATGATATTTTTTTAATTTGATACTATCTGCTAATTAGCAAATCAATATGGACACTAATAAAATTTTACTAGTACATAATGGCTTGTAACTCATTAATAAACTTATCTAAAAAGATATTTACTTTATTTTTGTCTGATTGAGTTCCGTATAAATTAACGCTAAGTGTTGCCACATTGTCAAACGTTGATATAGCTAACTGAAAATATGGATTATATTTGATTGAGCCTGTCATATAAGCCTCAATAATGTTAACATCACTAAATGCGAGCTGTTTTTCATCAATTATCCCTATATTAGTAAAAGCAATAGGTGGATTCGCAAATTTCTTCTCAACAATGCCTCTTGCAATCTTGTAAGGAAAAATATCAAAAACTTTTTCTAGAATAGCTACACTTTTAACACATGATATGTCAGATTTCTGCTTATCCATTTCTTTTTTTACTTTATAAAGTGTTTCTTCAAACGTTCTGCCAGTTTCATCTCCTATATTACAGATAATATTTGTACATAAATTGCAGAAACCTTCTCCCCTATGATTGGGCATATATTTTCTTAAATCTACAGTACAAGGTATAGTCACGCATCTTCCAAACAATTGAAAGAGAACTCGTATATAGGCAGTAAGCATAATATCATTCACTGTAGCCTCATGCTCTTTAGCATAAGTTTTAAGCATGCAAAATCTTTCTCTATTAATAGTACGAATTTCAATAAATGGATTACTAATATCACCTTCTAATTGAAATTCCACATCATCATACACTAATATATTAAATTTACCAAACATGATTTTCAATTTATCTGTAACCGAAAAATTCTTAAGTATTTGTCTAACTTTTCGATTTTTTTCAGCCATAATTTGATAACCTGGATTGTTTTCTATATTTACATAAATATCGCTAAACATATATAGATATTCTTTAAACCCAGCAGCATCACATAGCATATGATTAATTAATATACATAATATATCATTTTCTTTACACCGAATTAATTTTATATTCAATTGTGGACCATTAAGCGCATCTATTTCTTGATAAATATACTTATTAATGCATTCATCTCTATTTTGTATTTCTATAAATTCAACTATATCATTCGCAGTATAACCCTTTACTTCCCAATATGGCTTTCTTTGAGATTCATTATATCCACATCTAATCAACGGAAAGATGCTAATACATATGTCAACAGCCTTCTTCAGTCGTTCTAAATCAAGCTTCCCTGAAAATTTTGCTATAAAATGAAGAGTACGATCATTGATTTTTTTAACTTTAAAAAGATGTTGCAGAATATCCCATGCTTCAACACTATAATTTTGACAATAATTGTCTGACATTTTATACCCCCACTACAAAATATATTTTCGCCCATGTTTTTTCCATTTATATCTAATTATAGCATGTTTATTCAAGATATATTATCCAATTTGTATGGTACTTTTTATTTTATAATCTTAGAATAAATTTTATATTTATACCAAACCTAATGCTGAGTATTATGATTCAAAACAGTTACATGAGTTGGAGGATTATTTAATGAAGACATTTCAAAAAATAATAGTATTCATTCAAATTGTGTTAATTATATTCATACTAATAAATATAGCTCAAGTTAATACATTTGCTAGTTCAAGTATAAATGTTAGCAATAGCAAAGTAGCTAATGTTGCAGTATTACTATATAGTTTTGATGATCCCTATATGTTAGAAATTAAAAAGAGCTTAGAGGATATTGAAAATCAAAATAAAGATAAAGTCCACTTTACTTTTTATGATGGGAAAAATAATATAGCTGTACAAAATGAAACAATAGATTCTCTTCGTAAGAGTAATATTGATTTATTTATATTAAAACTAGTTGATACTAAAGAAGAAACTATAAAAAATATTATGCTTAATATCAAAAATGTTCCGATCATTTTCATGGAAGTTGCTCCCGACGTTGTATCAAAAGTTTCTAAACTTTACAGTAAAGCTGCTTTTCTGTATTCTACTTCAAGCCATGAAGGTGTTCTGCAAGGTAAAATTATTGTGGATAAATGGAATACTGATAAGAAAGTTTTGGACAAAAATAATGATAATATTTTACAATACATTTTGCTAAAAGGTGAAGTCAATAACCCATACGCTATAGAAAGAACAAACGATGTTATTTCAACAATTAATGGAGCCGGAATACAAACAGAACAGCTTGCTCTAGTAAATGCCAATTGGTTTAGAGCATTAGCTAAAACTTCAGTTAATAACCTATTTCTCAAATATGATGGTAAAATTGAAGCGATAATTGCTAATAACGATGCAATGGCACTAGGCGCTATTGAAGCACTACAAAAATATGGTTATAACAAAGGTGACAAAAACAAGAATATAGCCGTTGTTGGAATTGATGGTCTAGACGAAGCGAAAAATTTAATAGACAAGGGATTCATGACTGGTACCCTTATTCAAAATACAAAAATGGTAGCTGATGCATTTTATAATATTGGAATGAATTTAATTAACAATGAAAATCCTATAGCAAATACACCTTACAAATTAGATAATAGAATAATTACGATTCCAGAATCTTATAAGCCATACACAGGTCCAGATAGCACCACATAAGCAGTTTCAAGAAATTTAAAAATAGTGAGTGTACTTTACAAGTAAACTCACTATTTTATTAAATTAAATACTTAAATTTGTTGGTTGAACTACATTATACAAAATATTATATAAATCTTAAGATAACATTCTTTAACGCATTCATATCAAATGGTTTAGAAATATAATCATCCATCCCAATCTCAATGCATCTTTCTCTGTCTCCATTCATAGAATAAGCTGTCATGGCTATTATATTAACATGTTCTTTTGTCTTTATTTCTTTTTCTCTAATTATTCTAGTAGTATCGTATCCATTTAACTCTGGCATTTGAATATCCATAAGTATTAAATCAAATGTGCTTTTTTCTAGCATTTCTAAAGCCTGCTTTCCATCATATACATACTCATATTCATATCCCAATCTATTTAGCATTTCACAAGTTATCTTAATATTTATTTCGTTATCCTCAACTAATAATATCCTCTTATTTTTGTTTGAGGCTATCTGATTATCTTCTGAATTCAAATTATCATTATTTATATCTTCTGCATAATTCAGTAAAAATTCTGCCGTAAAATAAAAAGTACTCCCTCTATTTTCAATGCTTTCAAACCATATGTCCCCATTCATTAACTTTGCAATATCTTTTGAAATAGCAAGTCCTAGCCCCGTTCCATCATATTTTTTTGTATAAGTCATATCTTGTTGGACAAATTTTTTAAAAATATCATTTTTAAATTCTTCTTTAATTCCAATTCCCGTATCTTTCGCTGAAAATTCTAATGTTATCTTATTATTTGTACTATTCAATTTCTTTACCTTAAACATTATTTGACCCATTTCAGTGAATTTAATAGCATTATTAATAATATTTATAAGCACTTGATTTAATCTAATCTCATCTCCTATTAAATCAAAGTTTATATATGGATCAATATAATAAAATACCTCTAAGTTTTTTTTACTGCATGCTATAGACAATTCTTTAGTAATCCTATCTAGAGTTTTTTTCAGATTAAACGGCTTTAATGTTAGTTCAAATTTCCCTGACTCTATTTTAGAAATATCTAAGATAGTATTTAATATTCCGAGTAGTAATCTTGATGAATTACTGAGCATATCTAAATATTCTTTTTGATTATTGTTAAGTTCAGTCACCTTCAATAAGTCTATAATTCCTATTATTCCATTCATAGGAGTTCTTATCTCATGGCTAATATTTGCAAGAAATTCACTTTTAGCTTTGTTTGCTTTATCCGCTTCTTCCTTTGCCTTTTCTAATTCTTGATAATTACTTCTTAGCTCTTCTTCTATTGCTATAAGTTCTTCATATAAAGCTGATATTTCTTCATATTTATCTCTTAACTCTTTCTCCACTTTTTTATTTTCTGTTATATCTCTAGTAATATTAGATGCTCCAATTAAATTTCCTTCAAAATCGTAAATAGATGAAACTGTTATTGAAACATCAATTAACTGACCATTCTTCTTTTTTCTCTTAGATTCGAAGCCCCTAATTTTTTCTTTATTTTTTATTTTATTAATTATTTCATAGAAATCATTAATTTTCTCATCAGGAATTATGATAGATATATGTTTTCCAATCACTTCTTCTTTTTTGTATCCATAAATCTTTTCAGCACCTATATTCCAACTTGTTATAATTCCATCTAAAGTTTTTCCTATAATTGCATCCTCAGTATTTTCAACTAAAGAAGCAAGTCCCCTAATTTCTGCTTCATTTTTCATTCGGTTTGATATATCTCTTATTATGCTTAAAACAAATCTATCATTATTAATTTCTATTCCTATTGATTTGACTTCTACAGGAAAACTAGTTCCATCACTTTTAAAGTGCATAGTTTCAAACTCAACATCACCTGATTTAGCTTTTTCAAATTGCATGCTTGCAAGTTCAATTCTTTCTCTATTTCTTAACTCAAATATATTCTTTGAAAGTAGTTCATCCTCAGTATAACCATAAGTATCTACTGCCTTTCTATTAACTTCCAATATATTACCTTGGTTTGAAAATAGAATTATTATGTCGTTAGCATTACGTATAGCAGCTTCATATATTTGTAAATAATCATATTTTTTTTTGTTAATATTTTCATTTGTTTCACTACTCATCTATCACCCCTCCTTAAATTTCATAAATTAAATAACAAACGAATAAGATAGCATAAAATATAATTGTCGTTAGTATAGCATAAGCAGGCTTAATAGTTCATTTAATCATTTTTTAGCATTTTCTCAAGTTCCTCTTCACCAACTGGTTTGCTGAAATAATATCCTTGAATTATATTACACCCTAGATTCACTAATACATTGAGTTGCTCTTTGACTTCAACCCCTTCGGCTATAACCTTATACTTTAAACTTTTTGATAAACTCAAAATGCACTCTATTACCGCTCTATTCTTATCGTTCTCAATATTATCAATAAAAGATTTGTCTATTTTTAAAGTATTTATAGGCAAGATTGTTAAATAGCTTAGAGATGAATATCCAGTTCCAAAGTCATCAATTGAAATATTTATACCTTTTTTTATTAGTTCATGTAAATCAGCAATTTTTTCATCATCTAACTCAATTAAAGTACTTTCGGTTATTTCTATTTCAATTGAACTTAAGTGAATTTTGTTTTCTTCACACGTTCTTATTATTTTATCTTTAAAATCTCTTTCTTTTATCTGCACGGGTGAAACATTTATACAAATATTATTAAATTCATATTTCCTCTCCTTAAACTCTCGAATTTTACTACATGCTTTCTCAAATACCCAATCTCCTATATCTACAATTATTCCAATCCTTTCAGCTATTGGTATAAATTCAGCTGGAGATACAAAACCTAGTTTTTTACTATTCCATCTCAATAACGCTTCAAATGCAACTACCTTGTTATCCAACGCATCAATTTGTGGTTGATATACAATTGAAAATTCATTTTTCTTAATTGCTTCTTTTAATTCATTTTCAATTATTATTCTTCTTGTATATAACCTACTTAAAGCTTGTTCGAAAAAAGTATATGTGTTTTTCCCATCTGTCTTAGACTTATACATTGCTAGATCTGCAAATTTTAATAGATCATTCATATTATTACTATCTCTTGGAAAAATTGATATTCCCATGCTTGTTGTAATATACAGCTGGTTTTCATTAAGTTCGAATGGATTCTTGCAATATTTCAAAATTGTATTGCACATCTCTTTTACTTTTTCTATAGAATTAATTCTTTCTATAATTACAATAAATTCATCTCCACCGACTCTGTACAACTTTCCATAATCCTTTATGCACACACGTAATAATTGTGAGAATACTTTTAACATAAGATCCCCATGGTCGTGTCCTAGGGTATCATTAATAGATTTAAAATTATCTAAGTCAATGAAAATTATAGCGCCCTCCTGATTCATTTGAATATTTTTATCTAAGACATTCTTTATATCCATTAAAAACATATCCCTATTAGGAAGATTTGTAAGAGAATCATGATACAAATTATCTGCAATTCCTTTTTCTCTTTCCTTTTCATCAGTTATATCACTTACTAGCCCAAATATACGAGTTATACCTTCATTTTTTTCTTTTATTCCATTTCCTTTAAACAATATCCACTTTAATTTATTGTCTTTAGTAATAATTCTAAACTCACTTATATATGAAGTCACTTTATCTGCTACAAAAAAGTTCAAATCAGTCAATGCACTTTCTCTATCTTTGCTTATAGCTACCTTTTCAATACAATCAATTAAACTGTTAAAATTTTTCAAACTATAACCAGTAATTTCTTCCCATGCATCAGAAATAAAGAAGCTATCCTCCTTAATATTCCATTCCCAAACTGCTATATTAGCGCCATCTATTGCTTGTTTGTATTTCTTTAATATTTCTTCATAGCTCAGCTCACTTTTTTCTATCTCCATAACAGATTTCTTTACGCTCCTTAAAAATAAGTTCATTTGATTATTTTTCATGATTATAACCTTCTTTGTGGTCATTTAATTCCTTCATATACTCTACTATCAAATCATCTAAATGCTGACTTATAGTTAATCCATTGTCTATATCTACGTCTCCATCAAGTGTACAACAAACTTCATTCAAAATTTCTCTTACAGAACTTATATTTTGATTTAACTCTGATAATTTGATTGTTTTTTCTTTAATGTTCGTTGACTTAAATTCATACATACTTTCTTGATTTACAATTGTCCTATTTCTTCCACTAGCTTTAGCTTTATAGAGGTTCTTATCTACTTTTGATAATAAATCGTAAATATTCACATCTTCATCAGAAGCCTCATATACACCAAAACTTGCTGTTATTTTTATCTCAATACCATCATAATTAAAAGATGTATTTTCTAATAATTTTCTTATCTTTTCAGCAACTTTATACGCATTTTTAGCCTCAGTATAATTTAATATTATAATAAACTCTTCTCCACCAAATCTACCTACCCAATCCGACTTACCTCTGACTGATTTCAATATTAGCTCTGAAAAATCACTCAGTATTTTATCACCTATAATATGCCCATATTGATAATTAACTTTTTTAAAAAAATCTATATCTGCCATAATTATTGATAAAGGCATTTTGCTTATTTTCATGTAGTTAATGTCTACTGGAAGTCTTTCATTTATATATCGTCTATTATATAGTCCTGTCAATTCATCTTTAATTACTTTTTCATTCATTGATATAATCATTTCTTCCACAAAATCAGAACCTTCAGTCATCTTATGAAATACGCTTCCGATATTGGTAATATCCTTTAATATTTCCACAATATACGTGTTACCATTTAATTCCACCGGCGTTGCTGTAATTAAGACAATTTTTTCTTTATCATATTCTATTTTTACAAATGTATCATTGTTGTTATATGCTCGCATAGAAATACAGTTTTCGCAAAATGTGTGTTTCTTCCATAATAAATAGCATGTACCATTTAGCCCTTGTAGTTCATTATCCTTAACAATAGCCGCTTTTTTATTTATTGGATCAACTATTCTAACAACATCATATAACTTTTTAAAAATAGATAATCTTTCTTTTACTTGATCTATTACCTCCATAAGATTCCCTCCCTTTTAAATTTAAAATCCTCTCAATTCCCCTTAAAAATTTGCTTATTAAATTCATATGTACCTCTTAAAACCTCTTTTAGAATTGTCATTCTTATTACATTAATTCAAAAAATATATCCCATAGCCTCAAAATAACTTTATCGTTTATTCTTATATTTGATGTTATCATTTCATAAAGTAAATAATCTTCAAGCTTTTTACATTTAATCAAATAACTATTTATATTTTTAGTTATAAATTTATCATTATATTGAGGATTACCCATGATATCAAGAATAATTTTGTTTTCTTCAGCTATATAGAATTTATATTTTTCTCGTATTACACTTGCTATCTCTTCTGGCGGAAACATGTGGCATCTAAGAATAAACTTTCTTTTAGATATATCTGATATATAGTACTCTATCTTCTTTTTTAATAGAATATAGAGCTTTTCCTTAAGCGGAATACCTTGCTCTATACTCCCTATACTCTGCATGTAATCAATATAATCTTTATAAATATAATCATAAATATAGAAAAACAGATCCTGCTTCGACTTATAGTAGAAATATATTGTTGATGCTTTAACTCCAACTTCCTTACAAATATCTCTAATATTAGTGGCCTCATATCCATTCTCCAGAAAAAGTCTAAAAGAAGTATAAAATATCTTATCTCTTGTTGAATTTTCCAAAATACTTACCTCCATTTACAAATTTACTGAAAGTTTTTTAATAACTTTGTTATTATTCTCATAAATTACAAAATTATATATATAACGTTCGTTACATAAATCATATCACTGTATTTTTCTCCATTCAATTTATTTTGTATTCTATTTTTACTCATAATTCGACTCATTTTGAATGAACACGATTTCTTTACAAATGTAATCATACTACTTGATCAAATACACGTATCTAATAATCATATCTTCTTTATATGACCCAATCTTCTTGATTAATCTTTTTCATAATTTATTCACAGCCTGGCTTCAATATAAATTATAAATAATAGAAAAAGCAGCACCAATTATTAGTGCTGCTTTATAGACCTCTATGTTCTTAAGTTGAATTCTATGATATTTAACAGGTTTTCAATTTCAAATGGTTTAGATATGTAATCATCCATTTTTGCCTTTATGCATTTTTCTTTATCTTCCCGCATAGCATATGCAGTCATTGCAATTATTGGTATATGTTTTCCTTCTAATTCTTCAACTCTTATAGCTTGTGTTGTTTCAAAACCATTTAATTCTGGCATCTGTATATCCATTAATATTAAATCGACTTTATTATTTTTTAATATATTTATAGCCTCATTCCCGTTATACGCTGAAATATATTTATAACCGTTACTTTTAATTATATTTTCCATTACTTCTTGGCTTATTAAGTTATCTTCAACATATAGAATAACTTTATCTTGGCGATCATTATGCTGATTAAGCTCATCACTTTCAGTATTTTTTCTTTCCATAACTTGTTTTTTATCATTTGTTTTTTTTAATTCACATGTAAAAATAAATGTTGACCCCTTACCAAAAGAGCTTTCAAAACATATTTCTCCATTCATCATATTAGCAAACTGTTTTGAAATTGATAGCCCCAATCCTGTTCCCATATATTTTTTCATTGATGATATATTTCCTTGAGTAAAATTATTAAATATTTTATCTTTGAAATCATCATCTATACCAATCCCTGAATCTTTGATCATAAATTGAATTTTTTCACTATTACTATCCTCTGAAATCATGCTTACTCTAAATGATATATATCCTTCATCTGTAAACTTTACTGCATTGCTAATTAGATTAGATAATATCTCTTTTAATCTAAGCTCATCACCAATAACTTCAAAATCTATGTTAGGATCTAAATAATAACTTACTTCTAATCCCTTCGAATTTCCGGTGACTAAAAGACTATTATAAATACTATTTATAGTCTCTTTTAAATTAAACGGTTCCCTATTAATTCTAAATGTACCTGACTCTATTTTTGACATATCTAATAAGTTATTGATAAGCCTAAGCATAGTATTGGCTGAATCATTTAATATTCTAATATATTTTTTTTGCTTTTCATTTATATCTTCTAACTTTAGTAATTGTATAGCTGCTGTAATTCCATTCATTGGAGTTCTTATTTCATGACTTATATTAGCCAAAAAAATTGATTTTGCTTTATTGGCTTCTTCTGCTTTCTGTTTTAATAATTCTAATTGTTCACATTTTTCTCGCAGATCCTTTTCTATTAGTTTCCTGTCTGTAATATCTTTATACGTTGCTACTACTCCTGAAAAAAGATTATTGTCATCATAAATTGGAGATGCGGACATTAAGACATTAACTAAGTTTCCATCCTTGTCAATTCTGACAGTTTCATAATCTTTAATTACCTTTCCTTTGGTAACCATATCTATTAATTTTTGTGGTTCACTTAATTTATCTTTTGGAATTAGCTGCCTCATACCATTTCCTATTATTTCAGCTTCTTTAAAGCCAAACTTTATCTCTGCCCCTTTACTCCAACGCGATATATTCATGTCTTTATCAAAAACTACAAATGGATCATCAAGTATATCTAACGATATTGAAAATATCTTTGAATCTTTAAATAACTTCTCCATATCGGAAATATCTCTTATAATGCTAACAGCCATATCTCTTGATTTCTTATTACTATAAACAGATCTTACTTCAACTGGGAATCTTGCCCCATCTTTTTTGTAATGATAACTTTTAAACTTTATTCCCCTATCTAAAGCCCTGTTTAATTGATCTTGGGTAAATTCTCTGCTATCCTCATTTCTAAGGGTAAAGATATTTAAATTTACAAGTTCATCAAAAGAATAGCCATACGTTTCAATAGCCTTTTTATTTCCATAAAGTATTTTTCCACTCCTGCTTACTACAAGAATAATATCTAGTGCATTATCTATATAATCTCTTCCTTCTATAAACAACTTTTCATTTGACAATATATCTTTGCTTTTTATGAACGTACAAAATATATACTTTTCTGCAAATTTACTGAAGTTAACTTCATAAACAGTATCTTTAATAAGTATTGTATAAACATTGTTATCAATTCTTTTTAAATAATTAAATAAGGACTCTCTTAAATACATTTTAATTTCATCAACACAGCTATGGGTTAGGTTTTCGCAGTCAAATTCCTTTTTGAAACTTTCATTTATAAATTTAACACTGAAATCATAAATAACTTGATTTGAATCAGTTAATGGTTCGTATATGGATATTATGTTATTAATATTATTTAGATATGATATTTCCTCTAATACTGAGCTAACCATAATTTACACCATCCCCTTATTATTTTTATAACACACTCTTTTATTCTCATAAATAAATTTCGAAGATGTTATAAATTTCTTTAACATTAAATGGTTTTGATATGCAATGATCAATTCCTAGATTCATAAGTATCTCTCTATTTTCCATAATGGTATATGAAGACATTCCGATTATAGGAATATTTTTTCCTTTCACTCTTGATATTCTCATTTCCTTAATTTTTTCAAAACCTTCCAATTCCTCTAATTTCATATCTATCAATATTAAGTCTACATAATTACGCTTTAGAATTTTCAAAGCTTCGCTTATATTATGCGCATGGATATATTTACAGCCTTTTCTCTCCACTATACTTTCCATAACTTCTTTATCAATTGAATTAGTTTCGATACAAAGGATGGTTTTATTTGTCCATAAATTATTTGTCTTATCCTCTCCACTAATCTTATTATTGTTCATTACCTCTATATTCTTTTCATAATAATCACTTTTTTTAAAACTGCATGTTAACATAAATGTAGACCCTTCTCCTAGCGTACTTTCAAAGCTTATATTTCCATTCATCATCATAGAAAGCTGCTTAGATATAGACAATCCTAGACCAGTTCCTGTATACTTTTTATTTAAAGATATATCTCCTTGACTAAATATGCCAAAAATTTCACTCTTAAATCTTTCGTCTATTCCTATACCCGTGTCCGCTATTGTGAACTTAATCTTTATATAATTATTATCTGACGATACTTTCGTTACCCTAAAGGATATATATCCTCTTTCCGTAAATTTTATCGCATTACTGATTAAATTATCTAATATTTGTTTTAGCTTTAGTTCATCTCCAGTTACTATAAATTCTGCATTTGGATCGAAATAATATCTTATCTCTAATCCTTTTGAATTACCTGATTCCAATAGATTTGTATAAATATCATCTGTTATTTTTTTCAAAGCAAATTTACCATCATTTAATTTATATATACCGGACTCTATTTTTGAAATATCTAAAATATTATTTATAATTGTTAATAGTTTACTTCCAGAGTTTTTTAGCAGTGTTATATACTTACTTTGCTCATCACTCATAGGTGTTTTTTCAAGAAGCTGAATTGTTCCCAAGATGCCATTCATTGGAGTCCTTATTTCATGACTCATATTGTATAAGAATAATGATTTTATTTTATTAGCTATTTCAGCTTCTTCCTTTAATAATTCCAACTGCCTATATTTTTCAACAATGATTTTTTCTTTTTCAGCTAGATCTGTAATATCATGATAACAAGCTAAAGCCATAATCAAATTTCCACTTGTGTCATATATAGGAGTAGAATTTACTCTAATAGTTATATTTTTATCTGAACGCTTAATTATAATTGTTTTATTTTTTATTTTTTCACCTCGTAATGCGCATTTTAATGACAAATTCTCTACATGGATTTCATTTCCTGATGTATCAAAAGCTCGATTTCTTATGTTAAAATCTTCTGCATTCCTTACAGAATAATAATCAGAAAGAAAACTTCTTCCTTCAGCATTCATCAAAATTATTTTACCTTCCTTATCTGCAATGTAAATTGCATCAGAAATGTTTTCAATGACAGCTTCTAATTGTTTTTTTTGCATCTTTATAATTGTATTACTATTAACCTGTTCTGTAACATTTCGAGTACATAATAACGCTTTTGCTATATCCCCACCTTCATCATATAAAGGACTACCACTCACATTAAAATGATATTCTAATTCGTTTCTCCTAAGCGTCATTCTATATCCATTAACCTTTTCACCTCGTAGAACTCGATAGCTAGGCATATTTTCTGGCTTAATTATATTATCATTGGAATCATAGAATTTTACTTTTAACAAATTCTCACTAATTTTATTTACTAGTCCAATATTATAAAAAAAGTCTTTTGCGCTAGAATTTAGAATATTAATATTACCTTCTTTGTCAATCGTAAACAATCCATCAGACATATTTCTAATTATAGCTTCTAATTTGTTCTTTTGCTCTTCTATAATTTTTGCTTGTACAGATTCTGTTATATCGTCAATTAATAAAACATATCTTTCAAAATTTCCTTTTCTATCAAATATAGGCTTGCCACTAATAATAACATGTTTCTCAAAATTTCTAGCTCCTATTATTACTCTATAGTTATTTATTTCTTTTCCTTTTTCTATATAACTAAGCTTGCTTTCTTCAAATTCAATTTTATTTTTATTTACATCAAAAATCATTATTTCATCTTTTATATCATTTATATTGCTTATTTTATTTGCTTGAAATAATTCCAAAATAACTTTGCTTATCTTAATTAACCTTCCACTCTTATCAAAGATGCTTATATGCTCATCTGCTAAATCCATTATAGCCTCGATTTTTTTATCCCTTCTCTCAATTTCAGCAGCTTGAGCTTCAATAACAATTTTATTTCTTATGCTATCTGTTACATCAATACGATTCTCAATATAATATTTTACTTTCCCCTCTTCATAAATTGGTGCTATTGCTGAATCAAAATATGTTACTCCTGCCCCATGTCTATCACTCATAGAATATTTTACATAACACGTCTTACCTGTTTTTATAGCACTTATCCATTTCTCCCTTATTTTATCTTCCTTAAAATCTTTAGCTATTTCTTCTATTGTTTTACCAATGCAATTTTCTTTCCTATTAAATGGTTCATCCAGATAGTTAATGTATTTTTCATTAGCTTTTAACAAAGTTAGATCTGGTGCTGAATAAATTCCAATTCCATATCTATTATCCAAACATAACTGTTCTGCATATAAACATTTATTTTCAATACGGGAATTCTCTTTTTCATAGAAGAAATATAATATATTCATTTTCTCGTGATCTATCTTCTTAGAAATAATCACTTCTCTTGGCTCAAGTGACTTAGTGAATATGTAGATATCTATTTCATCACTAACACTTCCAAATTTATTACAAAAATCAGATTTCAATATTTTACTCAGTTCTTTATATGATTTTCCTAATAGTTCCTCTTTGTAATACCCTGTCAAATCAACAAATTCTTCGCTTACTTTAATCACTATCTCATTTGAAATAGTAATAGATGGTTTTGGATTTTTCTTACTATTAAGTGGCATTGATTCTTCCTCCGTAAATATAAACTTTTATAGCATGTATAGAATTTCCATAATGCATATAAAATATAAATTCTTCAAATAGAATACATTTAATTTATTATATCATCTATACTATTATTAATAAAACAATAACCATAGCTCATTTAACACGTTTAGAACTCTGAAATCACAAAAAAGCCAGTAGAACAATTAATTATATAAATAGTTCTACTAGCTTTTCGTAATCTTATTAAATTTCTAAAGAGTTATTTTTACGACCTTAGTCTTATAGTTATTACTTAAGACCTTGTTCGTAATCTTCGATCATATGTTTTACCATATATCCGCCAACATATCCATTTTGTCTTGAAGAAAGGTTTCCTTTATCCATGTTTTCATAATCGCTTAATCCAACTTCTGAAGCAACCTCAGTCTTTAATCTGTTCAATCCTTGTTTTGCTTCTGGTACTAATGTTCTATTTCTTCCACTGTTATTTGATGACATATACATCAACCTCCCTTAATTAATATAAATTTTGTTTGGCATTAATATATTAACCATTATGACAAATTATAATCTATTAAAATACTAGCAAAAATAGTACTGATAGCTTGTATTAAATATTTTTCCCTATTGAAGAATTATATTGATATTTATAACTTAGACTTATGCAATAATCCACAGAAAGCAGAAACATTTTTATTTCTCAGGACTATGAAAATTTCGCTGAAAATGCTAAATTGCAGGTTGCACCACTAATGCTTGGTCTCAATTTCATTGTGACAAGCATTAGTGTAACAATCTACAATATATATCCAATATATATAACAAAATCCATAAATAAGGTTTTCCTATTAACATATTAATATATATATGCTAACATAATATACGTTGTAGTATTAAATACTTTAATACAATATACTTTTGAGACACGACAATATTGGAGGCATAATAATGGAATTAAAACAAAAAACAAATACCTATAAAACTTTATTTCATTGGCATAGTTTTAGATTAAGACTTGTTATTGAAGGTATTGGAATAGGTATTACTGCTGGCCTATTGATTGTACTATACCGCTATGCACTTGAAAAAGCAGGAATTCTTTTAAATTATATTTATAAAAGTATATCTTCAAATTATATACTTGCACTTCCATGGATTTTAGCACTTATAGTTATAGGCTATATCGTTGGATTGATGGTTAAATATGAGCCAATGATCAGTGGAAGCGGCATACCTCAGGTAGAAGGAGTTTTGCTTAGAGAACTTGATATGACATGGTGGAAAGTTATACTTGGAAAGTTTTTAGGCGGAGTTCTTTCCATAGGTTCTGGTCTCTCATTGGGAAGAGAAGGTCCATCTGTTCAATTAGGAGCTGCAGTTGGACAAGGCTTTAGTAAAGTATTTAAACGAATAAAGATTGAAGAAAAATACCTTATTACAAGTGGAGCTAGTGCTGGATTGGCTGCTGCATTTAACGCCCCTTTAGCAGGTGCAATGTTTGCATTAGAAGAAGTTCATAAAAACTTTTCACCTTTAGTTTTACTTTCAGCTCTATCTTCTGCCCTATCAGCTGATTTTATAGCTAGTGAATTCTTTGGATTAAAACCTGTTTTTGACTTTAAGAAATTAGATTCAATACCTCTTAAATTTTATTTTTATATAATATTATTGGGTATTATCTTAGGATTCCTAGGTGTTCTTTTTAATAAACTCCTTTTAAAAACTCAGAATCTATATATAAAACAAAGATGGCTAAAAAAAGAATTACGAATAATAATACCTCTATTAATTTCAGTTTTCCTAGGACTTTTATTGCCACAAGTTTTAGGTGGCGGACACGAACTTATAAGTTCACTTATTGCTGAAAAATCATCTTTGATGATTTTAATCATTATCCTTATAGTAAAGTTTTTATTTACAATGGCAAGTTTCGGATCAGGAGCCCCTGGCGGAATCTTTCTTCCGCTACTTACTATTGGAGCTTTAATTGGTAATATATATGGGATCATATTAGTACATTTTGCACATGTTGATGATATTTATATCACTCAGTTTATAATTCTTGCAATGGCGGGATATTTCACAGCTGTAGTAAAATCACCTCTAACTGGAATTATATTAATTACTGAGATGACAGGTTCTTTTAATCATTTGCTTTCTTTAGCTGTAGTATCTATTGCTGCATATATAGTTGCTGATATTTTAGCATCAAAACCTGTTTATGAAGCATTGCTTGAAAAATTTCTGCAGAATATGGGTGAACATATTTCTATAGGTAACAAAAAGAATAAATCTATATTAGAATTTCCAGTATGTATTGGATCAAATTTAGATAGTAAGCAGATTAAAGAAGTAAAATGGCCATCTAATTGCTTGCTAGTTGCAGTTAAACGTGGTGAAGATGAGATAATACCTAAGGGAGACACTACTATTTGGCCTGGTGACTATCTAATTGTACTTACAAACGAAGATAAAGTTGCTAAAATAAGTGATACCTTAATAACCATGACTGAATGTAACGAAATACAAAAGTCCATTAATCAATAAAATTTATTTTTTTCTCAATACTATGTTTTATTGAGAAGTTCAAGTTAATACGAAGTTATATTCTTTTTAAAACTAATTATTAAATAATATTAACAATGTCGTCTTATTTAAATCAAAAACACAATAAGTTGAGGTTTTTAAATATAAAAATCTCAACTTATTTCATTCCTGAAATTATTCAATTCCATATTTCCCATGGTTTTCATTCTTATTTCTCTTTGATACATGAAGCTTTTCATTAGCATATATCCCTGCATAAAATACGTCATTAATATTTTCAATATTTTGCTTCTTTAACTCCTTATGAAGCCAATTTTCATTCACTCCAGCACTTTTTAAATTTTCTCTTATTATTTCTCCATCAATTATTACGTCTTTCATAAGTCCTTCATTTGTTGTTTTAATTTTAATTAGAGATGGAGTAAGAGGCTTTTTATCAGCTTTGGGGAGCACAGATAATTCTCCATCAGTTTCCATTATTGCAAATTCTACATCTGCCAAACTGAATGCATTCTTTTCTCTCATCTTCATCATTAATTCATTGACTGTTAACTTCATATTTTTCATATTTTCCTCAACAATATTCCCATTTTCAACTACAGTTACTGGTTCTGAATTAGCTAGCTTTCTTATTTTAAAGCTCTTAGTATCCAGATATGCACTTCCGATACTTAATGTTGATATAACTATTAGTGCTATGATTGATGATACAAATGTACTTTCTGATCCTATCATAGCATTTGCAACTAATGATCCCATTGACATACCTACAATGAAATCAAAAAGTGTCATGTGAGAAATGATTTTCCTTCCCATGATTCTTGCTAATATCAGTGCTAGTGCATAAACAGCAATACTTCTCAAAATTACATTAACTATAGAATAGTCCATTTTTATTTCCTCCTAACAATAGTCTAAATATGATTCATTTACATTCTTATAGAAACTTTGTAATCCATAGTAATACTAAATTAGTATGTGTTAAAAAATAGAATCTATCACTTAAAAATCCTCTTTAAAATCAACATTTAAAGCTTGATACTAGATTAGCCTTTAATCTGTAAACTGTATTTATATAATATTTCTTTAATATGAAAAAAGTCATTTAAAAGACTTTTATTAAAATCTTTTAAATGACAACAAAAAAAGGATATCGAAGATGATTTTTAATCATTTTGAGACATCCTCTTTACTTATAATTGATTAACTGTTGTACTTTTCTACACTCTTCTAGATTAAATTTAAAATATATGTTTATATTTTAAAACAATTAATTTCTAAATCTTTATTTTAGATGAAATTCTTACTTATTTAAATATTTTGCTTTCTTCCTTATTAACTAAATACTTGAACCAATAAGTATATGCTTCTGGCCTTTCTATAATGTCCTTCTTAACTTCATTAATATCAACCCACTTAAAATCATCTACTTCATCTTTGTTTACAATTATTTCTCCATCATATTTCCCAATGAATACATGATCATATTCATTTTCAAAAAGATTATCTTCAAGCTTTACTTTATAAATAAAACTAAATACTTCTTCAAGTTCACATGTAAACCCCATTTCTTCCTTAATCCTTCTATAAATCGCATCCTGTAAATTTTCACCATATTTAGGGTGACTACAGCACGTATTTGTCCAAAGACCAGGCGAATGATATTTTTTTACATTTCTTTTCTGTAATAACAATTGATTTTTAGAATTAAATACTAATATAGAAAAAGCTCTATGCAATGTTCCTTTAAGGTGAGCCTCCATTTTTTCAATTGAACCTATTTCCTTATCAAATTCATCAACAGCTATTATATATTCTTCCATTTAATTTCCCCTTTCATTTCGACTACTATTATCAAAACTTACCTCATTAAAGTAATTGTATTCGCCACATAAGTAAAAAAGCATCTTCCATTAATCAATATATTAATTTACTATAATAAGCTAACACTATTGTCTTCATTCATTAATTTTTTATAGCTTTTTCCCCAGTCACACATTCCACTTAGAATAGGCTTAATGCTTTCTCCAATGCTTGTAAGTCCATATTCCACCCTTGGCGGTGATTCCGGATATACTTCTCTATAAATTATCCCATCTCTTTCTAATTCTCTTAGCTGCATTGTCAATGTCTTCTGAGTAATATTAGTTAATAATCTTTGTAATTCATTGAATCTAATAGTTCCTCTTGACAAATGCCAAAGAATTGCTAGTTTCCACTTACCACTAAGTATATTTATAGTTAAATTCATAGGGCAATCCGATTCTAAATCAATTGATTTTGACATTAATTTATTCTCCTAACACATTTTTATAACAATCTATCTTCTATCTAATTACCTTAATGGTATCATTTTTGATATCACATATCAAATTTGTGCGTACTTTTATGATAATTCTATTAATGCTATTATTTTATAAAACCGATAAGGAAGGAAGATATTATATGAATGAAGTTTTGAAAACTATAAGAAATAGGAGAAGTGTAAGAACATATTTACCTACACAAATAAAACAAGAAGATTTAGATTTAATTATTGAATCTGGTATTTATGCACCTTCTGGTCATAATGACCAGTCATGGCATTTTACTGTTATTCAAAATAAAGAAACACTAAAACATATTAATGATAAATCAAAAGAATTAATGGCTCAATCAGAAATTAGTTGGATCAAAAATATGGGATCAAATCCGAAAGTAAACCTAATATATGATGCCCCAACCTTAATAATTGTATCTGGTAATAAAAGTGCACTTTCCCCAAAAGTTGATTGCTCCGCAGCAATACAAAATATGCTTTTAGCAGCAGAAAGCTTAAACATTGGTTCTGTTTGGATTGGCCTCATAACGTTTTTCTTAAAATCAGAAGATGAAGCAAAAAAACTCGGTATTCCAGAAGGATATGAAGCTTATTATGGTGTTGCTTTGGGGTACAAATCATTAAACAAAGAAATAATTGCACCTAAGAGAAAATTAAATGTAGTGAATTATATACGCTAGCTAAACATAAGATCTATGCGCTAATTAATTTATTAATTTCATTTAATAAAACAGGAAAATCAGTATATCCATCACGAGCGATAAAATGCTTTCCTGATGGAAGAATAATAAGATTTGCCTCTAACTCTTCTGCTAATTTTTGTGTTGCCTCTGTTGGCACAATGTCATCGTCTATTGCAGTAATAGCTATTCTCTTTGGAATTAGACTTTTTATTCTTGCAACATCAAGTAGACTATCTACAAATTCTTGAAGACCTTCTGTTTGTTCATCCATAGGATTTTTATTCATGAAACCTGAGATAAGTATTGCACCTTTTATTTTTATGTTTTTCTCTAGAATATAGCGCAGTGCTGTGATACATCCAAGGCTGTGACCAATTAATATCGTATTTTCATCAATATCCATAATACATTTATGAAGATGATTAATCCAAGGTTCAAGATGTGGATCTTCAGAATCAGGCATATCCGGAACATTAACCTTAATAGAGCTATCTTTAAACTGTTCTTTCAACCATGGAAACCACTCTGATTTACTTGAAGATGTATAACCACGGATAACATATATATTATTGGATTTCATTTTATAATTTCTCCTTGTAAAAAATATTTACACCTTATTTAACTCATTCTTCTAATAGCTTCATCAATTGAGATACATTCTGCATATCTTCCATTCCATATAAATTCATTGTGATATTTATAACTATTTTCTGCTGACATAAATTTATTATCAACTGTTGTATTTGCATAAGCAGGAACTATCATATTGAAGCCATGCTCAAATCCACATTTTATAGTTGCGTCAACACATAGATCTGTTTGAATTCCTACAATTATTATATCTTTTTCGTCTTTATCCATTAAATATTCTAATAAGCCTGTCCCTTTAAAAGCACTATTTACTTTTTTATCAAATATTTTTTCGTCATTAATTGGCTGAAATTTCTCATACACTTCAAATCCATCAGTTCCTTTTGTTAATTCGCTCCCAGGTCCATCATCATGACGTATATATATTATTTCAATATCGTTTTTCCTTGCTGTATCAATTATTTTCTTTACATTCGATACAAATGCATCAAAGTTATATAATTTATCGTTTGTTATTAATTTTTGTGTATCAACAACTAATAAAACCATTTTTATTCTCCTTTTATAAGTAACTATTTTCCTTTATTCCAATTATAAAAATCTTTTAGATCTTCTTTACGTTTCTGTGATAACTCTGTTTTCTTAACACCCTGAATTGCACCTTCCAGTGCAAGCAATCTATGGATACACGCAGAATCATCAATTTCTTGTATCATCAGCCATACCTGCTCTGCTCCAATATCTTTTAATTCAGCGTAAGTAAATATCCCTACTTCGTTTAATTGCCTTTCAACTTCTTTGCCGATGTTAGGTAGCTTTAATAATTCTCCCATGATAAAACTTCCTCTCAAACTTACTAATAAAAACCGAATACATTTTCAAGAAACTTGGATAATTTTTTCTATTTTTAAGTATAACAAAAAGCTTAACATATTTCATCTGATTTTTTTAATACATATTCAAATATATTTTCTTTTAAGACGTAGCCTCCTGAATCGTCCTTTTTCATAATTTATACTCGCTACAATATCTATTGATTTCACTTCAATATAGACTCCTAGGGCATAAAAAGGAAAAATGATTGATACTAAGCCCAATAGTTGTTACAAAATTAAATCATCCAAAGCTAAATTTATCTTTTCTGTTAATACTTTCTCCTAAACAGCACATTTAGCTCCAAAACATAATCCAATTTTATAAAAAAGAAATATTGTACGGCTATTTAAAATAGTTGTACAATATTTCTTAATTCCTTTAAATAAATTTTAAACTTTAATTATTACTATTAATATTAGAACACTTGCATTCTAATATTTTTTTTAAGGCAGTTCCACTGCTCTGATGACATCGTATTAATTCAGCTTCATTTGTATCATTATTAGATAACACGCATTGTATCATTTTATGCGATACAGTGTTTGTAAACAATACAAGCAAGTCAGGCTTTCCAATTTGCTTTTTCAAATTACCTTGCATTTGCGTAAAGACCTTTGCTTTACAATTATAATTCTTACATATCTTTTTGTATTCACAAACCATTCGATCATGACCACCAATTATAACAATACTCATTTCTATCTCCACCTCTCCTATCTAACTATATAATAATATTTTTAAGTTGATTTACTTTTCAGCAATTCGCCAATATGATTTCCTTTAACTATTATGTTTTATCTATAAATATTAAAATTTTTTAATTTCATCTTTTTATTGTTACTTAAATATTCTATTTCGAGTTAGTCTTAACTAACTCAATATTATATTTATATAGTGCCCCTATTTCACAATAACATGTATGATAAAATCATCACAAAAATTCAAAACAATTGCACTATTGGATAATAAAACAGTATCAGTTAGTCTCAACTAACTGATACTAGTTTAATATATTCTAGTAAGATTGTCCAGTGCATTAATTACTTTTCTCATAAAATTACAGATAAAATGTATACTGTGATGCATACGATATCTTAAGTCTGATGCCTTTTATAAAAACACCTTTATATTTTATATTCTCATCACAATGCTTTTCATATATGCTATTTCCACTCTAAATTTGATGTTAAATATGCATTATGATATACTTACTTCATTAAAATTTAAATTTCATTACATAGATTTTATTGAAAGAAGGTCTTTATATGGCTATAAATGAATCAGTTGAAAACTATTTAGAAACAATTTTAATATTAAGTCAAAAATCACACACTGTACGCTCTATTGATGTTGCTACCGAGCTTAATTTTAAAAAATCTAGTGTAAGCGTTGCTATGAAAAATCTTCGCGAAAAAGAATATATAGCTATAACAGATGAGGGAAATATAGTTCTCACTGACGCAGGTAAAGAAATAGCAAATATGGTTTATGAAAAGCACACTTTTCTTTCTAACTGGTTAAAATCTATTGGTGTAGATGAGAAAGTTGCTGTTGAAGATGCATGCAGAATTGAACATGTTATAAGCAATGAGAGTTTTGAAGCTATGAAGAAATATGTAAATAAAATTACTTAAACAATAGATAACCAAAAAGTGGAGAGCCCCTGCTCCCCACTTTAATAAGTTTAAATTGATTTAACTAAAGCTCCACAATCTTTGTTGCAACATTTTTGCAAAACTCACTGTCATGCTCTACAAAAAGTAGTGTTGGTGAATATTCAAGCAACAACTCTTCTATCTGTATACGAGAAATAACATCAATGAAATTAAGGGGTTCATCCCAAATATGCAAGTGAGCTTTTTCACAAAGGCTTTTTGCAATCAGTACTTTTTTCTTTTGCCCACCACTAAAGGATGATATATCCTTCTCAAATTGCTCTCTTGAAAAATCGAGTTTTCTCAAAATTGCTTTAAAAAGGCTTTCATCAATGCTGTTTTCAAGTGCATAGTTAGTCAAGTTTCCCTTAAGATAAGAGGTATCCTGTGACACGTATGATATTTTTAGTCCGCTGCCTTTTCTAAAGGTACCTGTATATTTTATATTCTCATCACAAATAAGCTTGATAATGCTTGATTTTCCACTTCCATTTTTACCTTTAAGTGATATTCTTTCACCTTGTTCAATACTAAAATTGATATCTTTACAAACCATTGTATCTCCATAAAATATTGACACATTTTCAAGTTCTAGAAGCTTATTTTTATGATAAGAAAGTTGAGATATTTTCAAGCTGTCTGAGCTTTCAATGTTTTTTAAAAGCTTAGATTTTTCTTCAATTGAAGATTCTCGTCTACTTTCAATTGACTTAGAACGTTTCATCATTTTAGCAGCCTTATGTCCAACATAGCCTTTATCAAGCTTAGAGCCAGAGTTAGTTGTTCCTTTTTTCGATTTTTCCACTTCATTTGACCAACTACTAGTTCGCTTAGCAGATTCTGATAAACGATTAATGTCTTTCTTAAGTTTTTCATTTTCTGCTAACTCATATCCATCCTGCCTCTTTTTATTCTCCCACCAACTTGAGAAGTCACCCTTCTGTATTTCTATATTGGTCTTATTTATTGAGAGAACATGATCAATACAATTATCTAAAAAAGCCCTATCATGTGAAATTAGAATAAATCCTTTCTTTTTTCTCAAATAATTACTAAGTTTTTTTCTAGCTTCAGCATCCAAATGATTTGTAGGTTCATCAATGAGCAGAAATGAATTTTCCTTCAAAAACATAGCGGCTAACAACGCCTTAGTCTGCTCTCCTTTTGATAGAGTATAAAATTGTCTGTATAGAACATCGTCATCTATATCTAACATGGATAATTCTTTCATTATTTCCCAATCCATTGAATTTGGGCTAATTTCCTTTATAATATCTATTGTAAAATTTTCTTGTTCTCCTACCTCATACGGAAAATATTCAAAATTTACATTGGTTGAAATATTTCCAGTATATTCGTATTTTCCAAGTAAAAGATTCAAAAAAGTAGTTTTTCCTCGTCCATTCCTTCCCGTGAATCCCAATTTCCAATCAGTATCAATCTGGAAACTAACATTTTCAAAAATAGTATCATAATTTCCATCATAAGAGAAGGTAAGGTTTGTAACATTTATTAAAGACATGCATTTGTCCTCCTTTGTAATTAGTTTATTATTAATCTAAAATAACAAAGTCGGAAAATTAGGCGACTGCTTCTACTTCATATAAATATAAACGTCGCTTGAAGTATCCGGCTTTATATGAAGATTGTCATGTGTTAGATTTGTATCTTTATTTTCCATGATACTTTTCACCTCCTTATAATCATAATCTATAAAAAAATAAGAGCCGCAAGAAATTATTATTCTTACAGCTCATAAATATACGTAGTTCAGCTAATTAGTATAGCGCAACATAAAAATATATATTAAGAGAAAATAGAATAACTTTCTTGCATATGTACAACAAAATAAACAGAGTCCACTCGTTCACTCCCCTATTATATTGCACTTTAAAAATTAGCAAGAAAATTTAATCATCATTTCACCTCAAATTTCAAATTTAATGATATTGTACCACCATGAATAAAAAAAATCAACATAAGATATTTCTATGTTGATTTTTTTCGCTATTATTGCTTTGGTATTAACCAATTTTTTGGAAAGCAGCTTTTAGGGATTAACCACTTAAGAACCCTCACATTATAAAAACCTCTATAGCAAAAATTTATTTACTATAAAATCTAAAATGTAGCAATTATCTTGTCATTTTTCTCACCTGTTTTTTTATATATTTTAATATTTTCAGACTATAGAACAAAATCCGCTTAGCAGACTATATGTTTCTGCAGCCTCCAAAAGTTATCTACAGATTTGATTATAATTCCCTAAAGAATTAAAAAAGAGTTATAAGAAAATCTTATAACTCCTAAAATAATCAAAACTATCTTCTATTATTTTGTTGTTTTCTAGCTCTTCTACAATCAGGACATCTTACTGGTTCGTTGTCAAATCCTTTTTCTTTGTAGAATTCTTGTTCTCCAGTTGTGAAAACAAATTCATTTCCACAATCTTTACATACTAAAGTTTTATCTTGCATATTCAATTCCTCCTTCTAAAATTAAAGATTAATATCGATTCATATAATTCTCTAAAAGGAGAAATCCATACTATCTATAAAAAACCTTTTTCTTTTTCTTACAAAATTTATTATAACAGCTTTTATTTTAAATAGCAACCTTTTATTTCATTAATTGCATATTTTTTTGTATTTATAATTTATGAATGGTTAAACTATAAAAAAAGATTGTAAGATAACTCTTAATATAATACTTATAACTAGCACTTTAAACATTCATAAATCTACTGTAGTATACACTACATTTCATTTAAAGTATAGTGTTTTTATATGGAAACACTATGAAAAATTTAATTTGTTTTCTTAAATACAGAATCCTAAATTTCGCTATACTTAAATTAATTTCTATAAAGAAATAATAATCCTAAATTTTAAATTTCTTCGATACTAATCACTTTTTCTTCACCGTTAATCATATCTTTAATTTTAACTTGTTTACTTAGCTCTTCATCTTCACCAACTAATATCACTTTCTGTATCCCCAATTTATTTGCATAGTTAAGTTTTTTCTTTAATTTATCATCTTCAAGATATATTTCTACATATTTTTCTTTATCAATTAATTTTTTATATATCTCAGTGCAATATTCAAGCGTATCACCAATTGGTATTATTAAATATTCCATTGATTTTTCTACCTTGTAGCTATTAAGAAATTCTATTTCTTTTAATACAAAAAATAATCTTGTAAGTCCGATGGATATACCTACTCCAGGTAATACTTTATCTGTGTAATTTTGTGCTAAGTTATCATATCTTCCACCTGAACATATAGAGCCATATTTTTCATTTTCCATTAAAAATGTTTCAAATACTGTCCCTGTATAATAATCTAGCCCTCTTATTATTTTTAAGTTAATTACATATTCATTATCTTCTACACCAAAAATCTTCAGCATTTTTTTAACTGCTTCAAGTTCTTCTAAACCCTTTTTAAACTCCTCTGAATTGAAATTTAAATTCTTTAGTTGATCTAATATATTTTCATTACTTCCATCTAAATTTATGATTTTATTAATAATATCTGCTTTTTCTATTCCAATTAATTCATTTAATGATTTCTTAAACTCCTCATCTCCTATTTTATCGTATTTATCAATTAATATTAGAACTTCAGTTGCATTAACAATCTCTAAATCCTTTAAAATAGCTGACAATATCTTTCTATTGCTTATTTGAAATTTATATTTTTTTAAACCGATAGCTTTAAATCCTTTAGAAACCATACTTATTACAAATGCATCATTATTAATACTAAGCTTGTTATTACCTATAATATCAATGTCACACTGATAGAATTCCCTGTATCTTCCTCTCTGATTTCTTTCACCTCTATATACCTTTCCAATTTGATACCTTTTAAATGGAAAGGTTAATTCATTAAAATACTGTGCTGAATATCTTGCAAAAGGCACTGTTAAATCAAATCTCAAAGATAAATCGTTACTTCCCTTGTTGAATCTATAAACTTGTTTTTCTGTCTCTCCTGCACTTTTAGCTAATAATACCTCAGACTTTTCAATTATTGGGGTATCAATTTCCAAAAATCCATTTTCTTCATATACTTTAGTTATTTTCCTTACTATGTCTTTAAATATTTGTTGCTCCTTAGGCAATAGCTCCATAAACCCTGGTAATATACTTGGTTGTATCTTATTATTCTTCATAATCTTGATCTCCTTTTAATAATTAATTTTTATATTTGATAGATAAATTGTTTTATATTTTGCTTTAAATAACAAAAAGCCATGCAGGCATATATCCTACATGGCTTAACAAATTATTACTGACATTTAATTTATCATCACCAGCAGATACAAGCCTACGAATTATAGACTTGTATCTGCCTATTTAACAGACCAAGTCTTACTGGTGATGATGTATGAAATTTATTTTTTTCATATTAAATGCTTTCATAATATTTTCTCCTAAATTTTAATTTCTATCATTATACAATATGCTAATCTTATTTTCAATAGTAATTTCACCGTTTCCAACTGATTTATAATACTATAATAATCATTCAAAGTGATAAACTTCCTGTCATAAACTAAAGAAATCAAGACAAAATATATTTGTTAGCTAAATTAAGTCTATCAAAATTTTACTAGTTTATAAAAAGTGAAAGGGGAACATAAATTATGGTTAGAAATGCATACGACGTTAAAGGTCTAAAGATACTAAATTCAGATGATTCAGTACAAAATTCTGTTAGTAGCGTTTACTCTGGCAGTGCTAAAAAGTCTGCTTCTAAAAAAGGTAATATAACAAGTTCTACAGATTCATCAGATAGTTCCAAGCAAAACTAATTGTATTAAAGTGCAAGCATATAGATAATTCAACTAAGACATGAACTTATGCAATAATCCACCGAAAGTAAAAACATTGTTATTTCATAGGACTATGAAAATTTCGCTGAAAGTGCTAAATTGCAGGTTGCACCACTAATGCTTGCTCCCAATTTAATTGTGACAAGCATTAGTTGAACAACCTACAATTAAGAGCTTTTAACAGCTCATTTTCAATGCCTGCTGCATAAAAATGTTTCTACTTTCTAGTATGGTATTTATTGCAAAGTATAAGCCAAATTCTTAAATTGGATATCTATAATAATTCAAATAAAATTCCAATCCATAAAAATGGCCCATATAAGCTTCATTAAGATAATATATAGATTATCAAATGAAGTTTATATGGGTTATATACAATGTGAGTTTAATGTGCTTACCAGTAAGCTTTTGGTCATATAATAAAACAACTTATAAGATCTCACTTTAAAATTTAGAATAATTGGCAACAATCAGATAATATTTACTTCATGTAGAATTTTAAAATAAGTTATACTTATGTACATGTTTAGAAAAGCAGTTTAACATGTCATCTCATACTGACACACTAAACTGCTGTTATAAAATAAAAATCTATATAGTTTTATTTTTCAATTAAACTGTCTTCTGACTTTTATCAAAAGAATCCTAATCTATAATTGTATACATAAGCTTTTTAAGCTCACCTTTATCTCTGCCATTTCTGTTTGCATAATCGTTAAACTGATCCTGATCTATTTTATTAATGTCAAAGTATTTAGCATCTTTATTTCCAAAGTAAAGACCACAGGTACTTGCAGTAGGTGACATCATATAGCTTTCAGTAAGTTTTACATTAAGCTCTCCTTCTTTATCAAGCAAGTTAAATAATTTAACTTTTTCTGAATGATCTCTAAGTGAAGGATAACCAATTGCAGGTCTTATTCCTCTATATTTACCTTTAAATATTTCTTCAACTGATAAATTCTCATCTGGCGAATATGCCCAATATTCTTTTCTCACTTTTTCATGAACATATTCTGCAAAGGCTTCTGCAAGTCTATCTGCAAGTAAAATAACCATTGTTGCAACATAATCATCACCAGAGGCTTTGAGCTTATCTGCGTATTCTTTTGCGCCTATTCCACCTGTTGTTATGAAAGCACCTATATAATCCTTTATTCCAGTATCTTTAGGAGCTATGAAATCAGATAAGCACACATATGTATTATCTTTTTTCACTTCTTGCTGTCTTAAAAGATTAAAGTTAATCACTTCAGAATCATTATAAACTTCAATATTATCGCCTACAGAATTAGCTTCGAAGAGACCAAAGGCTGCATTTGCTTTTAAAATATTTTCACGCTCCATTTTATCAAGCATTTTTTCAGCATCAGCTAATAATTTCTTAGCCTCTTCACCGTATTTTGCATCTTCAAGGATTTGTGGATATGTCATTCCCATATCCCAAGCGATAAAGAAAAAGCTCCAATCTATATATTTTCTTAATTTCCCTATAGGAAAATCAATAAATTTCTTTATACCTAACATTTTAGGCTTCTGGATTTCCTCTTTATTCCATTCTTTCTTGAAATTATTTTCCCTTGCATAATCTAAAGTGACAAATTTTCTAGGTACTTTGTTAAATGTTTCTCTTAAAGTTTCATATTCTGATTCTATTCTATTAAGATATTCAGCTTTTTTATCCTTATTTAAAAGAAGTTTAGCAGCTTCAACAGCTTTTGATGCATCAGTTGTATGAATTACTCCACCAGAATACTTTGGTGCAATTTTAATTGCTGTGTGAGCCTTTGATGTTGTGGCTCCACCTACCATTAGAGGAATTTTAAATCCTTGCTTTTCCATCTCTTCTGCTACGTTTGCCATTTCCTCTAAAGACGGTGTTATAAGACCACTTAAAGCGATAATATCTGCATTTTCTTTCTTAGCCGTTTCTAAAATAACTTCTGTAGGTACCATTACTCCAAGATCAATAACTTCAAAGTTATTACATGAAAGAACTACTGATACAATATTTTTACCTATATCATGAACATCACCTTTTACAGTCGCAAAAACTACTTTTCCAGCACTAATGCTTCCACTGCTGCTTTTTTCTTCTTCTAAATATGGTCTTAAAACTTCTACAGCCTTTTTCATAACTCTAGCACTTTTTACAACCTGAGGTAAGAACATCTTACCATCACCAAAAAGTTTCCCTACTTCATTCATTCCATCCATAAGAGGTCCTTCTATTACTTCTAAGGACTTGCTATATTCTGTTCTTACCTCTTCTACATCTTCTTTAATATATTTATCTATACCTTTTACTAGCGCAGTTTTTAACCTCTCTTTGACATTTTCATTTCTCCAGGCTTCCTTGTTTTCTTCTAACTTATTGTCTACCTTATTGAAGTTAGCCGCAAATTCTAAAAGTTCATCTGCTGCATTTTCACTTTTATTAAAAATAACTGCTTCCACTTTTTCAAGTAAGGCTTTATCAATTTCATCATAAATTTGTATCATTCCAGGGTTTACGATCCCCATATCCATTCCATTTTTTATGGCATGATATAAAAATACTGAGTGCATAGCTTCTCTTATTACATTGTTACCTCTAAATGCAAATGAAAGATTACTTACACCACCGCTTACTTTTGCATAAGGTAAATTCTCTTTTATCCATTTAGTTGCATTGATAAAATCTACTGCATAATTATTATGTTCTTCTATTCCTGTAGCAATTGTTAAGATATTAGGATCAAATACTATATTTTCTGGTGGGAAATTAACCTCATTTACTAAAATATCATAAGCTCTTTTGCATATGCTAATTTTTTTCTCATAAGAATCTGCCTGCCCATTTTCATCAAAAGCCATAACTACAACAGCTGCTCCAAAATCTCTTATAATGGACGCCTGTCTCTTAAATTCTTCTTCCCCTACCTTAAGACTTATGGAATTTACAATTGGTTTTCCTTGAATGGCTTTAAGTCCAGTTACAAGAGCCTCAAACTTAGAAGAATCTATCATTACTGGAACCTTTGAAATTTCAGGCTCACTTGCTAAAAGCTTTAAGAATCTATCCATCTCTTCTTGTGCATCTAAGAGAGCATCGTCAAAGTTAATATCAACTACTTGAGCTCCATTTTCAACTTGATCTTTAGCTATAGATAAAGCTTCTTCATAATTCTTTTCTCTAATTAATCTTGCAAATTTTGCTGAACCTGCTACGTTTGTTCTTTCACCAATATTAATAAAGTTATTTTCCTTATTTGCTCTAAGAGCTTCTAAACCACAATAAACAGTTTCAGTTTCAATGTCTGGTATCTTTCTAGGTGAAATGTCTTTTATAGCTTCACTTACTGCTTTTATATGGTCTGGTGTTGTACCACAACATCCACCTACAATATTAAGGCATCCGTCCTCTGCTAAACTTTTTATTAAAGCTGCAGTTTCTTCTGGCTTTTCATCATATTCCCCAAAAGAATTTGGAAGTCCTGCATTAGGGTAAACACTTATGTATCTATTTTGAGTTCTTGAAAGATATTTTACAAATGGTATCAAATCTTTTGCTCCAAAGGAACAATTTAAGCCTATTGCAATTATACTTTCATCTACCATAGTATTTGCAAAAGATTCTAAAGTCTGGCCTGAAAGAATTCTTCCACTTTTATCTGCAATAGTCCCAGATATTATTACATGTAAGTCCTTTCCTTTTTCTAAAAATGCAGACTTTGCTCCCATAAGTGCAGCTCTTGCATTTAATGCATCAAAAATTGTTTCTATAAGAATTAAGTCTACTCCTCCATCTATAAGCCCTAAAACTTGTTCTTTATAAGCTTCAACTAATTCATCAAAACTTATATTTCTATAACCTGGATTTTCAACATCAGGTGATAAAGATGCAGTTTTATTTGTAGGTCCAAGTGATCCTGCTACAAAACGCGGTTTATTTGGATTTTCTGCTGTAAATTTATCTGCAGCTTCTTTTGCAAGCTTTGCACCTTCAAAATTAAGTTCATATATTTTATCTTCCATTTCGTAGTCTTTTTGAGATATACTCGTACTATTAAATGTGTTAGTTTCAATTATATCTGCACCAGACTCCAAATAGGCTTCATGAATTTCCCTTATTATATTAGGATTAGTGAGATTTAAAATATCATTATTTCCCTTTTGATTACAAGAGATGTTTAGATTGCCCCTATAATCTTTTTCCTCTAATTTATAATTCTGAATACAAGTCCCCATAGCCCCATCTAGTACTAGTATTCTTTTTTCTAATAACTCTTTAATTTGTAAATTCATCAAGTTTCCTCCCCAAATTGTTTTATATAAATAGTCTAATAGGTTTTTATTAGTATCAAAAATTTATGTAATTTTCTTCTATGCTTAAATAAGCCCTAAAATAAACACTAATAAAAATAAACCTATATTTTCTTATATCAATTTTAAATGATTTACCATAAAGAGTCCAATTATTTTAATATTTTATTAAAATAAAATAAGTAATATCCAGGGCAATCCTAAATCTCCTATCTCTAAAAAAATGAAGGTGCCTCTTCTATAAGCCTAAGAGACACCTTCAAAAATATAGTTTCAATTCACAATGCACATTTTACAATTCACTATTACAGCTAAAATTCTAGCAATATTTTTAGAATTATCATGAAGAATTATTTTTCTAAAATAGATATACTCCACTATTTAATTTTTATTGTGAATTTTTCATCACCATAAACTTCGATAGATTTTGATTTATCTATAGTTTTAACAGAATATTCCCCATCTTTAATTTCTTTATCACAAGTAATTGCATACTCATCAGTATCTGCATTATAAGTAGTAGCTTCTTTTTGTTCTTCAAAATTATAATCCTCATTAAATGAGATTATATTTTCACCAGTTTTATTATCTACTATTTCAATTGGTGCTGCATTGACTCCATATCTTGATTTATAATAAATCTTTGTTTTTCCATCTTCAGTATTCACTTTAGTAATAGTTATATATTCTTCTCCATCACTGGAATACAACTTTGTTTCTCCTTTTAAGTTTAATTTTTCAATAATATTATTTTCAGTTTCATTGCTATCATTATTTTTATATTTCCACGGTATAAATGTCAGGTAATCAGTATCATCATAAATTTCTTTAAAACCATCACTGAAATACATTATATAATTTCCATCTTTATCTTTATCACCTACTGCTTCTTCTGACTTGTTTTTAATATATCTTCCTTTATCATCAAATACAGCAAAAGAGAATCTATCAGCATTTTCTTCATCATCCATACGTGTTCCTTGTATCACTGTATTTAGTGGTGTTGTAATAATTTTGTTTATATGATATCCACTAACTATATTACTTAAATCTATATCACACTCCTTTTCATTCACTTTCCCATTAACCTTTTCACTACTTACAGGAATATTAAAGTTCCAAGTTCCTTTAATAGGATTCTCTAGTCCTATTTCATCTATATCTAAATTTAATATAAATTTATCTGGTATCTCTACATATCCACCCAAGAAATGTTCATTTTGAAACTCCTTAGACATTGAATTATGTTTTAACACATTGTACTCTATAGAACCAACAAAGGTTTTATTATCATTCATAAACTTTCCTGTTCCACCTGCACTAAAAGTCGTTTCCTTTCCATTTATTCTTAATTTTGCTCCTGGAAATCTTGGAGTATCTTGTATTTCCTTTTCACTTTCAATAGTATAGAATATTGATAATTGAACTTCATCGTATACCACTTTATCAATAGTCATCTTTAAGCCGCTACTTTCCTTAGTTATGTTTAAATCAGAAGCATATTCATCATAATTTTCATAGGTTTTGTTGCTAAACATTTTAAATATATTCCCTATAATAGGAATATTGCTTGCATATGTTGGCATGGCCATTCCAAGTAATAGTGTTACCCCTATACAGCTTACCAATATGCAGCAAGCTTTCTTTATAGTAAATCTTTTCTTATTTATTTTGCTAAGTGTACTATCAATCTTTTTATTAATATCATTTGGTACATAATTAATTTCATCCTTTAGCTTTTTCCTTATTTTATCATCAAATAAATCATCATTTAATTCTATCATATCTCCACCTCGCCCATTATTTCTCTAAGTTTTGTTCTTGCCCTTGTGAGTCTAGATCTAACTGTTCCATCTGAAATTTTCAGCAATTTCGCAATATCTTTAGTACTCATATCCTCAAAATAAAATAGTACTGTTGTCACTCTCAACTCTTCGCTTAATGAATTTATAGCCTTTGTCAAATCAATATTTTCATAACTATCATTATAGATCTCTGTATCGCTATTTTCAGATAAATAAGTAACTCTCTTACCTTTTCTTAATATTTGTGTACATTCATTAATTAAAATTTTAATCAACCAAGTTCTAAAGTACTCATCTTGTTTTAGAGAATTTATCTTTTGAAATGATTTTATTATTGTATTTTGAATGGCATCTTCAATATCTTCTTTATCCTTTAAAATCCCTCTGGCTACTCTGTAAATATTCAATCTATTTTCATCTATAAGAGCTAAAAAAGCTTCTTTGTCGCCTTTCTTCGCTTTAGATACTGTTGACTTTTTCCTATAATCAAAAAATGATATCAACTCCATCTTTTTCCTCCTTAATTTATACTACCTAGCTAAGTATTACAATAATTAGATGGGGCAGAAAACAAAAATGTTCCCGTAAAATTTTAAAAAACAATAAATCTTTTCCATCATACTCCATGACTCTTATGTTCCTGTAACTTTTCCATAAATTCTAATAATATGATACTACATTTTTACATTGTCAATAGTAAGAAATCTTTACATAAAAAATAGCCATTCTATAGATGAACAGCATTAATTTTAGACTTATTATATGAATATATTTCCATATTCACTATATATAATTGGTTTTCTTAACTAGAAATCATAAATATATTTGTGAAGAAAACATTTGAAAATGAGCTGCTAAGATTCTTAGTTGTAGATTGTTCCACTTTAGCTTGTCACGCTGAAAGCGGGAGCATGCTAAAGCGGTGAAATCTGCAACTTAGAATCTTCAGTGATATTTTCATAGCTTTTCGGAACAAAATATTTATGATTTCGGTAAGTTACCACATAAATCTAATTTTAAAGTTGGATATCTATACGAACGACTATTTTTCTTAATATATTTTTAATGTTATTCTGTTTTATTATTTAGCTTGCTTCAAAACATAGTACCAAGGAGTTGCTCCTCTTTCTATATAATCACCATTTTTCCATTCAAAGAACATATACTTTGAACCGTTTATTTCTTTTATTATATATTTAGAAGCAGTTTTATCGCTAGTATTTAAAACTAGGTCTTTTGTCCAAGTTATATTTTTATTCTCTATTTTACCATTTTCATCAAAGATTAAATTATTTAAATATAAATCTCCATTCCATGACTTTTTCTCTGGATTAAAGTTATTTATATCCTCCACAAAATCAACGCTATCCCATTTTCCAATTACTTCAGGATCATTAATAAAAGGGTAGTCAACTTTATCAGCTCTCGTTTCAACTTCATTACCAGATATATTAGTATTAAGTGATGGGGTAGAACTAATTTTTTTCAATACGTAGTAGCTAGGTTTCTCTCCTCTGATTGTATAATCCCCACTCTTCCATTGAAAGAACATATAAGTTGAGCCATCAATATCTTTGATTACATAACTACTGTCAGTTTTGTCAGCATCATTAAGAATGTGATCCTTAGTCCAGGTAAATACAGTTTTTGCTACCTTCCCATCCTCTGTAAAGTTTAGATCCTTAACATATAAATCACCTTTAAATTTCTTATCATTTATATTGAAATCTTCTATGTTTTCAACAAAATCTACACTTTGCCACTCACCTATTATATTAGGATCATTAACAAAAGCATAATCAATTTTATCTACATTTACTGCATTACTTGCTCCATTTATATTTGCAGATGCCTTTGCATCAGTAAGTGCAATACCGCTAATTACAAGCAAAGATGCAACTGCCATTGCAGAAAATCTATAGGCCTTTTTATTAAAAACTTTTATCATAACAATTCTCCTTTTTACTTCAGATTTATTATTTACTATGGAAGTTGCCCCAACTAAATTAACTGACTTTGAAAAATGTTCTATCAAATTTATGATTGTAAATCCATATTCCGCAACTTCTTCATCTTCTGTATAAGAAAGTGCAAGTGAATCACAGCATATTTCCATATCCTCTTTCATCTTTCTAAGACCATAATGAATAATTGGATTAAACCAATAAATAGTCTTTAAAAAAATTATTATCCAGTTTATAACTATATCTTTACGTTTAAAGTGAGATAATTCATGAAGAAATACATATCTTAATTTATCAACAGATATTATCTTATGAATATCTGTTGGAATTAGAATCATTGGATTAAAATAACCCAGTAGCGCTGGTGTCTTTACGCTAGAAGTCTCAACTAGCAGTATATCTCTTTTAATTTTCATTTTATTTTGGCAGTATTTTAAAACATCTAAAAATTCGATGTTACTTTGCATGCACTCGCTGCTTATTTTATTTCTCAATCTTTTATATGCAAACATGATATATGAGAGTATAAACACTGTGCCCATAAGCCATATAAAACTCAATATAGTTAAACTTGATAAACTATACCCATTAATTTCGTTATTGCTAAAATCAATAGAATTTATAGTTCCTAGGATAACATCATGATTAGACATAGAACTAGCTTGGCTGCTACCATTTTCTAACATACTTCCAAAATGTACTTCCTTATTGGAAATTAATAACAATATATTTTTTCCTAATTTATTTATAAGATTAAACATGCTTAAAGTGCTCTCAGGAAGCTTAAATATGGTTAAACGCAGTATTACTAAAAACCATAATGCATACTGAAACTTTATACCTATTCTCTCTTTGTAAAATCTTCTAAAAATTAAAATGAAACAAATCAATATGCTGCCAGTGATAGATGTTTGAAATATTATTTTAAGCAGCTGATCAAGATAATTAAAATACTCGTACATACACTACTTATTCCTCTCGTCTAATATCCTTTTAAGATCATCTATATCCTCTTTGCTTAAATCACTTTCTTTTATAAAACTTACTAGCATATTTTTGATAGCACCATTATAAACTTTACTTAAAAATGTTTGATTCTCTGCACGTATGCATTCATTTTCATTTACAATTGGATAATATAAGTATTTTCTGCCTTCTTCTTTAAATCCAAGTGCATTTTTGCTAACTAGTCTGCTTATTAATGTCTTTATTGTTTTAGGCTTCCAATCTTTTGTATCTTCTAATGCCTCAATAATTTGATTTGATGTACGTGGTGAATCTGTCCAGACAATTTTCATAACTTCCCATTCAGCCTCAGATATCTTAGGTATTTCTCCCATAACTTTCACTCCTCTTTTTGTATTACAATTGTAATCTATAATTAGAATACAACTGTAATCCTTAATTGTCAATATATGTTTTGAATAAATTTCAGATTAAATATCAATACTATATATGTATCTATTTTAGAATATCTTTTAATTTTCTGCCCAATTAAATAGGACCTGATTTTAATATTGCTATTAAAATCAGGTCCTATTTTTTTATTGCTTATTATAAAACAATCCAGCTTCCTTTATAATTTCTTGCTCTGTAAATAAACTCTGAACAGCTTCAGTATAATCGCTTAACTTTTGTGCACTTCTTATTTTTTTAGCGTATTCTTTATTATCCGAAAATATGTAGATCATATATCCAAATAGCTCTTTCATTCTATTTATTGCATATATATCTTCTGGAAACACCTCTATATATCTATTTAAAATTTCATCATGGAAATCTTTTAATATATTTTTGCTTGTATTAATATTATTTTTTATTATGTTAATCAACCCTGGATTAGCAAGTATGCCTCTTCCTAGCATTACTGTATTTACCTCAGGAAAATCCGCTACTAATTTATTATAATCATTAATTGTGAAAATATCTCCATTGTAGCATACTGGGTTATTACTTAGAGATAAGGCATCTCTAAATACATGTACATTAGGTTTATTTCCATAAAAGTCTTTTTGTGTTCTAGGATGAATAATTAACTCTTCCAAAGGATATTTATTGTAAATCTTTATTAGCTCATAAAATTCTTCTGGATTATCTTTTCCTATTCTAGTTTTTATAGAAATTTTCATATCATCCATCTTGAATATTTCATCTAGAAATGAGTCTAGTTCTTCCCTTTTTGCCAAAAATCCTGAGCCCCTATTCTTTGAAACAACAGTCTTAGCAGGACATCCTAAATTTAAGTTAACTTCACTATAACCTAGTTGTTGTAATTTTCTAGAAGTATTAATAAAGCCTTCTGCATCGTTAGTAAGTATTTGAGGTACTATGTTCATTCCTTTATTGTTTTCAGGTAAAACATCTACAAGCTCCTTAGTTTTAAGACTTCTACTTTCATTTGGCACAATAAAAGGTGTAAAATATTTATCCACGTTTCCAAAAAATTTTTCATAAGAATTTCTATATATGTATTCAGTAATTCCCTCCATGGGCGCTAAATAGTATTTCATTTAATAACTCCTTTATGTATCCTAAAAAACAAAGCCTTTTAATACATCATTTATTGTTTGTAAAACTTTTAATAATAACTTTAAGATGTATGGTAAGAAAAATGATGCTACTAATACTGCACCAGCCAAAATTAGTATATTATAATTTATCGCTTGTCCCATTTTAACCTGATATAAGTGTATGGCTCCCACAGATATAGATCCAACAATTAATACTTTAGTTGCTATCCACGAAATTATGTTTATAACTTGTAATACTGCTATTATTACTGATAATACAACTATAAATGGGAACGCTAATATCTTAAATGGCAGCATAACCAAATTAAATGCCTTTTTAGTATCATTTTGCGATTTCTTTTGAGCTGCTCTTTGTTTTCTTCCTTTTTCCTCTTTATCATCGTTTAAGCTGTTTTTTCTCTCTTTATTTCTCGAAGTTTCTTTTCTCTTTGGATTATTACTTTTCCCTCCAGAACTTTTTGCTTTACTTTTAGAATTACGCCTACTTGTATAAGCTTCATCTTCATTACTATAATCTTTTTCTTTTTGTATTTCTTTTGGATTTATAGCTACTGTTAAATTTTCTTTAACCGATTGATTTTCCTCTAAGCTGATTAAAGCTTCATAAGCCTCATCAAATATCTTTAAAAATTGATTAAGTCTTTTTTCATTAACCACTTCTTTTTTTATTTTCTCTACTTGCATTTCATAAGCTTTTTTTATCTCTTCTTTCGATGCATTCTTTTCTACGCCTAATAACTTATGGTAATCTGTCATTACTTCTCTCCATTTCTTTAAATTAGGATAATCCTATTTTAATTTTAACCTTAGTACTCCTTAAAGTATTATACTTAAAATTATAATCAATTTAAAGCACTGACTTTATACAATTCTATTACAATTATCTATTTCAATTAGGATTTATTAATACTTTTTGTAATTATAGCCAAACTACTTAATATATAATGATTAATTTATTTAACATGCGCTAATCATAACTGCTTACTTGGAGGTTTTTTATTATGGAGCAAAATAAAGTAGATAGACGTATACGAAGAACTAAGAAAGTTTTAATAGAAGCCTTAACAAAGCTTATGTCTGAAAAGAAAATAAATAAGATTACTGTTAAAGAACTTACTGACCTAGCTGATGTTAACAGATCAACTTTCTATCTTTATTACAATGATATATATGATATGTTAGAAAAAATCGAAACAGGATTATTCAATGATTTTACTGAGGCTTATGATAAATTTTCAGAAGAAACAGCCTCCTATGATAATTTATTATCATTTTTAACTTATTTACTTGAATTCATAAAAACCAATGCAGATATGTTTAAAATATTACTTGGCCATGATGGAGATTATGCTTTTATAGAAAAATTCAAGAACTTTATAAAATATGCTAATTTACCAGTAAACAGTTCATTTTCTAAGACAAAAGCCTATTATTACATTCCTTATACAATCTCAGGGTTTATTGGAGTTGTGCAACAGTGGCTTAATGATGATATAAATGTTCCACCTAAAGATTTAGCTGCTATTATAATAGAAATGTTCTAACTTCATATTACCTTTAGACTCTCTCTATTCAAATCATCGAAGCATACCTATATCTCTATAGTGTATACTCTTGGTATAATACAAAAAATAAAGGTGCCTCAATTTTTTCGGCACCTTTATTTTTATTAACTCTATATTTCTTCTATATAATTATTATTTTTCATTGCTTGTGCAAGTTCTTTCATTTTAGTATTAGATTTTTTTGAAATATCTTCTGATAGTGACATAAGTGCTGGTATTGCTATTGGAAGTAAAACAAAAGCTAATAGGAATAATCCTATGACAACAGCTATTGCGAGTTCCATTAATATAACAATATTTGAAGGATATAAAGTAGCGAAAGTTCCAGCTAAAATAATAGCTGCTGACATTACTACTCCACCTATTTTTCTTGATGCTAAAACTATAGCTTCTTTTGCAGAAATATTTGGATACTCCTTAAAGCGCATCATCAAGAATATACTATAATCAACACCAAGTGCAGCTATCATTATAAATGAGAAGAAAGGAACATTCCAAGACAACCCTTCTGCTGCACTGCTAAATAACATTTTTGATATAAAGGCTGTTGATGATAAAGCTGCATAATAAGCCACTCCAAGTGAACCTACTATATAAACTGGAATCCAAAATGATCTTATTACAATAACTAGTAATATAAATATAGCTCCTAATACTATTATTTGAGTAAAAGTTATATCATGTGTTGCAACATTACTTAAATCATTAGAATTAGCTGTTGCCCCTGCAACTCCATATTTTACATTAGAAAGCTTTGTACCAGTAAGGTTATTTTGAACTACAGTACTTATATTATCTATAAGATTAATTGAAGAATCAGAATATGGCTCTGAATCTAAAGTTATAGTTAACTTCGCTATTTTTCTATCTTTAGACATATATGCATCAAACATTTTACTTATATCTGAATTATTAAAAGCTTCATCTGGTATATAAAAACTTTTTGTATTAGTAAGCTGATTTAAAAAATCGTTACTCTTACCAATTCCATTTGATATACTAGATAACCCATTACTGCTTCCGTTTAATCCATCCTTTAGTTTTGTCATTCCTCCACTAAGATTATTTAATCCATTGTATAAGGAATCTTGTCCTGTTTTAATTTTATCAGCACCATTTCTTAGTTGTGACATACTTGAAATAACTTGTTCTTGTCCAGCACTACCTTGCTTTAATCCATTAGAAAGTGCTTTAGCACCATTCTCAAGTTCATTAATACCTTTTGCAAACTCTGAATCTGAGCTTGTACTAGCAATAACTGTTTTTAAACCATCATTGACCTGATTTAAGCCCGAAGTAAGTTTATCGTAGTTATTATTAGCAGTATTCATTGCTGAAGTAATGCTATCTAGTGAAGAACCTAATTTGTTAATCATCTCTTTAAGTGCTGCTACATCTGGATCATTCGGTAATTTTGCATCAACTTTTGCGATACTTCCTTGCATCATTGATGACATCTGCTTTAATTGACTTATAGATGTCTCTAAAGATTTATATCCTTCTCCAAGTGTATTATATCCATTAATTATTTCTGTGATTTTGCTTGAAATATTATTAAGTCCACCATTTATTTGAGCTAAGCCTGATTTAAGCTGACCTATACCTGATGCTAGATTATCTGCACCATTTGCTCCTTGTGCAATTCCATCATTGATTTTTACTAATCCATTAGTTATTGCATCCATTCCACCTTCAAGATTACCAGTACCTTCAGATAGATTTTTAACTGATGAAAAATCTGGAGCCGATAGACTGTTATCCATCTTGTTTAATCCATCCTTAACCTTTCCAATCCCATCATTTGCACTAGATAATCCATTCACTACAGTATCTGTCTGATTATTTGTGTAAAAATTATCTATTATAGTTCCCATAGGCTGAGTTGGTCCTGATACTTCTTTTATTCCCTTTACTCCTTTAAGCTTTTCAGTAAGATTATCTATAACTGCTAAATCTTCATTATTGTCTAAAGGTTCATCGCTTTCTAAAACCACAGTAGTCTGCATAACCTTTCCTGCACTAAACTTGTCTGTAATAATATTAAAGCCTTTTACAGATTCATTGGAATCACTTAAATCCTTAATATTATCAAAAGATAATTTATTTGCATTAAGTGTTATTACAGGAGTAAGAATTGCTGCAACAACTAACAATGAAACTACTGGATGCTTAACTGACATTGAAGTTATTCTTCCCCATATACCACTTTCTTTATGACCACTTGCTTGTTTAGAAGGCCAAAATAACTTACTACCTAATAATTTCATAGCTATAGGAGTAAAAGTAAACATTTCTACTAAAAGAATAGCTATGCCTATAGCAACAGCATTAGCTGATCTATATATAGAAAATTGTACAAATGTTAAACTTGCAAAAGCCATTAAAACTGTTAAGCCGCTATATAATATTGTCTTACCTGAAGTTTTATAACTGTTTATAATAGCTTCATCTATAGTTAATCCATTAGATAACTCTTCTTTAAATCTATTAAGTAAGAGTATATGATAATCTGTTCCAATTCCAAAAAGTACTAAACATATGAACATTTGAGTGAAACTTGTAATAGGAAAATTAAATTTATTAACTAGCACTCCTATAATACCCATTGATGATACATAGGATAACCCTACTGCTAGAAGCGTTACTAAAGGTGTAACAACTGAACGGAACATAAGCACTAGTACAACTAATATAAACCCTACAGTTATTACAGCACTTTTATCAACACTCTTTGCTACTTCATTTTGATAATCATTATTTATGGCAAGCGAACCTGTGATATAATGATTTACCTTAACATCTTTGATTTCATTATTAAAATCTTGTATTACAGCATTACTATCTCTTTCACCTTTCTCAAAGGAAATTGATACAAGTACAGTTGTATTATCTTTTGATATCATTTGATCTTTTGCTTCAGGCTTACTGAATGGATCTATAATATCATTTATTTTCAATTTTTCTTTATTTTCATTTAATTTATCTATACCTTGTTCAATATCATTCATATCACCATCTGAGAGTTCCTTATCGCTATTAAATACTAATAACAATGAATCTCCTTTAGAATCACCCATTTTATTTATCATTTCTTGAGCAACCACAGATGGTGAGTTTTCGCTTATGGTAGCTCCACCCTTTTGACTTAGTACCGCATTAAAATTTGGTTGATTAATTACGAATACTATTGTAGCTATAATCCATATAAGCAATATACTAAAACGATGCTTTAATATTTTTCTCATAAATTCATCCTCCGTTAATAGTCATTGTTTTGTCGACATGTGTTTATTATATTTTGATGGATTCCTCATTTCAATCATCAATATTATAAAAGCTTGTTGGATATAAGACACATTAATAAAAACTGTCGAATAACTTATGAAGGACTGTGTATAATAATTTAAGTAATTTATGAAAAGAATAGAATCAATAATATTGGATATCCTGTTTAGGAAAATTTATATGATAAATTTCTACTTAAAAGCTAATGTGATTTTTTCAAAAATGTGAATATATTTTCTTTCTTATTTTTTCTTAATCAGCATTTTTTATGATTTATGTAAGAAGACCACACTATACTCGTACTTGACTTTAATGCAACTTTCTATGAAATAAAAAAATGAACAACGCCATTAAATGACATCATTCATTTTTCAATTCTATAACCTTTTTTAACTACATACCTCTAGTAATACGGCATTAATTATTTATTGATTTCAATTGTAGGAAATTTTAATTCCTTATATTTTGCAAATTTTTCTTTAACAACTGCCAAATTCTCGTCTGTATAGAAACCACCCTGTGTATGCATAATTTCCTTTACATGATGTCCTCTGCCTTCAACAGATGTACGATCACGAATTAATCCATCTTCTTGGATAACAAATTTCCATTTTCCGTCTTCTGTCTTCTCTAAATTTCCACCAGCGCCACAAACTTGACATTCAACTGGATAATGTAGCCCGTCCCATTGCACTTCTCCAAGAATTAATGCATTTGAATGGCAATGTGGGCACCATCCCATACCTTCTTCTCCAAGCCAAGTTCTTTCTTCTACTGGAGTATTTAATGATTTCATTATATTTTCACCCATTTTATGAGCACGTTCTATCATATCATCGTGTAATAAGCACTGTTTTGGTGCTGGAACTCTTGTTGCTAAATACATATCAACTACTTTAAAATCATTTGTAAAACATGTAGCCTGCATGCTTTCAAGTGCCATTGACTGCCAAGAACGAGTAGATCCTCCAACTGCAATTAAACCTGCAACTCTATCTTTATGTTCAATTGCACCAATAAATTCTAGGAATGCTGATTCATATGCTAGATTTCTATGCATGAATTTTGAAAATGTTGCTGTTGGCATTAAGTCATATGTTGGTGCTGTTGCAATTATAGCATCTACATTTAGCATCACTTTCATAATTTCTTCCTTATCATCTTTTTTACTTAACGTACATCCAACATTTTTTCCATTACTCATTCCATGCGTACAAGCTGTACATCCTGAACATTCCATAATATTATAATCTCTTAAATTAATCATTTTAACATCTGCACCTTGTTCCTGACATGCAAGTAATGCTTCCTTTAATAAGATTTCTGAATTTGAATCTTTTCTTCCCGCTGTAATACCTAATACTGTAAAACTCATTAATATTTCTCCTTTTAATAGCTTAATATTTTGTTAAAATTAGTTTATACTTTTGCATTTTCTAATTATAATTTAATAAGATAATTAGTTTTGAATTACAAAAACAAACGATTTATCATAATTTTAGCATTATAGAAAATGTCATTCATCAAAAATAAGTCTTAAAATAATACTCTTAAGTTTATAATGTTTAGACATTTTTTCAATTTAAGCGAAATAAGGAGAAATTAATGAAAAAAGAATACGATTTATATAAGAAAAGATATGAACTTTATAATAGTTTATTTGTTCAAAATAATATTGATGATATTCTTAGCATAGCCGAAAATTTTTTAGGAAATCCTATTTTTATTTTAGATACCAGCTATCGACTCATCACTCGTTCTAATCTAGCTAAGTGTGAAAATTCAAGCATTGAAACCCATAATGGCGAAGATTATTTATTATCAGGTATTATTAGTTTAATGAAAGAAAATAAATGCATGGATACTATTTATAAAACAAATAATTCATTTTTTCATTATTCTGAGGAAAATTTAATATTTTGCTCTATTAAAGTTAATGGAATTTCAATAGGATATATAAGTGTTCTTCAACGTGATCGTGATTTTCAAGATGAAGATTTGGAACTAACAAATATATTATCCAATTTACTTTCTATTCAAATACAAAAAGAAAATCTATTTATAAGCAACTCAGGTCTAGATGAAGAATATTATTTGATGGATTTATTAGTAAATGATATAGATAATTTGGAATATGCCAGTGAACGCTTAAAATATAGTAGCTTTACTTTAAGTAAATACAATCTAATCCTTTCAATACCCTTCAAGCAGAAATATGAGGATTATAGGCATAACTTTGGATTAAGAGACTTAATTCAAAGACTTAAAGGTATACTTGGAAATTGTATTTCAACCTATTATAAAGATACAATTATTTTTCTTATTAGCAGTGATAATGAACAAATCATAAGTGAGTACATAAAAGAAAATCTATTAGAATTTTTAAAACTAAACAATTTAAGATGTGGAGCTAGTATTAATTTTAATAATTTATTGGATATAAAAGATTACTTTAAGCAATCAATATGCGCTCTAAAGCTATCATCATACATGAAAAGCCATAGTATTATAAGCTATTTTGAAGATTACATTGAATATTATCTTATTCATATATCTGCAAGTTCAAAAGAAAATAAGGATTTACCTAGAATCGATATAACAACCTTAGTTAACCCTTTAATAAAAAAGCTTATTAAATACGATGAGAAGAATAAAACGGAATTATTTATAACTCTAAAAACTTACTTAGAATGTAATAGAAATGCCAATTATACATCAAATAAATTAAATATACATAGAAGTACATTATTTTATCGCTTTAATAAAATTCAAAGTTTACTTGATATTTCCTTGGAAGATAGTAATAATTTATTTAAATTAGAATTATCAATTAAGATTTTGAATTACAATGAAATTTTTTAAATTTCACCTAAATATTATGTAACAACTTTTGATACTGCCTAATATATTGTTAGTATAACAAATGATTTTGATTAACAAAGGAGAAATGGGCTATGAAAAAGTGTTGCAAAAAATCTTGCAAGCCTTGCTATAATAACAATAATGGATATGGTAATTATGGTATGAATTATGGAAATTACGGCATGAACTATGGTAATTGCGGTGGAAACTGTGGTTTAAACTTTGGAAATTGTGGCATGAACTACGGCAACTGTGGAATGAATTATGGTAACTATGGAATGAACTACGGTAATTACGGAAACGGCTTTAATAATGCTTGGAATTTATGGCCATTTTTATTTCTTTAAAATATATTAATAATTATTTTATCCTCAATATTATTAATACGCTCATAAGTATATTCAATCTAAATTCTGTATTAATTTAAATAAAGGCAAGTATATTATAGTAAAAAATAGACCTAAAAGATTTATTGATTAAATCTTTTAGGTCTTGTTGTTTAAGATATAAAATTTTGCTTTATATCTTAAACAACTATTTTCATGCTCTTAGTCTTATGCTTATTACTTAAGACCTTGTTCGTAATCTTCGATCATATGTTTTACCATATATCCGCCAACATATCCATTTTGTCTTGAAGAAAGGTTTCCTTTATCCATGCTTTCATAATTGCTTAATCCAACTTCTGAAGCAACCTCTGTTTTTAATCTGTTTAATCCTTGTTTTGCTTCTGGTACTAATGTTCTATTTCTTCCACTATTATTTGATGACATATGCATCTACCTCCCTTAATTAATATAAATTTTGCTTGGCAGTAATATATTAACCAGTATGATAATTTATAACCTATAAAAATACTAGTAAAAATAGCACCCATAGCTTGTATTACATACTTTTCCTTATTGAAGAATTATATTTCATTTAAGTCCATAATCTCCTATTGGCTTATTCTTAAAATATTAATGTTTGTATAAATCTCAAATTTCAAGATAACTGTATATTTTTTATATATAATGCAGAAAATTAATATATAAAATTGGTTATTTATATTCTAACTACTAAATATTCGGAGGCTCATATGGAAAAAGAAATGCTTTCTCAGTATTATATATTTTTAATCTTAATACCAATACTATGTGGTACTGCTGCTAGATATATTACCCTAGTCGTTGATTACAGGCAGTATCCCAGCTATCCAAATGGATATTTAATTCATTTAGTAGCTGGATTCATATCTTCTGGAATAGGCGCTATTGCAATTCCAGCTATTCTAGAAAGGAACTTTGAAGCAATAACCTTCCTAGTTCTTGCTACTGAGCAGTTTAGAGAAGTACGAAAAATAGAAAAAGAAAGTCTTCAAGATCTTGATAATGTGGAACATGTTTTTAGAGGAGAAGCTTACATTGACGGTATTGCAAAAACTTTTGAAGCGAGAAATTATTTATCATTGTTAGTTTCCTTTTTAACTAGCTTAACCATGCACCTGGTGCCTCATAATATTATTCTAATAAATATATTAAGCGGTATTTTAGCTGGAGGAATAATTTTTTATATACTCAAAAATTTTTCAAAGGGTAAATCTATCGGAGATATTGCTCAAGTAAAGCTAGCAAAGATAACGGTAAAAAATTCCGAACTATATGTAGATGATATATTTGTTACAAATCATTTAGGTACAGATAGAGCAAGAAATTTAGTTAAAGATGGCGGCATGGCAGCAATAATTTACCCAAATGAAAGGCACTTTAACAGAATAATTGATCATCACGGTCAAAGGCAGGCCATAATATTTGAAGCTTGCAGAATGTTAGGACTAAAAAGATATCACTATACTAAATGCGACTACGAAACAGGAAGAGTTGCTGTTATGCTAGTTCCAATAATTTATAATGAAGGCTCTTTTATAGAGACAATAAAGAAAACACCTCTTTTAGAGAGTATAAAAAAGAGTTCTAGTTTAATGAAATCTAATCTTAATAAATAGAAAGGCAGGAATACCATGGGTACAGATTTTTATAATACTGGTTATGAAATAATAGCATATATAACCCTATCTAAAGACAGGGCACAAAATGGAAACCCCTTAATTTTAGTTGCCCAAACTCAGGAGGAGCAAAAGCAGTTAACTGATGATATTTCAAAGGCTTTAAGAGCGGAAGTAGTTCAACTTACTTGCGGCGATTATATGATTATTAGTAAAAATTAATAAAATCGAATCAATCTGATAGTATTAAATTACTGTATATTAAAATTGAGTTCTGTTGTATTTAGGATTCCCTGAGTTTTAAATGTAAATTTATCTACGAAATTATATATAAGCATTTATATAATTTCGTAGATAAATTATTTCTTCCGATTAAACAAAAGAACTAGCAGGCTTAATATAAAAATTATAAATCTGCTAGTTTATTCACTAAAATATTATATCACTTAGAAAAAATCATTTTTAAAGATATTAAAATCATTAATACTCCAAACCCTTTTTTCAAAATCGATAGAGGAATAATATTGGCTATTTTAGCACCAAATACCGAGCCAATAACCAAAAATAAGCATATTAAAATACCAGCTTGCAAGTTAACTTGTCCCTTTTTATAATATTCAATAAATGCCAATATTCCCACTGGGGGCAGTAATATTGCAAGTGATGTTCCTTGAGCTTTTAGCTGACTAAATCCACATAAGTATATCAAGGCTGGTACAATTATTATACCTCCACCAATACCAAATATCCCACTTAATATTCCTGCTGCTAATCCAATTATTATAAATAAAATTACATTCATTCCTTGCATGCACTTCCTTTTAAAATACATTTATAATAATTTAAGACCATGAATATTATCCATACAATAATTCCACTTAGACTAATTAACTGAGCCATTCTAATATTTCCAAGCATTAAACTATCTGTCCTCATTCCTTCTATTATAAATCTTCCTATAGAATATAGCCCAATATATGAGAAGAATACTACTCCATTCTTTTTGCTCTTTCTAAGCACAATCATTAATGTTATAAATATAATTAAATTCCAAACAGATTCATATAAAAATGTAGGATTATAATATAATCCGCCTATATTCATTCCTTTTTGTATAAACATAGGAAAATGTTTAATAAATTCATAGGTAACTACATCCCCATGAGCCTCTTGATTAAAGAAATTCCCCCATCTTCCTAAAGCTTGGGCTAAAATAATTGAAGGTGCTGCAACGTCTGCAAATTTAATAAAACTAAGTTTCTTAATCTTTGTATATATTAATGCTGTTCCCAATGCAAAAATAAGGCCCCCATGTATAGCTAATCCACCATTCCTTATGTTAAAAGCATCAATAATATTATTTTTATAGTTATCGAATTCAAATATTACATAGTATAGTCTTGCTCCTATAATACCAATTGGAATAGAGATAAGCACTATATTTAGTAAATTATCATAGTCAACTTCTCTCCATTTACAGTTATATTGAGATATTATTATTCCTAACATAATACCTGTTGCAATTAATATTCCATACCATCTTATATCAAATCCTCCAATTGAAAATGCCACTGGATTCATAATATTCACTTCCTTTTCTCTTTTAATTTTGTATCTTTTTTATAACCATGGCACAAGCACCTACCGCTATAGATTTTTCTTCAAAGTACCCGCCATTACTAAACTTAACCGTATTGTTTTTTAAATGACATCTTTCAAGAGCTATTTTTTTAGATACCTCATAAAACAATTTAGAATTTTGTATTAACGGACCACTCAATATTATTAATTCTGGATTAAATAATTTAATATAATTTGAAAGTCCAATTCCAAAGTATAAGGCTGCGCTCTCTATAACATTTATAGCTGCTTTATTATTTTTCTCAGCCAGCTCACAAATATCTTCATAATTTATTTCATCTAGTTCCTTATTTAAATCTAACATATTGCATTCTTCTAATCTCTTAGCAAATCTTCTAGTTATATTAGGTATCGATACATAACTTTCTAAGCATCCATAATTACCACACGAACACAACTCTCCATTTGCATCAACAATCATATGCCCAAATGCATCTTCTAAATTATTGATTGCACGAATTAAGACACCTGAGGATATAATTCCAGTTCTTATTCCAACACCACAATTTACGTATGCAATATTATTTTTCCCTTTTCCAATTCCAAAGTTATACTCTCCAATGACAGCTGCATTAGCTCCATTATCAATATATATAGGAGTACCTAACGCTTTACTTAAAGTATTAGATAAAGGTTCAGTATAGAATCCACCAACTATTCCTATTCCAACTCCAACAATAGATGACTTTTTTATTGATAAATTTATAAGTAATCTTTTTACGTTACCCGGTATAATTTCACCAATATTTTCAAAATCATATTCATGGTTTTTTAATTCCTCATTGACTATTTCTAATTTCAAATTTGTTATAACTATCCGTGCATATATTCTAGAAATATCAATTCCGATAATATAAAATCCAGTTGGATTTATATCATATAAACTAGGCTTTCTTCCACCTGTAGATTATCAAATATGACTTTCTTCAACTATTTTTTTATCTATTAATATCTGAAGCTCTCTATTTAAAGTCGTTAGCTTTATTTTAGTTATATCAATCAATTCGTTTTTAGTTAATGGACCATTTTTTTGTATAATGCTTAATATATACTTGCATCTATCATTTAATGATTCCAAAACTTTATATGCTTCCAACTATCGCACTCCTTATATAATAAATTTAGGTTGATAAAGATAACCTATAATCCTTTATTTACTTTTAATAGTTGGTCTGTCTATATTAAGAATATCACCTTTTAACCATTTTGGAAATAAGTTTTTTTATTCTTAACATGATTATAACTTGAAAAAGCTTTAAGTATAATATGGCAAAAGCCATTAACACATTTGTTTCTTAAAATTTATGTGTCCATGGCTTTTACTTCATTTCATAAATATCTATTCTCATTGATTCAGCTATTACAATTATAGTACTATTTAATATACTTCTAACTATATACAGCTAATTTAAAACACCAAACTTAAATCCGCTATGTAATCTTCTTTATCTATTTTTCATATATTCTTCTATTGCATAATTTTTATCAAGTGTTATAACCCCATTATCCAAAACAAAACATGGAATCCCTATTCTTTTTTCATCTTTGACATCATCAAATAGTGAATTCTCATCGCGAATTGCAACAAATTCCTTTAGCGCTTTTATATCTTCACAAAAGTCTCTATAATCAAAGCTAATATTTTTTTCTTTCAATTCCTCTATAGCCTTTAACGTAGATGGACACACATTACTTCCATAAATCTTCATAATAAAACATCCTTTCATTTGCATCTTTTGATTTCTTAAAACATTTTTCTATAGTGTCATAATTCTTTTTAATTATAATTAGACGCCTTAATTTATTTATTAGGGCTATATAAAGAATTTAATCACAACATTCCAATACTTATTTTTTTCAAAACAATTATATTTATACTTTTTATTATGATAAATAAAATTTGAGGTATTAATAGAATCATCTATCATAATTTCCTTAGAAACTGGAACAACAGCATACTCCTTATTTCGGCTTGCTATATGATAAAGATCTAAATTTAGCTTTCTTTTGAAAATCTAATTTTTTAATTTCTGCTGAAACTGTGGCATGCTTTTATACATGCTCATTAGGCTCACTACAAGCAATAGTATCCATCCTAATAGTGATGAAAATGCTAGTAATATAACTAATGTTATAATCAACAATATTATTGATATTTTTAAAATTATACCATCTATACATTTGAGACTAGCAATAAGTCCAAGAAGTGCGTTACATATAAAGAAAGTATTTGCAATTCCTACTGTCCATTCTACAGTAATATAGTTGTAGTGAATGAGGACAATAAGTATGCAATGAAATATAGTTAATACTAATAAAGCTCTTTTAGGAGATCTTTCTTCCTCTTTCTTTCTTAAAAAAGCAGGAAGCATACCATTTTCTGCTCTGGCAGCCATTTGCCTTGTAACAGCACCTAATATCATGATCAATGTGGCATAACACAATCCTGCTGCTACAATTCCCATAACAATGTAAGATAAGTTACCGAATAAAGGAATGAGAATTAAACTTACATTGATATCTGTTTCTTTTGTAATAATTTGATTTCCTACACTATTTTGCAAAGCAAAAGTAGTTAATAAATATATAAAAATAACAGCCGATAAGCTTATTTTCATAGCACGCATAAGCGTTTTCTCTGGATTCATGACCTCTTCAACGTAACTTCCAATTACTTCCCACCCTATAATTGCCCAAAATAATAGCAAAAGCGTAGAGCCAAGAGTTGTAATTGGTGGCATACCACTTGGAAAAGTTACATTATCTTGCTTTAAAAGATTAAAAACACTGCCTATAATAAGAATAAGTCCAGTAAGTGAAGAAAGTACTAAAGTAACCTTGCCCATTGCAGTTATTCCCATTAGAAGCACAACTACATTGAGAAATAGTAATATAAAAATGACAAGGGTTCTATAATTATTTGCTCCCGGAAACATGTTACAAATAAATCCAGAAGCCGTATATAAAACAGCTACCGGTCCAAAGCAGACAGCTGCTGTCAAATAATTTGAAGATAATTCCCTAAAACTTTGTCCAAGTTTCTCACCTATTACCACATTCACCCCTTCATTACTCAAAGTTAATATACTCATTTTTGTAAATATGTAAGCAAATATAATTCCCATAAACATTGTTATTATCCATGCAATAATGGCTTTATCCCCAATCATATGAATTGCAATAGGTGGTAAGAGTACAATACCTGAACCTAAAATTGGACCTATCATTAGTCCACTTATAGAAATAGTATTTAGTTTTTTATTCATTTTTCCCCTCCTTGGTGTTGATTATCTTATTATAAGAGGGCTTAGTCTATTTGTAAAATTGAAATTTTAAATGCAGCATATCAATAATTTTGATGATTAAAAGTTTTCTATTTAATAAAACAATCCAAATGATCTTAGTTATGCCTAAGATTCACTTGGATTGTTAAATCTACCTATATTTTAAAATTTAAAACCAATTCAGTTAATTTTTCTGCTGTTTCTGCTTGATTCTGAGCTACTCTAGCAACTTGTTCTATTGCTTTATTAGTTTCATCTATACCTGCTTTAATTTCCTCCGAACTGTTTTTAGTATCTTTCATATTTTCCGCAATAGTTTGTACAACTGCAGAAATCTCTTCTGTAGATGCATTTAACTCCTGTGACATTGATGCAATGTTTTGTGATAAGTCACTAATATATGCAGCATCATTTTCGTATTTATTCCCTGTCTCAATCAATAAATCATAATCGTTTTTAACATTATGATTAACAAAATTCAGCACATCCTTTGAATTGCCTGATAAATTATTAAAGGCAGCCTGAACATTTGAAACCACATTTTGAATATTCTTAACATAATCTGCTGACTGCTCAGCAAGTATCCTTACTTCATTTGCAACTACTGCAAATCCCTTTCCTTGCTCTCCAGCCCTTGCTGCTTCAATATTTGCATTCAAGGCAAGCAGATTTGTCTGTTCTGCTATTGATGCAATTGATTGTGCAATTATACCTATTTCACTAACTACTTTTCCTTGCTCTATGGCATTAAGTATATTATTTTGCTTTTCTTCATACAATTCATCTGTAGCTTTCATAGAATTAATTCCAGTTTCCTTTACTTCAGTAGCTCTTTCTTTAATTTCGATAGACTGATGACTACTTTCAGTTGAATTCGAAGCCAGCTGAGTTATTCCAGAATTAACCTCTTCCATTGTGGAAGATAACTCTTCTGTAATTGAATTTATACCTTGTATGTTTTCAACTATTCCAGATGTATTCTTATCTATACTTTCAAAATTACTTGATAATTCTTCTAACGTAGCAGATAATTCTTCACTAGATGCTGTTACACCCTGAGCCTGAATCACAATATTTTCAATCACTGATTTAATTTTTTCTTTTGCATTATTTAATGCTCTAATTAATAATCCTAATTCATCTTTATTTTTACTTTCTATTGAATATGTTAAATCTCCGTTTCCTAAAGCTTCTGCAAATAATAAAACTTTTTTAATTATCATAGATATATATATTGATAATCCTGTCCCTATAGCAAGCGCCAAAATAATCCCTACTATTAGAATTGCATGCATTCTATGAGTTGTTATGCGATAGTTTTCTTTTGCACTGCTATAAGCTTCATCTGCTTGTTTTTGGTTTATTTCAACCAAGTTATCAAGATGTTTTGATATAATTTCTGTAGTTTGGTTAATTTCAGATAATTTAATTTTTGCTTCTGAATAATTCCCATTTTTAAGTAACTCAAAAAGATTGTCTTTTTCAGTTCCAAACTTATCTCCTAAAATAGAATTAAGATCATCAAACTCTTTCTTCTCATCATTTGACATGCTGCTATTACCAAAAGCTTCAACTACAGCCGAATTTTTAGTTTTGATTTGATCAAGTTGTTGTAGCGCTGTTTGTACCTTGGAATTATCCTGTTCTAGAACTACATCATTAACGATTTTAATTTCAATTAAAAAGTTCTCTTTAACCGAATGTATTTCATCAATACTTTTTAAATCATCAGAATATATTTGTTCTATACTGCTCTCAGTATTTGATAGACCAAACTTTCCGAAGAAACCAGTTATTCCAATTAGTATAACCATACTCATAAAGCCAATTAACAATTTTGTTTTTATGGATAGATTCTTTATCATCAGTATACCATCTCCCTTTATAATAAAATTTTAAAGTTTATAATAATTTGCAGCTTATTTCAAACATTTACTAAATTATATTTTATCAAAAATTGTTAAAATATAATAGCATTTCGACATAAATTTTTCTAGTTATGACAATTTTATATTTTTTTATTTATATAAATTTTATTATCATAATACTAATTTGGATTATAAATATTTAGTTATTAACCATATATACCTATACATTTCCTTTTTATACAAAGTGTGCATCATAGAGTATCGTTACACAATGTTTTATTTTTTACACTGAAATTAAATAGGCTAGTTATTCATTTGCATAACTAACCTTAAAATTTTACTCATTTATAGAATTTATATTAATCCTCTCTCCAAATTTTGTTAGCGTGTTTTTTATTTTGAAGGAGTGAAAGCTTCTACAACAGCAGTTTATTTATCTTCTGTTATTGCTCCTCCACTTACTAAAGTATCAAGTTTAGTTTGAAATACATTAATTTATACTTTGATGCTGAGCTCCTCTTGTACGACTTGCAGTACTTGTTGAATCAGTAGCAAACGCACTTATACTTGCTCCTAGCATTAAACTTGTAAAATAACGCCCGCCATAACTTTACTTTTAATACTTTTATTTTTCATATCAATTCCTACCATTCAAAATCTTTTTTAAATGCATTATCTCTTGTTCGATTTAATTATATGAAATTATTGTTACAGTTCTATCACAGATATTTATCAATAATGTTACAGATTTACGAATGTTTATCATATTATATAAATAAATCTAAAAATTATAATCGCTTCATTTTAATTCACATTAATCCTAATATAGTCTTATCTGACTATACTTGTTTAAAATAGTATAATTCTCTGCAAAAATTATACTATTAGCAATTTATCATTAAAATCTATATAAAACAGATAAAAAACAGGCTGTCCAAAATAGAAATTTTATTCTCCTCTTCGAACAGCCTACTTATTTCCTCATTTATTATTTATATATCCGATTCATAGTCTTCTCGACATCATTTTCTACAGTAAAACCAAATTTCTCAAAATCTTAAATTTACTTCATTCTCTTTTTAAAAGATATCTATTTACTGTACCTTTTTTTTATTGGTTCATTTTTAAATTGTTTTATTTTTTCATATATATATTCCTATATTCTTTTATTCCTAACTTCTTATATTCTTAAGAATATACATTTTACCTGAACCTAGTTATGGGTACATTCTTTTAATTAGATTATTCTCCTTACTAAACCTTCTTTTATTTACAGAGTGATATAACTAATAGAACCATGAATTACTTTTTGTCTCATGGTTCTATCCAGATATTCATCACAATTTATCATTTTATCATTTATTTATCTTACAGCCTAAAAATTATTTGCTCTCATTAACAATGGTAATGCTGTTACTTGATCCTATTCTGCTTGCTCCTGCATTTATCATCTCCATAGCAGCTTTAAAGTCTCTAACTCCACCTGATGCCTTTACACCTAAATCTGGTCCAACAGTCTTTCTCATTAAAGCAATATCTTCCTTAGTTGCTCCACCAGTAGAAAATCCTGTTGATGTCTTAACAAAATCAGCCTTAGCTTCTTTAGCTATCTCACAAACTTTAACTTTTTCTTCATCACTTAATAAACATGTTTCAATAATTACCTTAACTAATGCTTTTCCTTTTGCTGCATTTACAACTGCTTCTATATCTTCTTTAAGTAAACTATAATTTTTATCTTTTAATGCTCCAACATTTATTACCATATCTATTTCAGTAGCTCCATTTTCAATGGCTTGACTTGTTTCAAAAACTTTCGCTTCCTTTGTCATTGCACCTAATGGAAACCCAACAACTACACACGTCTTCACATCAGTCCCCATAAGTTCAGTACTTACTAATTTTGCATAACATCCATTTACACAAACTGAAGCAAAATTGTATTCTTTAGCTTCTCTGCATAATCTCTTTACATCCTCTACTGTTGCCTCCGGTTTTAATATCGTATGATCTATATATTTAGCAATATTCATATTTCATTACTCCTTCCTTTACTTGTCACTTATGTCTTGTCACTAATCAAGACATCCTCTTTAATTTATGAAAAATATTATTTATAAAACACCATATCAGAAAGCAGAAACATTTTTATGCAACAGGCATTGAAAATGAGTATTAAAAGTTCTTAAGTAGTGAACTCGAATCTTTGATTCAGTGTGAATCACTTACTCAGCGAACGTATGTGAGTCGAGTTTCCGCTAACGGTTGGTTCCATTAACTCTTGTGAAGTGAGAGTCCAAAATTTTATTTTGGGTTGTCGAACTTCCTCAGCGAATGTAATGAGTCGAGCTTCCCTATGAAATTGGAAGCAAGCATTAGTGATGCAACCTGCGATTTAGCACTTTCAGCGAAATTTTCATAGTCCTGTGAAATAACAATGTTTCTCCTTTCTATTAACGAGTACCTTTTTCGTAAGGAACTCCATCAGCTTTTGGTGCAACTGATTTTCCAACAAAAAGAATCAATACTACAATTGTTAAAATGTATGGTAGCATTGCAAGTATTTGCGAAGGAATAGCAAAGTTTCCGCCGCCTAATACAACTGTTAATGCTTGAGCAAATCCAAATAATAAGCAAGCTCCATATGCGCCATGTGGAGTCCATTTACCAAAAATAACTGCTGCTAATGCAATAAATCCTTGACCGCTAATTGCTGTTGGAGTAAATTGTGCTATTATTGCAAGAGTCATAGATGCTCCACCAAATCCTGCTAGTATTCCAGAAATTAGAACACATACATAGCGAGTTCTAGTTACACTTATTCCAAGAGTATCTGCAGCTGCTGGATGCTCTCCTACAGCACGAATACGAAGTCCCCACTTAGTCTTATATAAAATAAACCAAATGACTACCGTAATTAAAATTGCTATAAAAACTGTAATATCTACACCAAATACTTTAGGTAATTTAGTAGCTACTGGTTTAGTCATAGTAGCTCCCTCAAATAATAACCTACATGTAAATAAAGAGAAACCTGCACCCAATAAATTTATAGCAATACCTGATATTGTCTGATCCGCATTGAATGTTATAGATGCAACTGCATGTAATAAAGCCATTATTCCACCTGCAATTCCTGCAGCCAAAAAGCCAAGCCATGCATTTCCAGAATAATATCCTACTGCCGCACCAGTAAAAGCACCTATAGTCATCATACCTTCAATTCCGATATTTACAACTCCAGAACGCTCAGAAACAACTCCACCTAATGCTCCAAATATTAACGGTGCTGAATACATTAGTGTAATACCTATTAATAGTGCAATACTATTTAACATTCTTCTCACCTCTCTTTAAAAGTCTGTCAGCTAAAGCAGGTACAATCTTAGTTAATGCTACGAAAAATACAATAGTACCTATCATTATATTTATTATTTCCGATGGTGCACCTATAGCAGATTGTACAGATTGACCTCCATATAGTAATCCACCATATAGCAATCCTCCAAATATACATCCAATAGGTGAACTTCCTGCAATTAATGCAACTGATAATCCGTTAAATCCGTTATTTTCAAAAGCGGCCATAGTTGATAACTTATGAGGTGCTGTGCCTGTAATAGCTAGTGCTCCAGCAAGACCTGATAATGCACCTGCAATTACCATTGATTGAATTATATTACGATTAACATTTATTCCAGCAAATTCTGCTGCATCTTTATTTAATCCAACTGCACGCAATTCGTATCCTTTTGCTGATTTATATAGTAAGATTGATATCACTACAGCCATTATAATAGCAACGATAATTCCAATATTAACATCTGTTTTTAATAAGACTTCTGATAACCATTTGTTGTGTGAAAGAAATTCTATTCCTGCATCAGATGTCTTCCAATTACCAAGTATAGTAGTAAACCCAGATTCATTAATCATATAAGTACTTGTTGAATCTGGTTGGTGAAATACATCTGTTGATACAACGAAATTAGATAAATATAATGCAATCCAATTCAGCATTATACTGGTTATAACTTCATGTATTCCGAATTTCGCCTTAAGAACTCCTACGATACCACCAAACACTGCTCCAGCAGCTACACCAGCTAAAATTACTAAAGGAATTTCTAATACTGCTGGTAAATTTAATTTGATTCCAACTATAGTTGATGCAATTGTTCCTACTATATATTGGCCCTCTGCTCCAATATTGAACAAACCTGTTTTAAAAGCAAATGCAACACTTAAACCAGTTAAAATAATAGGCGTAGCCTTTATAATTGTATTAGATATATATTTAGGTTTTGAAAAGATCCCTCCAAAAAGTGCACTAAAAGCATCTATAGGATTATAGCCAGCAACACCTAGTACTATTGATGCAACAATAAATCCAAAGAATATTGCAATGAATGTTGAAGTAACTGGTTTTTTAAGAATTTTTACTACTATCTTCACTATGTTTACCTCCCGCCATTAGCAAGCCTATTGTATTTTCATCAACTTCTCCTTGTTTAAAAGTACCTACAATACTTCCTTCAGAAATTACAGCTATAGTATCAGAAACATTCATAACTTCATCAAGTTCTAATGAAATTAAAAGGACAGCTTTTCCTTTATCTCTTTCTCTTATTAATGTTTTATGAACATATTCAATTGCTCCTACATCAAGTCCACGAGTTGGCTGTACTGCAATTAATAAGTCTGGATCATTATATACTTCTCTTGCAATTATAACTTTTTGCTGATTTCCTCCTGATAGCCCTCTGATAGGTAATGATTCACAATTATCAGGTCTTATATCATACTGGTTTATAAGTTCCTTAGTGTGAGCTATAATTTTGTCTTTAACCAATAATCCATTCTTACAATATGGTTCACTTTTATATTTTTCTATTACCATATTTTCAGCAACACTAAAATCTAGTACTAGCCCACGTTTTTGCCTGTCTTCATGTATTGTTGAAACTTTATTTTTGATAACGTTTTCTGTTGTGGTATTTTGAATTTCTACTCCATTTATTTTAATGGTACCTTTTTCGGATTTAGCAAGACAAGTTATAGCTTCAATTAATTCTTTTTGTCCATTGCCATCAATTCCTGCAATACCAATGATTTCACCCTTACGTACTTTAATTGATAAATCTTTAACTGCATCTAAATTCCTTTCATCTTTTACAGTTAAATTATCTATTTCAAAGACAACCTCATCTGGTTTTGCAGTCCCTTTGTCAACGACTAACTTGACTGCATGACCTACCATCATTGTTGCAAGTTCTTCTCTTGTTACTTCCTTAACATTTACTGTATCTATATATTTTCCTCTACGAATTATTGTACAAACATCAGAAGATTCTTTTATTTCTTTTAATTTATGTGTAATTATAATTATTGTTTTTCCATCAGCAATAAGATTATGCATAATCCCTATTAAATCTTGAATTTCTTGTGGAGTAAGGACCGCTGTCGGCTCGTCCAATATTAATAAATCAGCTCCACGATATAAAGCTTTTAATATCTCAATACGCTGTTGCATACCTACCGAAATATCTTCAATTTTTGCATCTGGATCTACATCTAATCCATATTTCTTAACAATATTTAATATTTCTTCTCTTGCTTTTTTCATATATAGTATACAACATTTTTTT
>CAURJV010000018.1:0-74260 GCA_963524945.1 uncultured Clostridium sp.
TACTAAGCTACTAAGCAATAGGGCGCAAGAATTTTCATAAGGCTTTGTAAAATTTGGAGCGATATTTAAAACAAGATCAAAAACATTTAGTCAATATTCTTATATAGTAGGGAATATATATTCTCCACCATATTTATTCTTCAGAATACTAGAATATATATTCTGATATTCTAATATTCTGAAGAATATGCTTGAATAATGAGGGGTTGAAGGTTGTAGGGTTAAAAAAAGTTCGATTTTTATTTGATTTTAGATAGGAAAATACGTCTTAAATAATTAGTAGAGAAAATTCTAATCGAATAATAAAATTATGGAGCGCATTGTTAAGTGATTCAGAGTGAAATAAAAATTGAATTAAAAAATAGAGAAGACTTCTGTAAAAAATAGATGGCTATGTAATATTTATTATATCGTTGGATTGGTAGCAAGCGTTATTTTTTCAATGAACGTAGGTGGCGTCCTATGGCTGCATTACATTTTATGGATATAGGGCTTAAGATAGTGGAAACAGTTTGTGAATTTTATTAGCATTGATATTATGAAAAAAGTAAATTATTGCATCAACGTATTAAGATATTCGTAGTTATTTGGAGATATTGTACGTAGCTAGTTGGCTCATCTATTTTTATTTTCAAAAATGACTTTGCATGAATTGAGAGTACAAAAAAGAAACCGCCATTTCTGGCGGAAGAGTATCTATTGATTCTGGTTTCTACATTTAGCTGGGAGTTTACATTATCATAGCATGATACTATCAAGGAAACCAGACTAGAGTTTTATTTTACTATATTAAAAGTTCCTTCTTTTCTAGGTGCTGCTTTAGTTTCTTCTTTACTGTTATAACCCAAAACAGCAGTACCAAACACTGCATAATCTTCAGGAACACCTAGTTCTGTAAGTACGCTTTTAACTTTAGGATCTTCTCCAGTAATAGCTAATATATGAATCCAGCAAGATCCAATATTAAGTGAATGAGCAGCTAAAAGCATATTTTGAAGTGCAGCAGCACAATCAGATTCCTTTGTAGGTAAAGTTTTATCATAAGCCGTAATGACTATTGTAGGTGCATTATAAAATGGATTAAAATTAGGATTTTCACCCATTTTTCTATATTGTTCTATAGACGACTTTAACATAGCTTCTTTTATTGCAGAAATTAGCTTTTCAATCTTTTCTTTATTTTGAACTGCTGTGAAATGCCAGCCTTGTTTGCTCATAGCTGTTGGAGCAAATTGGGCAGCCTCTAAAACAGTATTTAAGTCTGCATCAGAAATTTGATCTTCTTTATAAGTTCTTATACTTCTTCTTGTTAAGATATTTTGTATTACTTCATTCATAGTTTTTCTCCTTTCAATTTAAAAGACATTTTAATTTACGTATTTACTAGATGATAATAAAATATGTAAGATTTTTGCTTAATAAAAGACATCATTACCTTTGACTAATACATAAATTGAATTTATAATTAACCTATCAAAATTTAAATGTAATTTATAGAGTAATATAATGATATCAATATATATATCCTATGTCTAATTGATATTTTTCATCAAATCAATAACTAAAAGTTATAGGTTGTTATTAATGTTTTATAACTTAAAATATTATAAATTAAGGAGTGCATTTATGAACTGGCAGCAATTAGAATATTTTAAAACAGTAGCAGAAACACAGAATTTTACATCGGCAGCTAATTTACTTTCTGTAACACAGCCAGCCTTGAGTAAAGCTATTTCAAAATTAGAAGAAGAGTTGAATGTACCATTATTTGAAAAAAACGGCCGCAATATAAAATTAACTCGTTTTGGCAGTATGTTTTTAATACATGCTAACGCTGCAATAAATGAGATTAGTAAAGGAATTCAGGAATTACAGGATATAATTAATCCTATGGCAGGTACAGTTTCCATATCTTCACTTTACACTATTGGAACACATTTTATTCCTTCGATTATAAGTGAGTTTTTGAAGGAGAGTCCAAATACAAAATTTGAATTTGGGATTCAATCAACTTTTAATATTTTAAAAGGCCTTAAGGATGGTAAGTTTGATTTTGGTTTTTATGATGAATTTGAAGATATTAAAAGGTATGAAGAAATAGAGTCAGTTCCTATAAAAAATGAAGAGCTTGTTCTCATAGTACCTAAAAATCATCATCTTGCTGATAAAACAGAGGTATTTCTAAAAGACTTAAAAGAAGAATCGTTTGTGTTTTTTTCAGAAGGAATCAAGGGAAAAATGTGTTCTATTTTTGAAAGTATCGGTTTTGTTCCAAAAACATCCATGGAGTATAATGAAAGCAGTATGGTGGTAACAGGTTTTGTTAGTGCAGGTCTTGGTATTTCTATAGTTCCTAACACCCCAAATTTAATAACAGAAGAAGTATCAGTATTAAAAATAAAAGAACCCAATTGCTATAGAACTGTGCATATGGGATGGTTGAAGAATGGATATATGACTCCTTCAGCTAAAATATTTAAAGATTTTGTTATTGAAGCCTCCTCAAAAATCAATATTTAATAAGATTTGCATTAAAGTATAGTTATTAGACTTACGGTGAACCATGTCATAAATAAAATACAATTTTTAATTAATCATATAATTGGATGTGCTGTAGTGGCTCCAAATTAGGCTAGTAATGATTGGATTGCAATGTTGTTAAGGGGGAGGAGAATTTCTTATGGAAATACACAATCATAATTTGAATATTCATTACTCATCATCAGATGATATATGGGATAAATTAGCTGAATTATATTCTGAAATGCCAGGATGGAATGGTTTTATTGATGGAATCCCTCATTGGTATGCACAAGATAATGATAAAAGAAGGATTAATGCTTCAGTTGAACCTAGTGGTCTACACTTCTATGCTGAAATGAAACAAGAAGAATGGAATACGTGGTTTGAACTATTTAAGAAAAAGGCTTCAGCAACATTAGGTTTTGAAATAGGGGAACCAGAAGATGGATTTGAGTTTCATATCTATAGTTAATCAGTTTTTGAAAAGAGTGTAAAAAAGGAAGTATCAGAGATATCAATGATAGTGATTAGACAGTAAGTGCAGGTGTTTTTACGATGTTGAGTCCAATAGAAAAGTATAAAATACAGGATAAATAGTGTTAAAGATATTATAGTACAAGATAAATGAATCCAAAACCCAAATATGATGAGCTAAAATTTTTAGTCCTTGACTTTCTGAGAAGAATTGTTGAGGGCTTTATTTATTCGTAATCTGATACTTACTTTGACTATACTTTATAAAAGCATGATCAAACTGAGAAAAGAAAAACATTCTTAGTATAAAATTTATAATAAGTTACATATTTAGTATGTTGTAATTTGTAGTGGAGTATGGTATATTAGCATTATAAGTTACAAAAAGATATTGATGTAACTTGTAATGTTCATTCAGGACTTTAACAGAGTTTGCGTAATCAATTACGATTAACCATAACTCTATTGGATATATTTTGGGTGATTGGACATGATTTTTTGTTTAAAATGAAGCAACTATTAAAAGGTATCTATCCAAGATAAATAAAAAATATGATATTACAATGGGATAAATTAAGTGAGGAGAATATGAAAGCTCCTTCAAGGAATAGCTAATAATAGTGATTCTAGATAATAACTATACAAAATAATTATATGGATGATATTGATTATAACTAATAAGGAGGTAATTGAAATTGAAAAGTGTTATTTATTATTTTACAGGAACAGGAAACAATTTACAGGTAGCTAAAAAAATAGCTGAGGCATTGCCTGATTGTAAGTTGGTATCCATGGGTAAAGGGAAACATGACAGCAATGAAGTGTACGATTATATCGGTTTTGTATATCCTACATATGCCTTGAATTTGCCACGAAGAGTAACACAATTTATAAGCGAAATGTCGCTTGAAAAAAGTAAAAATGCATATTTTTTTGCTGTGACTGGATGCGGCAATATAAGTGGTGTTGCGTTAACTGTCCCTGCCAAAATTTTAGCCAAAAAAGGTGTGACACTTAATTTTGCAGAGAAAATTATTATGGTTGAAAATTATGTCGCGATGTATAAAATGAACGAGAGAAATCCAGAGAAATATCAAATTGCTACTGATAATATACCTGCATTAGTACAAAAGATAGTAGCTAAAACACAGCAGCCAGTGGGTAAGGTGAACGAGCCCCTTAATATATCGACTGCTATTGGTCAAAAATTAATATATGCTAGAAAAGACAAAGGTTTTAATGTTTCCGATGCTTGCATAGGCTGTAGAACATGTGAGGCAGTTTGTCCTGTTTCCAACATAGTAATGAAAAACAAAAAGCCGAGTTTTAAGCACAATTGCGAACAATGTATGGCGTGCGTTCAATGGTGTCCAAAGCAGGCTATTAACTATAAGAATAAGACACAAAGCAGGGGACGTTATACTAATCCTAGTATTAGTCTGAAAGAATTAATAGACGGCAATAAATAGACAAGTAAGAATTAAAACTGAGATATATTTTGAAAAATTAAGATTAAAATATGATTGAATATTTGCTTATAAAAATCTAATAAGAAATATATTGATTTTTGATATATAATAATTCGCGGTAACTCAATGAGTTACCGCGAATTTTAAAATACACTAATATTTCTATTCCAAACCAGTACAGTTGGACTTAGACAGTAAAATCAGTGGAAAAAGCAAGCTCTTTTTGTGCTTCAAGTTCTTTAAGACGATCAGATAGTGATTTATGAATTGAATCATAGGCATCACTACCGAGAGTAATTCTTTTTGGAGTCTCTTGTTGGTCTGCACTGTCAATCATGGCTTTGACCATTTTTGCTGGATCACCAATAGAAACAATGGATTCATCCTCAAGGATACGCCTTTTTAATATAAATAATAAGAAACTTTATTTAGGAGCATTTGTAGGAAAAGCAGATGAGGAACTTCTGGATTTATTTATAAGGCTTTTGAAACTCAATGATAGACCAGATTATGTTAAGAGAATCTTTGGATATAACGAGTGCAGCAATGGCAGTTGGTTATGAAAGCTCATCTCAATTTTCTAGAAAGTATAAGCGGCTTCTTGGAAAGCCACTACTTAGAGATATAAGAGATTTGAGAAAAGGTTTTGGAACTGACATATTAGAAAATGGTATATGAATGCAAGATAATTAGTAAAAATAGTGTTTTTTGAAAATTGAACAATATGATATTTGTAATATATGTTATAATTAGGAATATATTTGTTGGAATTGGGTTACAAGAATACTTTTTGAATTACTGGGGGGATTTGTATGCAAATTAATTCTACAGCAATTAATTTTATGTCAATACTTATTAAGTTTATTTGTATCGCAGTGGTAGTAGCGATAGTAATAGCAATGATTAAAGGTGTAAAAGAGCTTCGTAAATCTATAAGTAGAAATAAACAAATGGATAAAGAGCTAGGTCATATTTTAAATGAAGTAGATAAAGAAAAGAATGGGAATATAATTATTAAGATTATAACAATAATTATTAATATGATATTTTGTTTGATATTTCCATTAAGTTTGCTTGGAGCAATGGTTTCACCTATGGCATTTGATTCACCAGGTTCTACGGAAAGCATATATACATGGATATTTTTCCTATCCACTTTCTCACTTCCAGCAGTCATATTAATATCAGTAATGATATCATTTTTTCTTTTATTCAAATCAAAATTATATAATAAAGCAATTATAGTTAGTTTAGCACCAATAATTTATTTTGCTGCTATTTTTCTTCTTTTTAGCACATAAAATTTTTTTATTAAATTCTTTTTGTATTGTGAATTTGTACAAATTGACGCAATATAAGAAATTGTTATGGAGAAAATATATGAAAAAGAAAAATATTCAAAGAGTAAGTGCTTTAATTATATTAGCTCTTATTATATTTTTATTTAGACCTGCATATACACCAAGCATAAATGGAAGTGAAAGTATTAGTAAATTAGTTAGTATTAGAGTTGGAGGTCAAAATTAGACATTTTATATTAGATTAGATTACATATTAACGTAATTGAGGTGAAATTTATGTTCAAATGCCCGCATTGTAAATTTAAAACCATTACTTTATCGAAAAAAGTTTGTGGTGACTCGCGTTTCTCAGCACGTGTCACATGTCCACATTGTTTTCGTAAAAGTAAACTGCCATGGTGGAACTTCCTTGTGCAAATGATATTTTTTGTTTCTGGCATATATATTCTTGAAAATAACAAATTCATTTCAATAAATGCTTTGGTGATTATGAGTTACTCAATAATTACTTTTGTCACGATACCTGCATTAATTCCATTGAAGAAATTAAAATAATTAAATAAATTTTAGTGTTATAACCGTGCTAATAATAAAAAGTTACTTAAAAATTGTTGCAATTGTAAATTTTAAATTATCAATCATAAGGGGAATGGGGTAAAAAAATGAAACGAAAAAATATAGAAAAACTAATTGTCAAGGGATTGATATTAGTTGGAGTTTTAGCAATGTTTCCAATGGGTGCGAATGCTGAATGGAAAAAAGATAATAACGGATGGTGGTATACAGAAGGAAGCTTATGGTCAAGTGGCTGGAAGTTTATTAATAATAACTGGTACTATTTTGATAGCAACGGATATATGAAAACAGGATGGGTAAAAGATAAAAGTAATTGGTATTATTTGTATGATAACGGAGAAATGGCTAAAAATACTAGTATTGGTGGTTATGAATTAAATGCTGATGGAGCATGGGTCCAAATGAAAGAAAACAATTCATCAAACAATACTGTAAATTCAACAGATGTTAACAATAACAACATTACTGAAAATATTGACCAAGCTGTAAGTAAAGCCATAAAAAGTAGAGGGAAAAATTATTTGAGTGGAGAGGTGGCTACAGAAGGTCACATAGTTTTAGATGTTGAAGAAAAAGATAATATCGTGAAAGCTTACACTATTGCAAGTTTTGGTTATTTTGGTTTTGAAAATGGAATTTTTACAGAAATAAGTGGAAGCGGAGCTATTCCTACAGTAATGACATTTTCTAAAGATTCAAATAGTGGTTATTCATTAATCGAATATAAGGAACCTGAAGACGGAGAAGAATGTGAAAATTCTATAAAACAGATGTTTCCAGATAAGTTATGGGATAAGGTTTTAAAAGGTGAGGAGAGCTATTCACAGCTTGCAGAATCAAAAGAGAATGAGGCTAAAGAATACCTAAAACAAATTGGTAGAACTGCTGAGGTGAGCTCAAAATATGTTGAGAAAAAACGTCCTAATATTAATGTTTCAGCAGAAAATAAACTATTTGTATATTGGGGGAAGAATGATTCATTTCTAAATCACTGTCCTTACTGGATAGGGACAAAAGAGCGCGTGGAAAATGGAATAAGGCTAATTTATGAAACATCTCAAAGTAAAAGCGCTGATGGATATGATGTAATCACTTTTAAGGAAACGAAATCAGATGGAACAGTTGTTGAAGAACGCAGTTACAAAATAGTAGGGGATGAACCAGAGCTTCAGTAGAAATTGTAGAATTCTCTAGCAAATAATAAGATTGTAACACTATATAATAATTTTTAAAGCAAAAATTAAAAGTGGATTTTACAGAAATATTTTATAATTTATTCGTTATAGTAAATTTATAGTCTTAATATAGAGTTGGGGGTATTATATGAGTAAAACATTACTCTTTAATAAAGTTATTTATTCAATATTTTTTATATGTACAATAATTACATGTATTATTGTTTATAGCAACATAGATAATGGTATGGCTTCAAAATTTGTGATTGGCTATGCCGTGTTTGCTCTATTTATGTTATTGTATGTGCCTATAATAACTTTATTTAATGCAAGAAAACTGAAAGGGGATTATCTTAGAAAAGTATTAAATAAATTTATTATTATGTTTGCAACATTTTTTGTACTTAATTGCGCTTTTGATTACATCTTTAAAAGTCCTAATGTAGACCTACTTAATGCTGCTTCTCATGCAGTGGGCTTATCTTTTGGTTTAGCTTTTGTAGATGTTACATTTTTAGAAAGAAGAAAAAAATAATATGCATTTTTCTGTTTCGATTGCTACACATACCCATGATTGCATTAAAGATAGGTGTCATAAAAAACTGCTAAAATATGATCCCTAATTTATTTATTGCATTTTTATATATAAAAATTTTATGAGCCATTATCGGATTCATTTATCTTTTTGAAAACTGTTTATGGGAAAGTTGTTTGCTTCTCCGCGATGCTTTGGGAGAAACAAACATTTCCTTCAAGAATAAGGTGCTGGGCTGTTTTAAAAGTGGCTAGAAGTTTTGCCGTGCCTTGATGGTATAGTGATTTTCTTTTGTTTTACAACGATCAGTTTAATTTTTGCCCTATTTCCTCAGCTTGTTTTAACATTTCTTTTTGACTAAGAATATCATCTTTACTTTGCAAATTTCCTGCAATGATATTACCTGCATTTACCATTTGGCTATAGCCGCTAAAAATTTGATTAAGATATTCTGTAACATTTTTAAACGCTTCAGCAGGTGCACCGCTGCATGTAACAGTTATATACTTTTTCCCTGGTAAAAGTCTTGTGGTATGATTGGATTCCACAAAAAACGTAAATAGTCTATCTAGGAAATTTTTTGTATAACCGCTCACGTGCACCATATAGACTGGTGTTCCAACTATAATGCAATCAGCATCAGCTATCTTAGGTAAAAGTTCAGTCATCTTGTCGTTAATAGAACAAAATTCTACCTTATTTGCTTGACATAAACCACAAGCCCTGCAGCCTTTATTATCAAGTTCTGCTAAATTATAAGTTTCAACTTCATGTCCATTTTTCTTAATGCCAGAACAAATAGCATCAACTATTTTTGAAGTATTTCCGTCCTTTCTTGCACTGCCTACAAAAGCCATAACTTTCATTTTTATTACCTCCTAATATCAATTCAAAATTAAAAGAGTATTCGAACCAGCATGACATGCCACGATGATAGGCTAGTACCGGTTCAAAGACTAAATTAATTATAAATGTTACATAACAAGAATATTTGCCTTTTTCAATTATCTTTTTGCCTTATTCTCCAGATCTTTATTATTTCTCAGCCACATTAGAAAACTGAGGGTGTTAAACTAGCAGAATATTCTTCATTAATATAAGGAAAGCCCGCAAACTCATAGGCAGCAGGCATGATAAAGCAGTGATTGGAGTCTCTTTTTTGTGGATCAAAAATCATATCAATTACTATAAACTCAAAGCTATATTTTAGATTAATATGTTTTTTGGGGTTGTCTATATAATTTGTCTATATCCTTTCTAGGGGGAGCTCCATAAAAAGCGCTGTAATCTCGGCTAAATTGAGAATTACTAACATAACCTACCATTCTGCTGGCAGTGGTCGCATCCATGTGTTGGGACAGCATTAGATTCCTCGCTTCATGTAGACGCAGAGCTTTTTGATATTGCATAGGGGACATCGAAGTGACCGCTTTAAAATGATTATAGAAAGAGGATTCACTCATATGTGTCAGTTTGGCTAAGTCTGAAACTTTAACTGCCTGAGAAAAATTTTTACGAAGCCAAGCTATTGCATCTGACACTTGATGTACTCCTGAGTCTGCAAATCCCATGGCCGCAACATGAACTCCATCAGAACTGCGAAGTAGGCGGATTAGAATTTCGTCCATAATCAGTGGTGCAATGAATTCTACATCTCCTGGTTTTTGCAAGCACTCCAAAAGCCTTATCATTGAATCAATAATGCTTATATCTGCATTCATAACATGTCCAGCACGCCACTGTTTTATTTCAGGCAGACCATGAGAATATACTTTCGGAACAATCTCAGCAATCCGCTCGGGATTAAGATCCAGCCTTATAATAAGGAGAGGCTCAGATTTAGTTGCCTTCATAGTTTGCAGAGAAATTGGCAGGGTGATTGGATTCATTAACATTTGTGATTTATCAAGCTTATATGTCTCGTGACCTATTGAGATAGACCTTGCTCCTTGGGCAACAATACTTAAAGAAGGTAAATAGAAAGTCTTTGGACAATCTATCTCTGTTCCTGAATAACGAATGATAGACAGACCAGAGATGGGCAGAGTTAAAACACCATCCTGTGGAGCACAGGTATATAGCAGGTGTGCTAATCGAGTCATTTTTGTTTGGAGTAATCTTTCAATGTTATCCGATTCTGGAATGACATACTCACTATATATATTCATGATTTGAAAACGCTCCTTATTATATAAATTTTACTATCATATTGATAATTTAGATTATAAAAATTCAGTTATCTATTTTAATATAATAGCAGTTTATCATTGAAATTTATATAGAATATGTGAGATATCTTCGAAATGAAAAGTATCGAAGGAACCAGTCAGATTTATTTATACTGAAAGTATACGTATCGGCTAAAACGTATGCTTTCAGTTTACATTTAGTAAAGTATTGATTTGTGCTTGATTTAACGCTTGGGAATGAGTTCGCTAAAGGTTGCAAAATTGGGTACATATTGCTGTAAAAGATAGAGTATACCGTTAAAGCGTAATCATTCCACCAATTCAGATAATTTATTAATGTTTTTATGCAATATCTTCATATTTACGAAAGCAAATATAATTCCTATTGTTACCCAGATAGAAATTTCAATAACAGAGTATCCCAAGATATTATGAGCAAGTTTTAAAATGTAGCAACATGGAATAATTGTAAGCCATGCTGTTATTTCACCAGGGACATAATGACGGTAGGATAATGGTAATAATATAATATGGAATAAGATCAGATGAACGATATTTGCTACAAGTAAACCGTACCACAAACCATAAAATCCACTAATATTGCCAATTATAGTAGCTATAATCCACAAAATCAATTCTTCCAATACACCTATTGCGAATCGAGCTGTATTTTTTGTTCCTCCAAATGGAGTTATAGCTAGAGGTACATATTGTTTTAAATTCTTTTTGCACCAGTGCTTTGCCATAATAATTTCTTCCATATCGTGTACAATGAATAATAACGGAAAAAGCCATACAAACCATTTTAGTTCATTCATTTTTCATTCCCCCTTTGTTATTTATTTTACTCATTTAATTTAATGCTTCAAACATCAATGTCTAAGTGTTTATGTACTTAAACTACAAAAATTATACAAAGTGTTGTTTATCTATATAAACTTCTTTAAAATAATGGTATGGAGGAACTGCATATGAATGAAAATGATTTGCGTGTTATAAAGACAAAAAGAAACATAGAAGAATCTTTTATTTATTTACTTGGGCAAAAAGACTTTTACAAAATAACAGTAAAAGATATATTGGACAGGGCTTTAATTAATCGCTCTACATTTTACAAGCATTATACAGATAAATACAAATTAGCTGAAACTCTTTGCAATGAAGTATTTGAATTGCTAAAAACTGGTGTAAAGGATCGATTTGACTGTGCTAATGTAGAAGATGGAATTATGGCTATAAAACCTTTATATCACATATTATCTGTTAAACGAGAAGAAATTTTAGCTCTTTTTACCATTCATACAGATACGATTCATCTGTATGATGATATGTCTGATTTTTTAAAGAGAAGTTTTTATGACCAGTATGAAACAAAAAATAAAAAGTCACCTGAAATTTTAGATTATGTATCAGATTTATATGCAGCACTTGTTATGACTGCAATTAAGTGGTGCCTGCAAAACGACGGGTATGAAGAATTGACTAGTCATACTCAGCTTGTTTTAAAACTAGCAGAAGTGTTTGACTATCCGTGTGAATGAGTAGTGATATCTAAAAAAGCAGACAATCTATAAAAGTAGATAAGTTACGAGGGAAAATAGATGATTAGATATAAAATTGACGCTGGCAATAAGCAGAAGAAGCTTTTGTCAGCGTTATAATTTTATATTGCTATATTATTTTCTATGTGAATTCTAAGAAAAGTAATGTTAAAAAATGTTATAATAGAAATGAAATTACAGCATGTTTATAAGATCTGCTGTTGGTCGTATATCATGAGCAAAGTATAAATATGATGGAACTGAGAGGGAGTTATGAATAAATTAGAGTTTTTAGGAAGAGGGTCAGGTTATCACATTAAAGAAGGAAATACTGCTGCCTATATAAGAAAAAATGAAACATTTTTACTAATAGATTGTGGTGAAACTGTATTTAAAAGGATTTTGGAAAAAGAATTACTTGAAGGAATTAAAGAGATACATGTATTAATCACTCATATGCATTCAGATCATATTGGTTCATTAGGTGGATTTATAGGATTCTGCTATTGGAAATATAAAATAGTTACTAATGTTTATTTTAATGAAAAAGAAAAAATAAGTATGTTTTTAGAACTTCTCGGATTAAAAGAAGGTGAGAGTTTTATTGTAGATAATGCTGATAATAAGAGAATTGACTCGTTGGGACTGAAATTTTCAGCATCGATAACTAAGCATGTCAAGACATTGAATACTTATTCTTACAAAGTGGAGTTTGATAAAGGAAACGATATTTTTTATAGTGGAGATACATATGAGACAAACTTTGATTTAATTCCTTATCTAGAGTCGGGAAATTTAGCTTATCATGATGCATGTCTTAATGATAATGAAGAGAATGTACACACTTCATTAGGAGTGTTGAGTAAAAATATTCCTATCAAATATAGAAATCAAGTTTATTGTATTCATATTGATGGGGAAAATTTTATTGAAGAAGCACAGAAACAAGGTTTTAATGTAGTGGACCTAGTATAATCTAATAAGAATTATATTAAGCATAAAATATATTTTTATAAACGTACTAATTTTCAAGTAAATGGCAGAGTACATAGAAATAGTAATTGGAATGGTCAGCCATAAATGAAACTCGTGATAATTATGTTGAAAGATAAATGTGATTTATGTATTGATTTTAACGAAGTAAGGGAGGGATAAATAATGATTCAATCAGTTGTACATATTGCTTTAGTAGTGAAAGATTATGATGAAGCAATAGAGTTTTACACAAAAAAACTTCATTTTGAATTAGTAGAAGATACATACCAACCAGAACAACAGAAAAGATGGGTAGTAGTATCTCCGCCAGGTTCAAGTGGAACAACAATATTGCTTGCAAGGGCATCTAAGCCTGAACAAGAGGATTTTATAGGAAATCAAGCAGGGGGAAGAGTTTTTCTTTTCTTAGGAACTGATGATTTTTGGCGTGATTATAATGAAATGAGAGAAATAGGAATAGAATTTGTGAGAGAGCCTAAAAAACAGGATTATGGAATTGTTGCAGTATTTAAAGATCTATATGGTAACTTGTGGGATTTGGTTGAGTTTAACGAAAATCATCAAATGTTCAAAAGAGTTAAATAAATCACAAATTAGCTACTTTAAAAATAGAAGATTATAAAACAACAGAGTATCGTCTGAACATACTAATTTTTCAGATGAAGCATGGAGTCAATGGAAATAGTAATTAGAATGGTCAGCTATAAATGAAATTCGTGATAATTATGTTGAAAGATAAATAGTAATTTGTAGGGGGAAAATTATATGCTAGGAAGTTTAGGATTTTCATATGTAGGTCTAATATATTTATTAATGTTATTTATTCCTAATATAATTTGGAGTAAGAATCAACCTATAGATTATAACAATGTTCAAGAAAACAAAATTTTATTATCATTTGAACGTGTAGGTGAAGTATGTTGTACATGCAGCGTGTTGATTTTTAGTGATTTTAACCTTGCTCCATTCTCAACATGGAGTTTGTGGCTTATAGTATCATTCTTGCTAATGTTATTATATGAGATCTGTTGGATTAGATATTTTATTAATGAGCATACAGAAGAAAGTTTTTATCGTAGTTTTTGTGGAATTCCTGTGCCCCTTGCGAGTTTGCCTGTCACAGCTTTTTTGTTATTGGGTGTTTATGGGAAAGTTATTTGGCTGATCGCGTCTGTTATCATACTGGGCATAGGACATATTGGTATACATCTTCAGCATTTAAAAACAAAAAAATAAGTACCACAAATTTATTTTACATAGATTTTTACGTTATTTAAAATAGGAGAACATGTTTTAATATCAGCAGAGAAAAGTTTTGAGAGTATAATAAATTTAGGGAGTGTGTTGTTAAATGGTTAAGGCTGAAATAAAAATTGAATTAAAAGAGAGGGAAGCCTTTTGTAAAAATCAGACTGCTCTAGATAATTAGAAGATTTGCCTATGATAATAGCATTGTTTGGGAGAATATAATCAAATAAATATCGAAAATATGGATGGAAAATAATAGAGGTAATAAATTATTCATATAAAAAGTTTATTAAGTATAAAATATTACAATACTATATCATATATAAAAAGGAATGACTATTTATGAAAATTTTAATAGCACCTATGGCAGCAATGGCGGAGACAAGTGGCCCTTTTTCAAGAGCAGCAGCTTTATGCAATAAATTAATTGAAAAAAAGCATGAAGTTGCACTTTGCGCAGCAGAAGATATGAATTATAAAAAAATAGAAAATGTAAAAAATTATTATGCGCCAATTCCATCACCATTTGGAATGCCTATGTCTTTAGGAAAAAGAATCATTAAAATGGGACAGTTACTTGGACTTCAACAGAAGAAAAAGGTTAATAGTTATGAACAGGTGCTTCATTTTGTTGGAGCAATTACGTACAAGCATTTCTCAGAAGATGTGTCTTGTATAAGAAAGGCAATACGGGATTTTAAACCGGATGTTGTATATGCCGAATTTAGAATTGCTGCTATTGTTGCTTCAAAACTTGAAAATATTAAAGTTGTTACAGGATTCAGTTATCCTGCTTCGAAGTATTTTGCATCTAATCCTGAATATAGCACAGGAGTTAAAAGATTTATTCAAGAAAATAAATTATCTCCAATCGAATCAGCACTGGATATATTTAATTGGGCCGATCTAAAAATAGTTCCTAGCTCATATGAGTTAGAACCGATTAATGATGAAGATGTAGTTTTTTCAGGTCCATTCTTTGTCCCTAATATTAAATTAGGAGAGCATAATAAAGATAAAATTATAGCATACATGGGCAATGGGACAATTTCACCCAAGAGGGTTATAGACACTTTAACACAAGCATTTGAGCAAACAAATCTTCAAATATATATTGCAACAGAACAAGTAAAACCATACAAGAAAAATAATATTATTGTAGATAAAAGATTTGATTTTAGTAAACTTATGCCAGAAGCCATAGCTTATATAAATCATGGAGGTCAAAATAGTATTATGACAGGCTTAATATATGGGGTACCTCAAATTGTATGTCCTGGGAATGTGTTTGAGAGAAAATATAATGCGGCTTCAATAGTTAATTTGAAGGCAGGTGTCTCCTTAGAAACAAATGTTTTTAATGCAGAAATAATTAAGAAAATAGTCAATGAATTTAATGTAAATAATATATATGCAAATAAGTCTAAGAAAGCAGGAGAAAAATTATTAAATCTAGGAGGAACAAGTAAAGTAGTGCAGTCTATAGAAAATATAATATAGTTAATAATATTTTTAAGTATTAGTATAGCTAAATGAAAAATAAATAGTAATTTAGCGGATGGACTTAAAATATAATAAAAAAATAGAACACCCTTTGTTCTATTTTTTTATTATACGATTACCCTATCATAGGTTTTATTTATATTCTATGATTTTATTTGAGAACTTTATCAGCTTTATATCTCTTTTTTGCATTTTATCATTAAAAAGTTTACTGGAGGTTTATCTGGATTATCCTTATATATGTCATCAATTTCTACAAAGTCTATAAGGCCATAATTCCCGAATTCTTTCTCTATAGACTTAGAATTATAGAAAAACAGTTTTACCCCATACGTTGTTTCATAATAATTTTCAGCAAGCTTTGTGCCATTACCGTACATTGGAGCTTTTTCCGAAACGGCTGTAAAAATCATATATCCACCTGGTTTTAGATGGTTATAGCAATCATTAATAAACTTTTTTCTTTCATCTTCATTTAACAAATGAATAAGCGCAAAGCTAGCTACACCGTCATAGAGTTTATTTTCAAAAGGCATATCTGATACTGATCCATGATAAATTTTATTATTAATTCCATTTTCTCTTGCTATATTAATTGCTGTTTGAGAAATTTCTATTCCTGTAACGTCCATGTTATTATCAACAAATGGTTTTATATTTCTTCCATATCCAACACCTGGTATTAAGATATCTTTTAGATTATTTTCAGCAAAGTAATCTGCCACTACAATTGCAGTACTTGATGGTTCAAAACCCCACATTGCTTGCTTTTCTGCAAAACTTTTTTCCCAAAACTCTGACATATAAACATCTCCTTTAAAATTTTCTATAACTTTATTATTAATATAAATCTTATTTTTAGAGCAAAGATTATTTAAGTTATTTATAACCTAAATATAAGTGGTTCAATCAAATATATTGCAGACTGTATTTATCTATAATATATCCGTTTATACTTTTAGTCAATACTTATTAATGATTAAGTAACTTTTATTATGTTTTTTATTGAAACCTACAAACTCCAATTTATCTCCAACTTTTACTTGACTCAAACTTAATGTATACATTGATTGAAAAAAACGTTATCAGTTGATATAATGTAGGCAATAGTCCAATGGAAGGAAGTATTATATGTTCAGTTATAGTCAAATCAAAAGTCTTAATGATTTAGAAATTTCTGTTTACAATTATATTATGGATAATAAAGATAAGGTCCGATATATGAAAATAAGGGAATTAGCAGTTGAATCTCATGTTTCAACTACAACCATATTAAATTTCTGCAAAAAAGTAGGTTGTAGTGGTTATTCAGAGTTTAAACTAAAATTTAAATTATTTATAGAAGAAAAAGAAATTAAAAAAGTAAGTGAAGATAATACAGAGATAATTGATTTTTTTAAGAAAACAAATACTGAAGAATATGATGAAAAGATAGAGGAAATTGTAAAAGCTATATTAAAAGCAAAGAGAACAATTTTTATAGGAAGTAGCATGTCAGGAATTGTAGCAAGATATGGAGCACGATATCTATCAAGTGTTGGACAATTTAGTTTATGCATTGATGATCCGTATTACCCGACTACAGGTAAATTTTATGAAAATTCAGTTGTGATAGTATGTTCTGTGTCTGGAGAATCAAAAGATATTATAGGCCATATAAATAGATTTAAAAAAGATAATTGCTGTATTGTTAGTATTACTAACACTGAAAATTGCACTATAGCGAAAATGTCTGATTATAATATCCCATATTATGTGCCATATGTTAAAGTAGGGATATATGATATTACCACTCAAATTCCAATCATCAGTATAATAGAAAGGATTGGAAGAAAACTACAAAATTGTCGGGAAGAATCTATACAAGATGAGTAAATAGCTAGGCATGAAAAATAAAAGTATTTTACATAGAGCTTTATTAATTTGAAGTTTTTAACTCAAGTTGATAAAGCTTATTTTAATTACTCTTTTTGTTTGTTAATCACAATTTTTTAAATATATGAAATGTCAAGAACACATTCCGATTTTATTTGCAAAAAAAACATTTTGTTTTTTTGCAATAACGAGTTATTTAAAAATAGACATGTTTTTTATAATGGTTTACATAGTGACAGAATTCGCTTTTTCAATTAACATTAAGATACATTCAATAGCTATTCGAAAATAATAAATATAAGTGAGGTAATAAAATGGCAAAGGATTATGCATTAATTGCGAAAACGATTGCAAAAAATTTAGGCGGTATCTCAAATATTGAAAGTGTAACTCATTGTATGACTCGTTTAAGAGTTTGTTTAAAGGACGACTCAAAAGTAAATGTAGATGAGATCAAAAAAATTAATGGAGTAATGGGATATGTGAACCAAGGTGGACAACATCAAGTTATTATTGGAAATAATGTATCTTATGTTTATAAGGAAGTTTTAAAATTAGGAAACTTTGGAGATCAAAGTGACATTGCAAAAGGAATAAAAAAAGAAAAGCTAACTATCAAAAAAGTTGGAACTAATATATTGGATGCATTAGTAAGTACAATGTCACCATTGATACCAGCAATTATTGGTGGTTCAATGGTAAAGTTAGTAGTAATGATGTTATCTATGTTAAAAGTACTACCAGCAGACAGTACTACATATACTTTATTGAATGCTATGGGAGATGCAGCGTTTTATTTCCTTCCAATTATGGTGGCAGTATCAGCATCTAAGAAATTTAAAACTAATACTTATTTAGCTATTGCAATAGCAGGACTTATGGTACATCCAGATTTTATGAAACTAATGGTAAGCGCATCAGAAGGTAAGGCTGTAACTTTAGCGTTTATTCCTATTGCATCCGTTAAGTATACGTATACGGTAATACCAGCACTTTGTATGACTTGGATATTATCATATATTGAAAGATTTGTAGATAAGATAACACCAGAAGTAACTAAAAATTTCTTAAAACCAGCGATTATAGTATTGATTGCAGCACCAATAGCAATTGGATTGATAGGACCTTTCGGTATATGGATTGGTACAGCAATATCAGGTTTAGTTTATTTTATTCACAGCAAATTAGGATGGGTATCAGTAGCAATAATGGGAGCTTTATGGCCACTACTTGTTATGACTGGCATGCATAGAGTATTTACTCCAACTATATTAACAACTATAGCAGAAACAGGCATGGAAGGAATGGTAATGCCTTCGGAAATAGGTGCGAACCTTTCATTAGGAGGAGCAGCTTTAGCTGTTGCTTTCAAAACTAAAAATAAAGAGTTAAGACAAACTGCAATTGCAGCGGCTTCTTCTGCAATCATTGCAGGAATCACAGAACCAGCACTTTATGGAGTAGCATTAAGATTTAAAAAGCCTTTGATAGCATCATTAATTTCAGGTGGTGTATGTGGTGCCGTAGCAGGGATAGCAGGACTTGCAAGTAGATCTATGGCTGCACCAGGTTTGTTCACAAGTGTTCAGTTTTTTGATCCACAAAATCCATCAAGCCTTATTTGGATAATTGGAATAATGATACTGGCAGTCGTATTATCTTTCGTATTAACTCTAATATTTGGATTTGAAGATATTCCAGCAGAAGATAATATTGAAATAATGGGGGCAGATAATGAGTAAATACAGTTTCCCAGAAGAATTTCTGTGGGGAGGAGCCATTGCAGCAAATCAGGCTGAAGGTGCTTATAGAGAAGATGGAAAAGGTTTAAGCACTGTAGATGTTATACCACATGGAATAAACAGAATGAAAGTAAAATTAGGTCTAGAAGAAGATTTGACTTTGAAAGATAGTGAATTTTATCCAAGTCATGAGGCAATTGATTTTTATCATAATTATAAAGAAGATATTGCTCTGATGGCTGAAATGGGATTCAAAGTTTTTAGAACCTCAATCGCATGGACAAGAATCTTCCCTAATGGAGATGATAGCACACCTAATGCAGCAGGAATTAAATTTTACAAAGATTTATTTTTAGAATGTAAAAAATATAATATAGAACCATTAGTGACATTATGTCACTTTGATGTTCCAATGGAACTGGTTAATAAATATGGATCATGGAAGAGCAGAAAAATGATATCATTTTTTGAAAATTATGCAAGATGCTGCTTTAAAGAATTTGATGGCTTGGTTAAATACTGGCTGACATTTAATGAAATAAATATATTGATACATAGTCCTTTTTCGGGAGCTGGTTTATATTTTAAGGAAGGTGAAAATAAGGATCAGGTTAAGTATCAGGCAGCGCATCATATGTTAGTAGCAAGTGCCTTAGTAACTAAAATAGCTCATGAACAAAATCCAGAAAATAAAGTTGGATGTATGCTTGCAGGAGGAGATTTTTATCCGTATTCATGTGATCCAAGAGATGTATGGATGGCTCATACAAAGGATAGAGAAAATTTATTTTTCATAGACGTACAGGCTAGAGGTAAGTATCCATCATATTCAAAGAGGGTATTTGCAGAAAAAGAAGTTAGTATTGTAATGGAAGAAAATGATTTGGATATATTAAAAAATACAGTAGATTTTATATCTTTTAGTTATTATGCTTCTAGATGTGCATCTAAGGATATGGAAAATCAAACCGAAGCTAATGTTGTTAAATCTATAAAAAATCCTCATTTAGAAGTTAGTGAATGGGGATGGGCAATTGATCCGTTAGGACTTAGAATAACTATGAATACTCTATATGATAGATATGAAAAACCTTTATTTATAGTAGAAAATGGACTAGGTGCTAAAGATACAATTGAAGCGGATGGCTCAATAAACGATGATTATAGAATTGATTATCTTAGACAGCATATCATGGAAATGAAAGAAGCCATGGAGGATGGAGTTGAACTATTAGGATATACATCTTGGGGATGTATCGATTTAGTTTCAGCATCTACTGGAGAGATGAGTAAAAGATATGGATTTGTATATGTAGATAAACAAGATGATGGAACTGGAACTTTAGAGAGAAAAAGAAAAAAATCTTTTTATTGGTATAAAAAAGTAATAGAAACAAACGGTGAATGTTTAATATAAAGTAGTAATGATTGTTATGTACGAGCAGTCAAGAAATTAGAAAAATGTATCTGATCCAATGCTAGGCGGGTATATGAAATAATTAAGTTATACTTTATGTAAGTATTTTTACAAAGGGGAATCTGAAAATTAATATATTATTTTAGATTCCCTTTTTAGATAAGAAATTTAAGCGGAGGAATTAGTTGATTAAAAAATAAGAGTAAAATACAAGGAGTGATATGATGAATATATTTCAAAAATTTATAAATAAAAAGCAAGAAGAAACAATTATAGAAAAAACGGAAAATGGCTTTATTTATGCACCAATGGAAGGCGAAGTAATTTCTTTGAAAGAAATTAATGATGGTGTATTTTCAGAAGAAATGCTTGGAAAAGGATGTGGAATGAAGCCGACAGATGGAAAACTATATGCACCTTTTGATGGAGAAATGCTTCTGATTACAGAAACAAAACATGCAATTGCATTGAAAAGCTGTGATGGAATAGAACTACTAATTCATATAGGAATGGATACAGTTAAAATGAATGGAAAAGGCTTTAATCCATTAGTGAAAGCTGGAGAAAAAATAAAATGTGGGCAATCATTGATGACCTTTTCTATATCTGATATTGAAAAGGCAGGATATGTGACTACTACAGCAATAATTGTAACAAACTCCGATCAATATAAAGATATAGGAGTACTTGCACAAGGTCATACAAAAAAATCAGAAAAGCTTATCAAAATTTTATAAGAAAGTGATTTGTGTTTAGAGGATTTAATGAAGAAGGCAGTTTAGTTTTAGAAGTTGCTCAAATCTTCTCCATAAACACCAACCAGTATAACTTTACCGCACTTTGTTACTGCTTCAGAAGCTATTTCTATGGCAGACTTTGAAACCTCCTGGAGATTTAAAAAGCTTTCTGTAGTTTCTACTGAAAATCATAATAACAAAAATTTAAGAACAATTATGGTTTATTTTATCAAATAATTATGAATAAATTAAATAAAGACAGGCTGCACAGATATAGCTGCTTTTTTTGATAAATACCTTAAAAATATGGATAGCAATTTGCTAGAGCAAAAACAATCTTTTTATCCTGAAGTAAAATTACAATCAAAATAGTATGTACTTTGACTGTACATTAAATCAAAAGAATGAGACCAACTATTTGATGTGGCGTATTTGAGATGAATTTAGAGAAAATATATCTCAGTAATGAAGTATAATTAAGAGAATTAATTTGATTTTTTGGTGGATCTCAAAGGTCCCCCCTCGCTTCCACCATGAAATTCACGATCATTTGTATGCGGCTAAAATAGCTACTTGCAGGTGGTCGTGGTTTTTTATTGTTAATTATGTGGTTCTACCAATCATAAATATCAATATAAGAAAGTCTTAAATATATTCACAATTGCCGATTTGCTTAAATATGAATAGTAATTGCTCCAATAAAATTATTATAAAAAATTATGCAATTTTAATCTGATTTTAATCTTTCTTATATTTTAGATTAATTTTCTCTAAGTACTATATAAACATGATAAGTCAATACAAAGTTTTGGAGGATGATTAATATGGAAAGAAATGAAATGATTAAAATTTTAATGGAAAAGACTAAAGTAAGTTATGAAGAAGCAGAAGAAGTATTGCAAGAATGTGACTTTGATCTTTTAGATGCTATAATTTATTTAGAAAGACAAGGAAAAGTTGAAAATAATGGAGCCAATACAATTATAGAAGTGGCTATAGATAATAATGAAGAAAATAAAAAAGAAAATCAGGAAAATCATAAAAAGAAAAGTGGAGGTATTGGAGAAATTATTGGTAGAATATTTAAGTTTATGGGGAAGGTTATAAGCAAAGGAAATGAAAACTATTTTGAAATGAAAAAGGAAAATAAAAAGCCAATAAGGATATCGCTTACGATAGCAGCGTTACTTTTAATAATCGGTTTTTGGCCTGTTTCAGTATTATTATTAGTTGGTTTATTTTTTGGATATAAATATTCAATAGAAGGTCCTGATATTAATACTGATAAGGTTAATGATATTTTGGATAAAGCTTCAGAATCAGCAGATAATATAAAAAGTGATTTTAAAGAAAGCTATAAAGGATAGGATTAATATAATGACAGCACTAGAGGTTTTGAAATTATTCGAAGCCTCTAATTTTGTGTATATAAAAGCATTTGGTTAAATGGTATAATTTACACAATAGATATGGAGGGTTAATATGGAAGATTATAAGCTTGTAGAAAAATTAAAAAACGAAGCTAATATAAGTTATGAAGAAGCAAAAATTGCGCTAGAAAAGTCAAACTGGGACATTTTAGATGCGTTTGTTTATTTAGAAGAAATGGGTAAAGTTCAAAAGCCTTCTGTTAATATCTTTTATACTAATGAATATAAGGAAAATCATAAAAATGGCGTGATAATTAATAATAAGGATCAAGGGAATAATTATAATAATTCAAAAAAGGATAATAGATTTGAAGGGGTTTTTGTAAAAGTATGCAAAATAATAGACATATGCAATAATATTTTCTTTGAGATAAAGAAAGAGAATAAGATATTTCTTAGGATTCCTGTTACAGTGATTATAGTATTATTAATATTTGCGTTTTGGGCAGTTATACCTTTATATATAGTAGGTCTTTTCTTTGATTTTGAGTTTTCAATATCAGGAAATAGGGTAGAAATAAATAAGATTAATCATGTACTTAAGGAAATATCAGAAAATATTAAAAAGATAAAAGGTAAATTAAAGAGGGGATTTAAAAATGGTTAAAATTTTAATTGTTGAGGATGATGAGAAGCTTGCAAGATTTGTAGAGTTAGAATTGTTACATGAAGGATATGAAATCTTAAAAGCTGATAATGGAAGATTAGGCCTTGAAATAGCTGAGAAGGGTGAAGTAGATTTAGTACTTCTTGATATAATGATTCCACAAATAAATGGATTAGAAGTATTACGTAGAATTAGGAAAAGTTCAGATTTGCCTGTTATAATGCTTACTGCAAGGGATGCTGTTATGGATAAGGTATCTGGACTTGATGCAGGAGCAGATGATTATATAACAAAACCTTTTGCAATAGAAGAGTTATTAGCAAGAATAAGAACAGCGCTTAAAAGAAGAACTGTTATTGAAAAAAGAGATACAGATATAATAAGCTGCGGATTATTGTCTTTAGATAAGATGAGACATAAGGTAACGTATGATAATAAAGAAATAGAATTAACAAACAGAGAGTTTACTTTACTAAAAATTTTATTGGAAAATAAGAACATAGTATTAACTAGAGATATACTAATGGAAAAAGTATGTGGCTATGATTATATTGGAGAAACTAATGTAATAGATGTTTATATAAGATTTTTAAGAACTAAAATAGATGATGCATTTAAAACAAAGATAATAACCACAGTACGTGGAGTAGGATACGTTATTAAAGATGAATAAGGTTAGTAAATCAAAAAATGTTACATCTATTGCAATAAAATTGAATTCTATTTTTGTAAGAAAGCTATTTTCAAAGTTTCTTTGGATTGATATATTTTTAATACTCTTTCTTATTGGATATTGGTGTATTGATTTGGAAGTTAATTTCTATGGAGAATTTCTGTTAAATGCCAAAAGAACATTTATCTTTTTTCCCATAGAAAGTTCCACATATACAGTAGTTTTTGATAACGGTAAAACTATGATTAAAGATGCAAGCAGTTATTTATATATAATTCAGAGAGTAGCTCAATCTATAGCTGTTATAGAGGGAATATTCTTATTGAAAGAAATCATCTTTGGAACAATGAAAATTAGAAGGGCGCTAAAACCACTTGATGAAATAGCTCAAACTGCAAGCAGACTTAGTAATATGACCTTTGATGAAGAGAAGTTCCAAAATCTTGAAGAGGCTATCTCTAAAATTAGCCCTGTAACCTCTGATGAAAGAATATATACAGGGGATAGTGAGCTTCATGGATTAGAGGAGGCAATAAATAATCTTTTGGAAAGAATGAGAGATTCTTATAAACAACAAGCAAGGTTTGTTTCTGATGCATCCCATGAACTTAGGACTCCAATTTCAGTAATTCAAGGTTATGCTAATATGTTGGATCGTTGGGGAAAAAATGATGAAAGTGTATTAAACGAGTCTATTGAAGCTATTAAAAGTGAATCTGAAAATATGAAAAATCTAGTAGAACAGCTGCTATTTTTAGCTCGAGGGATTAATGGTAAAACACAGATTAACCCTAAAGAGTTTTTACTAAATGATATGATGAATGAAGTACTTGAAGAGTCGAAGATGATAGATGAAAAGCACATATATAAATACTACAGTTCAGAAGAAATAATAGTTCATGGTGATATTGGTTTACTTAAGCAGGCAGCTAGAATATTAATTGAAAATGCAGCTAAGTATACTGAAGAAAATGAAGTTATAATGCTAAAAACAGGAATAAATGAAAAAGGGGAACCTTATTTTTCAATTCAGGATAATGGTATAGGAATGGATGAAAAGGACATACCACATATATTTGAGCGATTCTTTAGAGCTGACACAGCAAGAGTTAGAAAGAACGGTGGTACTGGGTTAGGATTATCTATAGCAAAATGGATTGTTGATGGACATAAAGGATATTTCTCTGTATTAAGTAGAAAAGGCATTGGTACTAGGATAACAATATTTTTACCTAGCAGACCCATAAATTTTTAACTGAAAGTATAAGTGAAGAAGAATACAGAAGAAGATATTTTAAAAATAAATCTATATAATAATATTTAAATTAAAATACCATTAACCATAATATATACGTTGCAAAAATAATTCTTCATCATAATTCTAAAAATATTACACGAATTTTATCCATAATTGTGAATTGTGAAATGTACATTGTGAATTGCAACATATATATGAAAACAGAACAAATGAAAATTTACAAAATATGTTATAATAGATTTATAGTATATTTTTAGGAGGATATTAACATGAAAGTTTTATTAATCTATTCATCTATACATCATGGTAATACTGAAAAAATAGCAAAGGCAATGGGCGAATCTATAAATGCTGATATAATAGAAACAAGAGATTTAAAGATAAATACACTAAATGAATATGATCTAATAGGTTTTGGTTCTGGAATATATTATGGAAAGTTACATAAAAATATTCTTGATTTAATTGACAAGTTACCAACTTTGTCTAATAAAAAAGTATTTGTTTTTTCTACGAGTGGACAGGGTAAAACCAAATATAATGATTTTGTTGAACAAAAGCTAAAAGAAAAAGGGTTTAATGTTGTTGGTAGTTTTGCATGCAAGGGTTATGATACTTTTGGACCATTTAAATTAATTGGTGGAATCGCTAAAGGCAGGCCAAATGATAAGGATTTTCAAAATGCAAAAGATTTTGCTAAAAAACTTATATCTTTATAATATTTTATCATTATTTACAAGCAAAAATAAATAACAGATTGAAATATCGCATTTAGAAAATGTGGTATTTTTTTATGCAGCTTTAAAGTGCGACAATGCGAGTAGGATTATTATATTTATTATAAAGGATTAAGAGAATTATAGACAATTATTTATAGGAATGGTAAAATTTAATATATTATTAAAACTTATTAAATTTTAGGGGATATAGGAGAGAAATATGAAAAAATTAAAATTAACAAAAGTAATAGCTAGTACATTAGTAGCAGCTTCAGTATTGGCATTAAATCCAATAGGAGCAAATGCAGAATGGAGACAGGATGCAAAAGGCTGGTGGTATACAGAAGGAAACTCATGGGCTGAAGGTTTCAGAGTAATAGATGGGTATTTATATTTTTTTGATTCAAAAGGCTATATGGATCATGGTAAGCCAAATGATTTTGGAGATAAAGTTGGATTAAATGATGATGGGCAATTTACAAATGTCACAATAAATGGGGCATGGGCTTTTTGTAAATTATCAGGTGAAATAGTAGCATATCTAGGTTCTGACAGCAATGTAGTAATTCCAGATAAAATTGATAATGTTGCAGTAACAAGTATAGGTAATAAGACATTTTATAAACACAATAATATTAAAACTATAACTATTCCAAATAGTGTAACAAAAATAGAAGAATCTGCATTTTATGGCTGTGCAAATTTGGCAAGCTTAAATATTCCAGCTAGCGTTCAATCTATAGGGGAAAAAGCATTAATAGGTTGTAGTAGCTTAACAAATATATCTGTAGACGATAATAATATAAGTTATAAAAGTGTTGATGGAGTGTTATATAGTAAAAACGGAACTAATATATTATGTTATCCTGCTGCAAAAGTAGATAAAAATTATACAATTCCCAGTGGTGTAATAATTATAGGAAATAGTGCGTTTAGTAAATGTACAAATCTAACAAGCATAGAAATTCCTGGTAGTGTAAAAACTATAGATTACAGAGCATTTGAAGGGTGTATAGGCTTAACAGAGATAAAAATTCCTGATAGTGTAACAAGTATAGTAAATAGTGCATTTATCGGATGTTCAAACTTAACAAGTGCAAACATTCCAAGTGGTTTGACATCTATAGAACCTAGTATTTTTGCAGGCTGCACTAACTTAACAAGTATGACAATTCCTAACAGTGTAACTCAAATAGGAATGAGTGCATTTGGTGGATGTAAAAATACCAACTTTTATGTAAAGAGTGAAGCAATGAAACAACTTTTACGTAGATCTGGTGTAAATGAAAATAAGATTGTAGTAAGCGTTTAGTCATAAACAATAATTAAATAAATAATTTTATAGAGTGGTTTAAAAGCTGCTCTATTTTTATAGGCAAAATTTCTATTTCACATATAGAGTATTTATGAGGTAAGGTACAAAATGTTATTTAAAAATTTCGAAGTGTGGTATTTACAAGATATGTTATAATAAGTGAAAGAAAAAAATAGTGATTTGTGGAGGAGAAATACGATGGTTAGGGTTGCTACTGTAGATGATATTTTGGAAATAGAAAAGATATATAATGAGATTTTGGATTATGAAGAACAAACAGTGTCTTATACAAATTGGCAAAAGGGGCTTTATCCAACAGTTGATTATGCTAGGGGGGCTATTGATAATAATACAATGTTTGTTGGTGAAGACGAAGACGGAATATATGGATGTGTAGTGCTTAATAGTATTCAACCCAAAGAATATGACAATATTTCGTGGGTTACAAAGGCAAAGCCAAGCGAAATTATGGTCATTCATACTTTGTGTATTCGACCTTCTGCAAGTGGAAAAGGTAAAGCAAAAATAATGATGGAATTCGTTGAAAAATACGCAAAAGAGAAAGGATATAAAGCTATTCGCCTTGATACTTATGAAGGCAATATTCCAGCTGCAACGCTATATCCTAAGATTGGATATATTTATGTAGGTACAACAAAATTTCATTTTCAAAATGTAATATGGGAAGATTTGAAGTGTTTTGAAAAATCATTATAAGGCTGATTAGATATTGATTAAGCAAAGGTGGGGATTTCTATTTTTCCAGATTTTATTAAGCATTATGATTTAATACGTTCAATACTTAGGGACGTTTTTTTGTATGGATGTTTTTCAAAAGGTGACTTAGAAAGTAAAAATCATGGGAGCTCACGAAAAGTTAGTTATGAGATGCGCCGAATTAAACAATATATAGAGAAGGATTTTATTAAGATAGATAAAGATGGAAAGAATAAACTTTTAAGTTTAAGCTATGATGATATTTCAAATACGAAAAACTTTTTAGTCAATACATATTTGAGCAAGAGTTTTACTAAAGCTGATATTATCCTATATTATTATTTGCTTTTAATTTTAAATTATAAAAATAAACCAATGGCCTTTTCAGATATTGAAAATGAACTGGTGAGTGAAGAATTGATTGATTATGAAAATATAAGTAGTAAAACTATAGAAAGAAAGCTTAATGAATTAGCAAATTCTATGGAAATCGTATCAGTTAAGAAAAATGGACGAGTTAAAGAGTATTACATTTCAGAGGATATACTAAAAGAACTTGATAATGAAGAAATTCTAAAGCTTTATAATATAGTGGATTTATATAAAAATATTATTTTTCCTAATGTAAGTGGACATTATTTTTTTGATACACTAAGGGATTATTTAGAATTTGAACGAAATGTAATACCAAAGGATAAGAATTGTTTCCAATATAAAAACCTGCATTTTCATCCGGTAATTGAAGAAGAATTGATTTTGAAAGTTATGAGAGCAATTGAAAATAGGAATGAGATAAGATTTAAAAATGATTGCAAAACCACTCGTGTCAAGATGTATGATAATGAAGTGATTAGGCCTTTTAAGCTTAGATACGATGTTGAATGTGGAAGGTTCTACGTCTTTTCGTTTACTAGCACTGGAAGATGTATTAGTGCTAGGCTTGATAGGAAAGATGATATTGATGTTTTAAAAACAAGATTTAATTATGAGGAATATGAGGAAAAGTATAAATTAGCTATGGAAAAAAGTTTTTCAAGTGTGCCTCATAACACTGATACTCCATACGAAGAAGTTGAATTTGAAGTTAATATTGATTCTTTAAATGAATATTATATAGTTGAAAAGATAAAAGGGGAGCTTGGGGATTGCACTTTTGAGAAGATAAGTGATACTAAATATTTATTTAAAAAGATAGTAAATGATTCTTGTGAAATGATTCCGTGGATTAGAAAATATGGTGGCTATTTAAAGGTTATTTCACCTAGATATCTTCATAAGAAAATAAAAAAGGATTGGGAGGATATGCTAAATAATTATGGAGTTATTTCATGAATATAAAAATAAATATTTTCATTTAGTGTTTAGAATTTTAAATCTAGCAAAAAATGGACTCTATAAAGATGAAATTATAAGGCTTATTGAAGACGAGGAGTACGATGAAAAAGTAATAGGAAAAGACTTTAAAACTTTTGAAGGAATGATTTTAAATCAATATGGTAAAGAGGATAATTTCAATTTTTTAGAAGAAAGAGAAGGAAAATATTATAGTATTTTAAATAGTGAAGATAGTATACCTCTTAAAGTCAGATTTTCAAAGCTAGAAAAATCCTGGCTTAATGGAATGATTAAGGAACCAGTAGTACAAACTTTACTTGGAAAAGAAACCTTAAAAAAATTAGAAACAGCTTTGACAGATATGAAAGAAAAGGGAAGTAATCAAATAATAGAATTTACAAATAAAGTACAAAATGGCTTTGATATTGATTTAGAAAAATTAAGTAAGGATTTCTATACTATTTTGGAAGGTATAATTAATGAGAAGCCTATATTATATTCTAATGTAGATAAAAACGGCAATGAATATAATAACCAATTAGCAATTCCAATTAGAATTGAATATTCATTAAAAGATGATAAATTTAGAGCATCCCTATATTCTTTAGATGAGAAACGATCTATATTAGTTAATTTACATACCTTAAAGGAAGTTAAAATAGCCAATAATGTAGATTCGAATATAAAAAGAAAAGATGTTCTTAAGAAATTAAAGGAAAAGAAATACTCAGAAGTTCCAATTACAATTGAACTTGAAGATATTAGGGGAGCTATGGAAAGGTGTTTTATGAGTTTTTCTTCATTTGAAAGAAATTCTAGAACCATTTCAAAAAATAAATATGAAATAGATATTTATTATTATACCTTTGAAGAAGATGAGGTTATAAGGAAAATAATGTCCTTAGGTCCATATGTTAAAGTAAAGGCGCCTAATAGGGTTAGAGAGATTATTATTGATAAGATTAAAAGAGCATTTATGTATGAAACAACTTAAGGTATGGAAAATATAAATAAGTTATCTTAATTATATATAATCAAGAAATAGAGCTGGAAGTTAAAAAGACTTCGGGCTCTTTTGTTTTACAGTATATATGCTACTTAAGTGTATTTAGAGTATTTTATTGAGACAGGCGTTTAACATTTTATTGGTACTAATGGATTATAATTCAAAAGATGCAAAGTTTTTGTCTGTAAGAAAATTATAGAAATAATATAATAAGTATTGTAGTCGAGAGGACAAAGCAATAAGGAAGTGAATATTTAAGTTACTTCGTTTTAAATATAGGTGTCACTGGTTCGATTCCAGTCTCATAATTCTTAAAAAAGTTGTGAGTAGCTCAGCAGGTAGAGCACTAATAGATTATACTTAAATAACTTTTCTCCTTATTAAATTGTTGTATTGATGAAAAAATATGGCAGTGTATATTTAAGTTACTTCGTTTTAGGGGTGGTAATATTGGTTCGAATCCAATTGCATATTTTAATATGTATAGTAGAAGGGATAACACACCACCAGAATACTTAAATAGCTTTTTTCTCCATATTTCATAGAGATTAAAATTAGATGTGGCAGCGCATATTTGAGTTACTTCGTAAAAGGAAAATTATAATTAAAATATTAAGTTAAAGGAATGGTTTAAATTTAGAAATAAACAATACAAACTTAATGCTTTAGTAAGATTAAAATAATTCCTAAAGTAACTTTATTTCAGAGAGAAGAGTGATACCATTGGGCTAGCTAAGTGTAAACAACTCAGGTAGATTTACTCCACAATCTAATTAAATTAAGGGAAGTGCATGAAGGTGTTACTTCGGAGTAAAGATAATTGCAATAAAAGCAATGAACACTTTTAGGTTTTCTCCCTTATTGTTTTAAATTTTTTCTTCACAAGTAGGACGCAAAGGATATAAATCAATTTAATTAAAATTGATTTAACATGATGATAAGAGTATTAGTATGGTGCAACTCCATAAGTCATCTGAAAAATATAACTTCATCATTGAAAGGAGCAAATTAAAATGTCAAAATTTAATTTTTTTAGAAACACAACAGTAAATACAGTAAATAAGGAAGGCCATGTGGCTTTTAAAATGGAACTGAAGGAAAAATTAATAACTGAAGTTTTAACAAGTTTCTTTAATGAAGGAAAGTTTTATGGAGATAATTCTTTAGAAATAGTTAACGATTTAAGAAATGTTATTAAGATAGATCCGAAATTTGTAGCAAATTTGGCCATATATGCTAGAAAAGAAATTCATTTAAGAAGTATATCTCATGTTATGGCAGCAGAGCTCGCTCATGATGTTCAGGGAAAGAAGTATGTTAGAAGAGTTCTAAGTGAAATAGTTGAGAGAGTAGATGATATGGCGGAAATTTTAAGTTATTACCTAAATGTATATGGCAAACCAATTCCAAATTCACTCAAGAAAGGGTTAGGTGATTCTTTCATAAGATTTGATGAGTATTCTCTTGCAAAATACAATAGAGCAAAGGAGATTAAACTTAAGGACATAGTAAATTTAGTTCATCCAAGACCAAGTACAGGTAAGCAAAGCGATATGTTTAAGAGATTACTTGAGGATAACCTAGAAACACCATTTACATGGGAAACAATGCTTTCAAGTGAAGGCAATAACAAGAATACCTGGGAAAAACTAATTGATAGCAATAAGCTTGGCTATATGGCTATTCTTCGTAACTTGAGAAACATTATTAAAGCTGGACCAGATAATATAGAAAAGGTATATGAAATTTTAGAAAATGAAAATAGGGTTAAGAAAAGCAAACAATTACCTTTTAGATATTATTCAGCATTTAAGGTATTATCAAATGAAGGTCTTGGAACATCAAAAATTTATGATACTCTCGAAAAAGCAATTAGATTGTCTACAAAAAATATAGGTAGATTAAGCGGTAAGACTTTTATATCAGCTGATGTATCAGGTTCTATGAGAAGTACGCTAAGTAGAAAAAGTGATACTACTTGTGCTGAAATAGGTACTGTTCTTATGGCGATTGCAAATAGCATTTGTGATGAAGCTATAACAAGTACTTTTGATACAAGATTTAAAATAACTCCTTTTGCAGCTACAAATGGAATTATAGCTAATGCAAATTCTATAAGTGTTACAGGCGGAGGGACAAATCTTTCATTGCCAATATATCATTTGTTAGATAATAAAATTTATGTTGATAGAATAATAATTCTATCAGACAACGAAATAAATTATGGATATGCTAGAGTATGCCAAGATTTGATAAATCAATATAGAAAGCAAGTAAATCCTAATGTCTGGGTACATGCAATTGACCTTTTAGGTTACGGCACACAGCAATTTAAAGGAGACAAAGTAAATATAATTGCAGGCTGGAATGAAAAAATACTAGAATTCATACCAAATGTAGAAAATGGTCTTAGCAATATAAAGGACAAGATTGAAGAGTGTTATTTTAAGGAAAAATTAGAATTGATTATATAGACAAAAATAGTAAGGGGAAGTGTATATTTAAGTTACTTCGATTTTAACGATAGATGTCACCGGTTCGAACCCGGTCTTATAATTTGGAAAGATTATAAGTAGCTCAGGTGGTAGAGCACTAAATGCTTAAATAGTTTTTCTCCCCTTATTTAAATTTTGGATTTAAGGATGGGTAATTCATATGAAAAATATTTATGTTCTTGAAGGAAAAAATATATATGATTTAGATTCATTTTTTAATGAATTTGCTAAAGCGGTAAATGCACCTAATGGATATTTTGGAAGAGACTTAATGCAATTTGATGATTGTCTTTTTGGCGGATTTGGATTAGAAGCACCATGCGAAATTATTTGGAAGGAATCTAATTTGTCAAAAGAAAAATTAGATTGTAATATGCTTAGAGAATATTATGAAATAGAGAGAATTAATTGTGAAAAAGGATTAGTCAATGAACTGAAGGAATTGCATGAAGGTGGTAGAAAAGATGCAAAAGAAGATGAATGCTTTTTTTACGATATGTTAAATATATCAAAGTACATGATTGAAAAAGCCGAAAATGGAGAAATGACTATGTTTGATGAAATAGTAGAAACAATTAAAAGTGTTACAAATAGAGCACGTTTAGGATGGATAGTAGATTTAAAGTTAGAATGAATTTTGAAAGGAAGTGAAGATTTAGTGAGTGGACATTTGTTGGGTTGCACATCACTAAAGATAATTCATGTTAGAAGTTAGAGGAAAATATAATACTGCAAAAGTATTTACAGATAATATAGAAATAGAAGCAATTGAACAATTAAAAGAATTATGTAATCAGCCTTTTGTAGAGGGCTGTAAGGTTAGAATAATGCCTGATACACATAAAGGGGCAAGTTGTGTTATTGGATTTACAGCTGATTTGGGTGATAAAGTCATTCCTAATATTGTAGGAGTTGATATTGGATGCGGGATGTTAACTGTAAATTTAGGAATAGTAGATGTTTATTTAGAAAAGCTAGATGAGATTATCCATAAATATATTCCATCAGGAATGAATGTCCATGAAGGAAGAGTAGTTAGATTTCCAGAATTACAAAATTTAAAATGTTATAGGAGCTTGAAAAATACTAAAAGAATTGAGCGAAGTATCGGAACTTTAGGTGGAGGAAATCACTTTATTGAAATAAATGAGAGTGCTGATGGCATAAAGTATCTTGTGATTCACTCAGGAAGCAGAAATTTAGGAACACAAGTGGCTAGTATTTATCAAAATCTTGCAATAGATTTATGCAGTGGTAAAGGTGATTACTTTGTTAAAAGAGAAAAAATAATTAGTGAATATAAAGCTGATGGGCGTAGAAAAGAAATCCAGAAAGCTTTAAAAGATTTAGAAGCACTATATAATGACTTAATGCCAAGCTACCCAAAAGAGTTGTGCTTTTTAAGTGGACATTATAGGAAGGATTATCTACATGATATGAATATTTGCCAAGAATATGCTGTCTTAAATAGAAACACAATGGCAGATATAATATTGAAAAAGCTGTTTGGAAAAGGTTTTCATGAATTTGAAGCATTTTCTACTACTCATAATTATATAAATTTCAAAGACAATATAATTAGAAAAGGAAGTATTTCAGCCTATGAAGGAGAAAAAGTATTAATTCCCCTTAATATGAGAGATGGAAGCATAATTGCAATAGGGAAAGGTAATCCAGATTGGAATTACTCAGCACCACATGGGGCAGGCCGTATTATGAGCAGGACTAAAGCTAAGGAAAAAGTCAATTTGGAAGAATTTAAGGCTTCAATGGAAGGGATTTTTACAACTTCAGTTACAGAAGCGACAATTGATGAAGCTCCAATGGTGTATAAGCCTAAGGAAGAAATACTTGAAAATATTTCTGAGACTGTTGATATTATTGAAATAATCAAACCAATTTATAATTTTAAAGCTCAAGGGTAATTAGAATATTTAAATCACTGATTTCAAAATTATTTTTTCTAAAATAAGTTAGGAGTTGATGATAATGATTTGGAGAGATGACGCCTTGTAACGGAGGCGATATAATGTCAAGAAGTTATAAAAAAACACCGGTTTATCAAGATGGATATGGATTAAAGTCTTTATATTGGTATAAGAGGTCTGCAAATAAGAAGGTCCGCAGAACCACTGAAATTCATAGTGGAAAATCATATAGGAAGGTTTATGATACTTGGACATTCCGTGATTACGTTTTTAGAGAAACTTTAAATGAATATAAGATTGAACTTGAAAGAGATCTTAAAAGTTGTCTAATATTTTATGGAAGTTATGATAATTTTCCTAATTATTATAAAAAAAGGCTTGATGATAAAGATTTTAGGTTATGGAAAAAGATTTATTATTGGAAATAATTATTTTAGCATTACCTTATGTGTATAATGTAATGCTAAAATGCAATTTATAAGTATCATAGATGAAGTGTATAGATGAATAATAATTTATTGGATTACATATTTAACTGTTGGGAGGGACTGAGTATGGATAAAGTAATACAAGCTCAATTAAGAGATATAGAAGAAAAAAATAATGTAAAAATACTATATGCAATAGAGTCAGGAAGTCGAGGCTGGGGATTTGAATCTAAGGATAGTGATTTTGATGTGAGATTTATTTATATACATCCAGTTGAATGGTATTTAAGTGTATTTGAAGGCCCTGATATTATTGAAATACCTGTAGATGAGGTGCTAGATGTTAATGGATGGGATCTTCGAAAAGCTTTAAAACTAATGTACAGGTCAAATGCATCTTTACTAGAATGGCTATCATCGCCAATTATCTACAGACAAAATCAAGAGATTGTAGAAAAATTAAGACAAGTAGCAGAAAAGTACTTTTCACCAATATCGATCACATACCATTATATAAATATTGCAAAGAAAAGCTTTGATGGATTGGAAGGCCTAAATAACGTTAACATCAAAAAGCTTTTTTATGTTATTAGGCCAATTTTATCATGCATGTGGATAGAAAATTTCAATACAATTCCACCTATGAATTTACAAGCAATGATGAAAGAAGTTAAAATGGATGACAAAGTCAAGACGATAATAGAAGAACTTGTTACTATCAAAGCTGACAGAATAGAGTCAGACACGATAAAACAACCTACAGAATTAATGGAATTCTTAAGAGACAAGCTAGAATATTATTATAGTTATGCAAAAAATATTAAAACTGAAAAAGAAAGAGATTCTAGTATCCTAAATGAATTTTTCCATAAGACTATTAAAGAATATAGTGGTGATATAGAATGAATAAAGTAACAAAGGAAATTTTAAATAAAGAGGAATATAAATTTATACATTCAAATGAAAACTTAGGAGAAAACATAATATACTTAACACTTTCAGGGTCAATTGGATATGGTACTAATATAGATAATAGTGATGTAGATTTACGAGGAATTACAATTGAAAGAAAAGAAAATATATATGGATTTCAAAGTTTTGAACAATTTGAAGATACAGCAACTGATACTGTTATATATGGACTTAGGAAATTTGTTTCATTAGCATTAAAGGGAAATCCTAATATTCTTGAATTATTAGGTACTAAGGATGAGCATATTATATATATGAATAAATATGGGGAGGCATTACGTAAAAATAGAGGGCTGTTCTTATCAAAAAGAGTGATACACACTTTTGGTAATTATGCTACTGCACAATTAAGAAGACTGCAAAATGCCTTGGCAAGGGATGAGTATCCGAAGGAAGAAAAGGAGAAACATATACTTAATACAATAAATAATCAAATGAATCATTTTTCATCTAATTACACAGAGTTTCCAAAGGGTAGCATAAAATTATACATTGATAAATCTGATAAAAATGAAATAGAAACAGAGATATTAATGGACATTCATATAGATAAATATTCTTTAAGAGATTTTAAAAGTATATACTCAGAAATGAGTAATATTGTTCACGATTATGATAAGCTTAATCATAGGAATAGAAAAAAAGATGAGGGGAAGCTTTTAAAACATGCTATGCACTTAATAAGGCTCCTAATCATGGGAACAGAAATATTAAAAAGTCATGAAATCAACACCTATCGAGAGAAAGAACATGATTTATTAATGGATATCAGAAAAGGTAAGTACAGTTATGATGAATTGTTTAAGTTAGTAGAGTTATATGATTTTAATTTTAAAGAAGCATCAGTTAATACTACATTGCCTAAAGAACCAGATGAGAGGAAAGTTGAAGAATTATTGATTTCTTTGTATGAGAGATATTATAATGGTACAAGAAAAATTATTAAGTAGATTAGTTGGTTTAAATCAGTAAAATGGATTTAGCTAGAATGAGTATATAGATTAGTTTGAAAGGTTATGATACTTGTTTATAATGATTTAGAGATAATTTATAGTTTTATATAACTTGATTTTAATATTGATCCTGTTCAGTTAAAACAAATTTATAGGAATAGTGTTATTAGAAAGGTAAAAGATGGACATAGATATATATAGAAGATTATTTTAATATTGAACTTATGAAAAGTATTTAAAATTAAAAATAGATGTTTATGGTTGTTAATTAAAAGGCAACAGGATATTTAGGAGGTGAAATTCCATGGGAAAATACATAAGAGAAGAATTGGTAGATGCACTAAAAGTTGTATCTTCAACTATTAATAATTGTGAAAAAGCGCAGCTAAAATTTGTAGAAGGTACCTCACAACATACACTTCTTAAAAATAGGCTAAAAGCTCTATACATTTCAAAATCGTTAATAACATATGAAGATAGTATGGATAAATATACAAAAGAAGAATTAATGGAAGCACTACCACCTGTGGTTTCTATTATCAGCAAATGTGAGAAGGCTAAGCTAAGATTTGAGGATGGTACATCTCATCACACTCGCCTTAAGAATATTATAAATGCAATGTATATTTCGAAATCGTTAATAGCAGATGAAATTAATAAAAGAGATAGCAAGATTTGATATTATTTTCATATGGTGGAGTGATCTGTAAAGCTTACATAACAAATAAGAATGTTTTTTTAATTAACTAATGTGTTACCTTAAATTGTGTTATAATAGGAATATATTTACAAGGGTGAATATCAAATAGAACTTATAAAAGCACAAAGTTAGGGGAGAAATAAATACATGAAATATATAAACAATTGCAAAACAGTAGACAAACTGAAAAATATAATTTTAATAGCAATTATTTTCATTAGTTTTTTTATTATTTCATCTAATGTACAAGCGGCAACTCTTACAAATGATCAAACATCAAATTCTAAAATCGGATGGACAATTGATGGGAAGAAGATTAAATCAGGTAGCTTATCGACAGACTATAATACTGAACAAGTTTTAAATGATATAAATAAGTTTCAATTGAATACCTTAAATATACCTGTAATGATAGATGTTGATAATATTTCTTCGAGTAATATGATAGTCGATAAAATAAGTGAAGAAAAGGCAATTAATTTAATTAAACAATTAAAGAATACAAATGTAATATTAGAGCCATATCCTTGGATAGAGCAGGGGACAAAGGCTGAAACTGAATGGAAACCTAATAACATGAATGCTTTCTTTTTAAATTGGAAGACTAATGTATTAAAGACATTGATAACTGATATTGCAGTGCCATATAATGTAACAGCCCTAAATATAGGAAGTAATCTAGTTAACATGGAATCAGAAGAAAATAATTGGTGTGATATTATAGATTACGTTAGAACATATTATAAAGGATTTGTAACATACAGAACAAATAAATGGGATACTGCTTCATGGGCTCCTGACAGTATTACTGCATATAATAGCAAGTTAAATAATAAGTTATTTTCAAAAGTAGATTTTATTTCTATAGCAGCTTATTTTGAACTTACAAATAAGCCTACAAATACAGTTGAAAATCTTACAAGCGCAATAGAAAATTCTCAGATAGATTTTAATGGACAAGTTAGACACCAGAATATAAAACAAGAAATAAAAAACTTCTATGATAAATGGAATAAGCCTATTTTCTTTGGAGAACTTGGCTTTCCTAAATTCGATTACGCATCAGATGAGCCTTGGAATTGGAATCCATATAAAAATAATAATATTAATAACGTTGAGCAAGCTAATTGTTTTGAAGCCTATAGAAGAGAGTTTCAAGACGAACCTTGGTTTTTAGGATTTTCCATATTTGCAGTTGGTGAACAAAGTAATGACAAACATTATTATCCAAGTCAAGAAAGTACAGAAGTCATAAAGAAATGGTATAGCAATGGACAATAAATTATTTTATACAGCTATAAAAATGGCTATTTTTTAATATAATGTTGAAATATAGTCTTAAAAAATTATAGGTGGGATTGTCCACCTATAATGCTCAATATTGGAAACTTGTGACATTGCAAGTCTTCTCCTTGGTGAATAGTATAAGAAGAACACAAACCATAACTTGAATAATAGATTTATAGCATACCTGTCTAAATATAACGTCTCACTTTATTCATATATTTTATATATTCTTCTCCGAATTTCTTAATACACCATCTTTCTTCTGAAAGAATAATCCAGTGTGCGGATACTTGAAAACCGATTAATAACGCAAGTAGCATCAACGAATGTGTTAGTAATACACACCCTAAAAAATAAATAAAATATGCAATGTACATAGGATTGCGGGATACTCGGTATAATCCGTTTAAGTTTATTCCATTCATTTTAGGCTTAGCATAATTTACTACAGATACAGCATATAAAATAATTCCTAAACTATATATTACTAAACCTATGTAAAACCAATCAGAGTCAGTTTTGATTTTGAGTAATAATAGGTATAGTAAAATAAGGACGGTTGTAATTTGATAAACCCAGAGTGCTACTTTTTCTCTTCCGATTAATGGAGCAAAGAAACCCGCACGTTTAAGTGATTCTTTGTCTATTATACTTAAAATCCCATACCTAATAAGTATTAGTGGTATTATTGTCAAAAATGCATTCATTTTACCCCACCTTTTAGTTTTTTGATCTATAACATTTCTATTTTAGTTAGTTCGCCTTTTCTAACTATTGTTAATTAGATTATTGTCCTGTATAACACTTATTGTAATATAATTTACAAAATATTACAAATGCATTGGTTCTCTATTTTTTAAATCTTATACTTTGGTATATGAATATGCTACATTGCTTTGAACTATAAAGTTTCTAGCCTTTATTATATCTTTATCAAATACTTGAAGCCATTTGAACAACTTAATATAATTACTTATGTATTTTGTTGCAACACCATTAAACCTATTCATCCACTTCTTTAAATTGCTATGGAGAGCATTAATATGTTGAATATAACTTTTATGACTATCAGTACAAAGCATAGAACCATTTGCCATATGTCCATCATATAATTTTTCTAATAAATAGCAAATTGAAGTGTCACGTGTCATAGGATATGTGATACTTTTTGCTATATATTCAATTAAAATTTATGTTGAACAAGAGGTATAGACAATGGCAAATAAAACAGAAAGTATAATAAAGAGCCCTGTTCTAAATCTTAATTTATCAGTTAATTTTGAATTAAAAAACACATATTTACAATTAACTATTCCCATAAAGAAACCTACAAAGATAACGAGTTTGTTCCATTTATAATTTAAAAATAGAGATAGAGATAGAAAAAATACATTTAAGAGTATCATAAATATAACTTTAATATTTTGCATAGAGATTCTCCTATAGATCTTTTGTAAAATTATACTACTAATTAAAAATATAAACAAAGTGGTTAGTAAATAAGTATCCATTAGAAAAATTGCAAGCAAACTAGTCTGTTTCATATACAACATGCAGAAAATAGTATAGCAATCAATAAAAATATGTTCTTTAGAACTCTAATAATGTTATGCTGTTAAAAAATGCTATAATAGAAATATAATTGCAATAAGTTTATAGAATCCGCTTCTATGGCATGTAATAAAAAAAAGTTATTTTTTTGATTACTGCAATGTTAGTTATAGCTAAATGTTATTTGAAGATTTAATAGTACGGAGTCTATAGTGAGAAGCTAATATATTACGAATGGGGGAATTTACATGAAAATATTAGTTTATGGAGCTGGTGTTTTAGGAAGTTATTTGGCTCATGTATTGATACGCGGAGGCAATGATGTTACATTGCTTGCTAGAAACGAACGTTTTAAAGAATTGAAGAATAATGGACTTGTTATTCGCCATTATATACAGTGTAAAACTACCACTGACAAAGTAAAAGTAATAGATTTTCTTCCTTCAAATGAAGTGTATGAAATAATATTTGTAGTAATGCAATATACACATTTAAATTCAATATTACCATGTCTTTCAAATAATAAAAGTTCTAATATTATATTTGTTGGTAATAATGCAGATCCCCATGCAATTAAGAATTATATGCTAAAAAATAGCTGTAATGAAAAACATATTGCTTTTGGGTTCCAAAGTACTGGCGGAAGACGTGAAAATGGAAAAGTTATTTGCGTGCGTATAATCGGACAAATGGAGTTAGGTGGATTAGATGGTAACTTATCATGGAAAAACATTATAGATAGGGCTTTTAAAAACACAAAATATAAATTAACTTATTTTGATGATATGGATTCGTGGCTTAAAAGTCATATTGCTCTAATTATGCCTCTTTGTTATGCTTCATATGCATGTGATGGAGATTTACATAAAGTAGCTAAGAGCAAAAAACTTTTAAATCAAATTATTAAAGCAATCGATGAAGGCTATAAAGTATTAGAATCACTTGGTTACTCCATTTTACCTAAAAATGAAGAAAATTTTGTTAGAAATAAATCATATATGTTCTATCTATTATTGAAAATTACTATGATAACACCTATGGGAAGACTAGCAATAAGCGATCATGCTATGTCAGCAGTTAATGAGATGTTCATGTTGAGTGATGCATTCAATATATTAAAGCAAAAATCAAATATTTCAACGCCAAATTGGGATGAACTCCAAAGTCATTTAGAAAAAAATCGTAACAAAGAAACATGTATCAATTGATAATAGATATGGGGGGATTGGTATGAAGAAGAAAATACTTTTAATAACACCTGAGAATGAGGAAATTAATAGATTTAGAAGAAGTCAATTTAACAATTTTATTCAGATAACTATGCCATACCTGGCAGCTTTTATAGATGAAAATAAATATGAAATAACGCTAGTAGATGAATATAATCAAAAAGTTCCCTTTGAAGAAAATTTCAATCTGGTTGCAATAACTGTAAATACATCAAATGCTACCCATTGTTATAATATATCAGAGAAGTTTATGAATAAGAATATTAAAGTTGTAATGGGTGGTCCTCATGCAACATTATTACCAGAAGAAGTAAAAAAACATTGTGATTATATAATGGTGGGAGAGGGAGAAATTATATGGCCAGAATTTTTAGAAGATTTCTATAAGGATAATGCAAAACCAGAATATATCTGCGAAGAAGTACCTAATCTAAAAAATATGCCAACAGCAAGAAGAGATCTAATTCATAAAAGATACTTTACAAAAGGTGCAGTTATTTCTTCAAGGGGATGTCCTTACAATTGTAGTTATTGCAATTTAAAGCAAATTTATTGCGAGCCGTTTAGGACAAGACCTATTAAAGAAGTTATTTCTGAAATAAAGACCATGAAAAGTAAGTTTTTTGTATTTTGGGATGATAATTTCTTTGGGGATATAAATTTTGTGAAAGAATTACTGATAGAGTTGAAAAAACTTAATAAAAAGTGGGCAGCACAAGTAACATTAGAGAGATGTAAAGATGATGAATTATTAAAATTAGCTAGGGAGGCTGGCTGTGTATACTTTTTTGTAGGAATAGAATCTTTTTCACAGGATAGTTTAGGAAGTGTAAATAAAGGGATAAATGATGTAGATAAATATAAAAGTATCATAGATAAGATCCATAATAATGGAATTTGTGTACAAGCAGGAATAATATTTGGATTTGATACAGATAAAAAGGATGTATTCAAGAAAACTCTGGATGCCTGCAATGAGCTAGGAATAGATGGAGCTACTGTAAGTATATTAACTCCTCTGCCTAAAACACCAGTATATTCAAAGCTAAAAGAAGAAAAGAGATTAATAACAGAGGATTGGAGCTATTACAATGGAAAAACAAGAGTAGCTTTTATCCCTAAAAATATGAGTGCAGAAGAACTATTTGAAGGATATATGTGGTTTAGGAGAGAGTTTTATTCTTTAAAATCTATTTATAAGAGAATAAGAAAGTCTAAAACAAACATATTATATAACTTAATTGTAAATTTAGGATATAAGATAAGTCTTAATGGTACAAAAAATAATTTTTAGTATATTAGAGAATTCTTTAGAGTAACTGTTTTATATGAATTATGAAGTTTGTTATAATTTAAACTTTAAATTATTCATATATCAATTGGCTTAATAATGAAAAGATAGGATTTAGAATTATAAATGAAATATGTTTTTTATAATTAAACAGCATGGTATTTGTAAGATCTACTATTATTAGCTAAAAGATAAATTGTAATTTGTAGGGTAGTTTAAAATACTAATTATTTAAGAAGAAAGAGGTGTAATTATGAAAATGCATGATAAATGCTTGCCGTGTATGGTCAACCAAGTTATTAAAGTAGCAAATATTACAGGGGTTAACAATAAGGAAGAGTTATTGAAGGAAGTTTTTACATATCTCAGTAAAATGGATTTTGAGGCAACTACACCAGAAATTATTGGAGAAATTTTTGGCATGATAAAAAAACATACTAATAATCCAGATCCATATAAAGAAACTAGAAATTACTATAATACATTATTTTTGAAACTGTTACCTGAATTTGAGAGGAAGATCGAGCAAGCTGAAAATTCGTTTGAATTAGCAGTAAGGTATGCAATTGTTGGTAATATCATAGATTTCAATCCTATTCACAATACATTATTAGAGGATATATTTGATTATTTTGAAAGAATGGAGCAGTTGGAACTTGCAATAGATGATTCTAAAGAGCTAGCGGAAGATATTTTAAATTCAAAAACATTATTATACTTAGGTGATAATTGTGGAGAAATATGTATGGACAAGATTCTTTTAAGAAAAATAAAAGAACTAAATCCTAATATTAAAATATTCTTTGGGGTACGAGGTAAACCTGTTGTAAATGACTCTATAGCTGAAGACGCATATGCTGTAGGAATTGATGAATACGCAGAGGTTATTGATAATGGGGATGGCTCTCTTGGGACTGTTTTAAATAGGACAAGTTATGAGTTTAAAGAAGTCTATAAAAAGGCTGATGTAGTAATTGCTAAAGGGCAAGCTAACTATGAATGCTTGAGTGAAGAAAAGAAAAAGATCTATTTTCTGTTAATGACTAAATGTGATGTGATTGCAAATGATATTGGTGCTCCGGAAAAGAAAATGATTTGTATGAAAAACAAATTTTAATTACAGGAGGTGTGTAATGAGTAGTCTAATAGCACAAGCAATCTTAGGGATTATATTTAGAATTTTAGTATTAATCTTATGTGTATTAGGAATATATACTCTTGTCTTATTAATTAAGGCTCTAAAGATCTATATTAATAAGAATTCTTAGTTCTATACATAAATGAGACAAGCGTTAATTAAGAAAAATTTAAAGATACTTAATTGAAAATTTATCAATTTTAGGATAAAAGATAAAACAAATTTATAGATTAATTATGGAGAACAATGAGGAGAAGTCATTAATTCAATTTATGAGGAATTAGTTAGTGATGTTTTATTATATAAAAGCAGAGATGTAAGGAGAAAGATATTATGGAAAATAAAAATAGAAATCTATTAATGGCTCCGCTATGGCTAATGTATCCTGAAATTCCAAATGGAAGTATTGGATGGAGAATGGGATATGGTGAAGGATATGCTATGGATTTTTACTTATGGTTTAATAAATTAGAAGAGAATGAGAAGAAAAAGTATAGAGAAATGTTCCCAGAGCCTAAAAGATGGGAAATAGAAGATAATATTTATGAATACAATAATTATTGGACATACACTTGGCAAAAAGATGGTAAGCCTGAATATGATTTAAATAACCTTATTTCAGATTATAAAGATGGAAAGAACTTGGAATATATTTATTTCTGGGGGCATCATCCTAAAAAAGACGGAGGTATTACAAAGTCTTGCTTTAGCCAGTGGTGGAAGAGCAGGTTCAACATTGGACATACTGAATATTTATTTATGGAACAATATATGATGGCAGAAAAAGCTAGATTTTTTGGAGATAAAGAAATAGAAGAAAAAATTATGAATAGTAATGATCCTAAGGAAATAAAGAGCTTTGGACGTAAAGTAAGAGGTTTTGATGAAGAAATTTGGAACAGAGCTAAATATTCAATTGTCATAAATGGAAATTATAATAAGTTCATGCAAAATGAAAGATTAAAAACATTTCTTCTCTCCACAGGAGATAAAATATTAGTAGAGGCAAGTCCATATGATAATGTATGGGGAATACAAATGTCTGAGGAGGATGTTAATATCAAAAATCCAGAATTATGGCGCGGGGAAAATTTACTCGGATTTGCACTAATGGAAGTTAGAAATGAAATAAAAAGAGTATGTAAAAATAGCAATATGATTGATTGGGTTTCGTTGCATAAGAGATATAGTTAATGTAGCATAGTATGTAAATTTCCAATTATTGATGTAATGGCAAATTTATATGGTTAGAAAAAACATAATAAATAGTAAGAATGAATAGTTAATTAAACATAAAGATTGGTAGATTTGCTGATATAGTTAAGGGAGGATATGTTTCCTCCTTTAATACATGATATTTTAAGCAATCTAACACTATGTTTATAATAGGTACTTATTTTCATTTTGTGAATACCATTTTGGAATTATCAAGTTAAAATTATCGTAATGATCGAATGCTTGAAGACAACGTTTGGTCATTCCATTAACTTCTTCTTGACCAAAACTTTCTGCCCATTTAATTGAGTACAAAGACGCATGAGCTACATATACTGCATGTACTTTCCAAAAATCAATGGGTGGATTTCCATTAAAGTATCCTTGAATTTGACCTACTGAGAACGCAATACTGTGTTCTATATTAAAACTTTGAATCTTGTAAAACTCTTCGTATTTATCACCACATTCCCAGCGGTTAAAATCTATAACACCAATTGTTTTATCAGGTGTGTATATTAAGTTTCCAATGTGAAAGTCACCATGTTCATAAGCGGGAGATGATTTGCACAACATATCAATATTATTTTTTACAAATGCTATCGCAATTTCATCATTTGAAATTCGAACGGATGAATTTTCATACATTTGCAACTGCAATAACTTTTTAGAAATTTTATTTACAAAAGGAACATCTTGTGGTTCAACTGGGATACCATGAATTTGGTTTAAAATTTGGCCGGAATTTAAGCCAAGTCGATATTGTTCTATTTCAGGTAAAGAATTCAACTTTTCTTCAAGAGGATAACCTTCTATCCAACTTAAAAGCATATAAACATTTCTATGTTTATTAAAATACCCAAATTCTATGGCTCTAGACATTTTAAAATCCAGTGTATTAAATTTATTTATGATTTCAAATTCTCTCTTTTTTTGTTCATAAGTATCAGCATTAGATATACGAAGTAAATATTTGATATTTTTATTATCTTCTATGTAATATTTTTCATCAGTTGACCAACCATATTCTATTTTTTTTATTTTCATCCATGTATTCGAAATTGTTATATCATTAAAATTGTAATTCATTATAAACCTCTCAAATCATATTTATTCCTATTCAATTATAGTTGCGTAATAAATCATAAATTATTTGAATATATTTTTTTGAAAACTGAGCAAAGATATTGCTGATGTAACTATAAATGTAATATACACCCTAAAATAGTATAATTATAACATAAAAATATCTTTGGAAGACAAGTTATGCTGAAAAACTTAAAAAAGCTGATTGTCAGCCTCCTTACAGTTATATAATTCTTGATTAAAAAAATTTTATTGACAAAATATAGGTTAGAGAATATACTGATAAAAAAGTAATCATATAAAATTAGTATGAATTAAAAAATAAATATAAGTATAATATGTGCTTAATAAAAATAAATAAGAAATGATTGACTAGAAAGCTAGAGATCGTAGAAATTTAGGGTGGTTAAGTCTTTTTTGGACTTTTCCTGCTTAGGGATTTTTGCGGTCTTTTTGTTTTATTTTAGGCAATAGGCACTATCAAAAAAATTATTTGGCTGTGGGGATGTGTTTATGGATTTACAAAATTTTATTAGGAAATTTCAAATACCAGAGGCGGCTTATCCGTTCATCAACAAGATATTTACTAAAGAAGAAATTGAATTTGTAGATAAGATGGACAAGGATGCATTTACTAAGAAGGACATAGAGAAAATTATAGATGAAAATTCAGATGAGTTTATAAAAAATAGCTATAGAAGAGGTATTATTTCACTTGTAGATGAAGAAACATCTACATATAAAATAGCAAATTTTTATAGTAGATTAGATATTTTTTCAATATCTGAGCAAGAGGTTTATAGAAGTATCCCAAAGGAAGATAAACTTGCTATGGATGCCTGGTATTTTAAGGCTTATTATGATGGGTTAGACCCTGATTTTAGTGTAAGGCCTACAGAGGATGAAATCTTACCACTTAACAAGGTGTTAGAATTCATTGATACTCAGGATAGGCCTGTTTATCTAAATTATTGCGATTGTAGAAGCCTTAGAGGTGAATGTGGAAAACCAACTAAGACCTGTATTACGTATAGAAATGGAATTAACACATTTGCACATAGAGGTTTATCAGAAGAAATAGATAAAGAAAGAGCAAAAGAAATAGTAAAAAATGCTGATAAGAAAGGTCTTATGCATACTGTTAATTCAAATGGTATATGTAATTGCTGTGGAGACTGCTGTTATTTATTTAGAAGCCAGGCAAAAAGAAATAGCAGTGGATTTTGGCCAAAAACAAATCAAATCATTGAATTTAATTCACATAACTGCGTTAAGTGTGGTGCTTGTATAAAAAGATGTAATTTTGATGTATTTACTAAGGTTGATGGAATCATAAAAACAGATATTTCAAAATGCGTAGGTTGTGGAATTTGTTCAAATTCATGTCCTACAAAGGCACTTAAGTTACAGGAAAGAAAATGATATGCTTGAAGATACACCATATATTTTGAGCTAGCAAAGAAAGTGCTTTTGTTTATATAGGGAGAGATTGAATAAACATTGAGAGTATTAAGTATGGTTCAAAAAGTTTAGGTATATGGTTTGATATATTTTGAATGTGATTAAATTAAAAGAGAGGGATTAAAATGAGTTACGAAGCATATAAAAATAATCAGTTAGGTTTTACTACAAGACAATTACATGCAGGTTATAATCCAGCAGAACATTATAGATCAAAAGCAGTTCCAATTTACCAAACAGCAGCTTTTGAACTTGGGGATTTTGAGAGATGTATTAGATTATTTGATTATTCTGAAGAAGGTCATTCTTACGTAAGATTTTCAAATCCAACTAATAAGGTACTTGAAAGAAGATTAGCATCACTTGAGGGAGGCATAGAAGCAATTGCATTAGGTTCAGGAATGGCAGCAATATCTAATACTTTTTTGAATATCGCAAAATCAGGGGATGAAATAGTAGCTGTTAATACTTTATATGGAGGAAGTACAACCTTATTAAATAGCATTTTACCTGATTACGGAATTGTTGGAAGGTTTGTAGAAGATGAAAATGATATAGAATCATACAGAAAAGTTATCACAGAAAAGACAAAGGCAATTTATATTGAAAGCCTTGGCAATCCTGGTATGAATATAATCGATATTGAGGCTGTGGCTAATCTAGCTCATGAACATGGAATACCATTAATTGTTGATAATACTTTTGCAACACCGTATTTATTAAGACCATTCGAATATGGAGCGGATATTGTTTGCTATTCTGCAACCAAATATCTTGCAGGTCATGGGACAACAATTGTAGGTGCTGTAGTTGAAAAAGGTGGTTTTAATTGGTTAAATGGGAAATTCCATCAGTTTGAAAAATTTTATGATGAATACAAAGATACGATAGGAAAAGATATTTTAGATAAAACCATGTTTACTAAGAGACTTAGAATCAGATACTTAACTGATTTAGGTGCACACTTAAGTCCAACTAGTGCATTTTATTTATTGCAAGGCATTGAAACTTTATCTTTAAGAATGAGAGAACATACAGCTAATGCGCAAAAGGTGGCTGAATTCCTTGAAGGTCATCCGAAAGTTCTTTCAGTGGCTTACCCAGGACTTAAAAGTAATAAGTATCATGAGTTAGCTAAGAAATATTTTCCTAAAGGTCCAGGCGCAATAATGTCTATAAGATTAAAAGGTGGAATAGAGGCAGCAAGAAAAGTCCTTGAAGAAGTTAAAGTATTTGACTACATGGTAAATGTGGGAGATGCAAAATCACTTATTGTACATTCAGCAACATCAACTCATTTTGGACAATCTAAAGAAGAAAGAGAAAAAGCGGGTGTATATGACGATACTTTAAGATTATCAATAGGAATTGAAGAAGCAGAGGATTTAATGGCAGATCTTAAGCATGCCCTTGATTCAATAGATGAATAGAGAATATTAAATAATCAATATTTTCCTATAAAGCAAACCTATGTTCTGAGAACATAGGTTTGCATAGACAAATGTTATATGATATAATTACTGGAAGAAAAGAGGAAAGTTTCTAATAATTAATGATATACTAAGCAATCAAAGATATATGAGCAGTTACAAATTTTATTCAATAATTACAATAATAATTTTGAATATGTCGTATATACTTACAAAGATAGGAATTATATATTATTATCTATTAAGCGTAAGCACAATTCTATGTATCTTTGACTTAGGAGCCGTATAGCATTTTTTTAGGAACGTTAACAATTTTAATATTTTTACCAAAGGTTTTGTAAGAACTTAAAATTTTTAGGAATTATACTTTTTCTATAAGGGAAGTGAAAATATGTGGCAAAATATTATAGATTATTTTCAAAAGGACATGAATAATTATCTGCAGGCAATAGGGCAGCACTTAGAAATAAGTTTACTATCCTTACTTGTAGCAGCAATTATTGGAATTCCCTTTGGAATATTATCTACCAAAAACAAAGTATGGTATCGATGGGTAACAACTTCGTTTAACACTCTTAGAATTGTTCCAAGCCTAGCTGTTCTTATAATGTTCATTCCTATTGTAGGAACAGGTGTTAAACCAGCACTTATTGCATTGGCGTTGCTTGGAATACCACCAATATTATTAAATACAGCACTTGCCTTTAACACAATTCCTGAATTTATGATAGAGACTTCAATGGCAATGGGAATGTCAAAAGCGCAGAGTTTTTGGAAGGTAAAGGTGCCATTAGCTGCGCCTCTTATGCTAACAGGAATTAAAACTGCAATGGTCGAGATAATCGCTAGTGCTACACTTGCTGCTTATATTGGTGGCGGTGGAGTTGGGAACATTATTTTCACTGGATTAGGACTGAATAGAGCAGATTTGCTTCTAATAGGTGGTGTTACTGTAGCAATTCTTTCAATGCTTGCAAATGTAATTATGTTAGGTTTTGAAAAATATCTGCTTAGATATAAGTATATTAATTCAAATATATAGTTTTAAGTCGCGTAATCATTATAGATTAGTGAGAGTATGAAAAAATGACATATGAGCTTTAGATAAGATCATCAAAAGACAAATAATAAAGATTAATTCAGATTGGGGAGTGATAATTATGAATAAAAATATTAAAAGAATCATAGGAACGCTATTAATTACAGTTACACTTGGGGGACTTGTTGCTTGCGGAAATAGTAAAGGTTCAAGTGGAGATAAAAATACAATCCGTATAGGGTCAAAGGACTTTACAGAAAACTCAATAGTAGGTGAAGTTTATGCATTAGCTCTTGAAGATAAAGGTTATAAAGTAGAAAGAGTACCTAATATAGCAAGTTCAGTTATTCATACATCGCTTGTAAATGATGAAATTGATTTATACCCAGAATATACTGGTACTGGATTATTAGCAATTTTAAAGAAGGATTTAATTACAGATCCAAAGCAAGTTTATGACACAGTTAAATCTGAATATGAAAAGCAATTTAATTTAGAATGGCTTGACTATTCACCAGCAAATGATGGACAAGGTTTAGTGATTCGTACAGATGTAGCAAATAAACTTGGAATTAAAACTATTTCTGATTTACAAAAGCATGCAGGTGAAATTAGATTTGCATCACAAGGTGAATTTGATAAGAGAGAAGATGGTATTCCAGGATTAGAGAAGGTTTATGGAAAGTTTGATTTTAGATCTACAAAGGTATATGACAATGGATTAAAGTACGAAGTGTTAGCAAATAATGAAGCAGATCTTGCACCAGCATCTACAACAGAAGGTCAATTAGTAAAACCTGAATTTACTTTATTAGAAGATGATAAACACGTATGGCCTCCATATAATTTAGCGCCAGTAATTAAAAAATCAGTATTAGATGCTCATCCAGATATTGCTGATATTTTAAATAAAGTTAGTGCGAGCTTAGATACTAAAAAGATAACAAAATTAAACGCAGAAGTTGATGTAGATAAAAAAGAATATGAAGAAGTAGCTAAGGAGTATTACGATTCTATTAAATAATAGATAGAAGGAGATATTCAAGATGAGTATAGCAATAGAGTTTAAGAATGTTTATAAACAATTTAAAGGATCAGCACATAGCGCAGTTGATAATGTAAGTCTAAAAATTGAGCATGGAGAATTCATTACAATCTTAGGATCTTCTGGATGTGGAAAGACAACACTTCTTAAGATGATTAATCGCTTGTATGATCCACATAAAGGAAGTATTGAATTTTTTGGTGAGGATATTAGCGGTAAAGATCCAGTAGAGTTTAGAAGAAAAATAGGTTATGTAATTCAACAGGTTGGTTTGTTTCCACATATGACCATAGAAGGTAATATAGCGACAGTTCCAAAGATACTTAAATGGCCTAAGGAAAAAATAGAAGCTAGAGTAGATGAATTACTTGAACTTGTTGGTCTTGAGCCAAAGGAATTTAGAAATAGATATCCAGCTCAATTATCTGGTGGACAACAGCAACGTGTAGGACTTGCTAGGGCTTTAGCAGTTAACCCTGATGTAATGCTGCTTGATGAACCATTTGGTGCTATTGATGCAATAAATAGAATAAATCTTCAAGATGAGTTATTAAAGATTTATAATACTTCAAAGAAAACATATCTGTTTGTAACTCATGATATCAATGAAGCATTTAAACTCGGTAGCAAAGTGTTAATAATGGATAAAGGAAAGATACAGCAATTTGATACACCAAGAAATATTGCTAAAAATCCAGCAAATGATTTTGTAAGATCACTAATTAATTCTGCAAAAGGGCAGGAAGTATTTTTGGAGGATTAGAAATTTATGATTGACTATTTATTAAAATATCCTGATAAATTATTAAAAGCCTTTGTAGGACATATAGAAATTGTATTGATTACTTTAGTGATTTCTATAATATTAGCATCATTATTAACAATATTAGCGGCTTATTCAAAAATAGCATCTAAATTGTTGGTTAATATATTTGCTATGATATATTCAATTCCTAGTTTAGCATTATTTGCGATTTTGGTTCCAATAACAGGGCTTGGTAAAGTTACTGCAATTATAGTTTTAGTACTTTATAATCAGTACATACTACTAAGAAACACAATAGATGGTCTTAATAATGTAGATGCTTCTATTGTAGAAGCGGCAACTGGAATGGGAATGAGCAAAAGCCAAATATTATTTCAAGTCAAGTTACCTTTAGTTACTAAGCCAATCTTTGCAGGAATCCATCTTGCAGTAGTGTCGACAATAGGTATTGCTACAATTGCAGCCTCTATTAATGCTGGCGGGATTGGAAGTGTATTATTAGATGGGCTTAGAACAGTAAATACAGCTAAAATACTATGGGGAACCTTAATGTCAGCAGGCTTAGCTATAGTAGTAAATGCAATACTTAATCTGATTGAGAAAAAGATTACTTAAAAGTTTAATTATTAGATATGCTATTGTAGGAATAGGTATTGATTCATAAAAGTTTTTGTTGACAAGCAAAAGATTAGACTATATACTTTATACAAGTTAACATATAGAAATAGTAGGAAAAAATTATCGCAATTTAAATAGGATCAAAAATGAATAATAGTGATTGACTAGAAAACTAGAGATCGCAGAAGTTTTGGAGAAAACATGGCATTTATTAAAGTGTCGTTGTTAAAGAAACTTTTGTGGTCTTTTTGTTATTAGCTAATTATAAATAACTAATTATAAATAAATTAATGGGGGAATTAAAAATGAGGAAAAATTGTTTAACATGTACAGACTGCGGAGTTACAAATTGCGCGTCGAAGGATAAGGCGTATCCAGATTTTTGTCTTACTACATCATTATTAGAAGATGAGCTTAACGATATAGTAGAATTATATATCAATAATCCAGAGGACAAAAAAATAGCCCAAGCAGCGGCAGAAGTTGAAGGCGAATTTTATTGTACCATTCCAAGAGTTCAAGAAATTATAGAATTTGCAAAAAAAATTGAAGCAAAAAGGATTGGGATTGCAACATGTGTAGGTTTAATTAATGAAAGTAGGATATTTGCAAAAATATTAAAGAAAAATGGATTTGAAGTTTATGGAGTTGCATGCAAGGTTGGCGCTGTAGAAAAGAAGAAGATTAATATAAAGGATGAATACATAAGGAAGGCTGGGGAGTCTATGTGCAATCCAATTATGCAGGCTAAGCTTCTAGATAAAGCACAAACTGATTTAAATGTAGTAGTGGGCTTATGTGTTGGACATGATAGTTTATTTTATAAATATACCAATACAGTTACAACAACATTAATTACAAAAGACAGGGTACTCGGTCACAATCCAGCAGCTGCACTATACACTTCAAATAGTTACTATAAAAATTTACTAAAATAATAAAGTGGATAGATAGAATTCACAGAACAAGCATTAATAAAATATAAAATTTAATTAAGATTAAAATGGAGGGCTATTAATATGAAAAAATTTACAAGAATTATGGGGTTAATAATGATATTAATTATATCAACAACATTACTGTCTTGCCAAAAACAAGTAAGTAATGAAAGTAATCAAAGTAGTGAAAAAGTTAAAAAAATTGTGGTTGCAGTATCTGGTTCACCAAAGCCTTATAATTATGTAAATGAAAGCGGGGAATTGGACGGATATGAAATAGCTATTTTAAAAGAGATAGATAGAAGATTACCAGATGTTGAACTAGAATTTCAAAAAACAGACTTTGCAGGATTGTTTGCAGGGTTAGATTCTAATCGCTATCAAGTTGTTGCGAATAATATGACTAAAAAACCTGAACGTGAAGAGAAATATCTATTTGGGGATACTTCATATGTTAAAAATCATACTATTATTGCTGTAAGAGAAAATGAAACAAATATAAAAACAATCGATGATTTACAAGGAAAAAATGTTCCAGGAAGTTCTTCCGGAAATGCAACAACGTTGTATTTAGAAAAGTATAATCAAGATCATAAAGACAAGCCAATAAATATAATTTATACAGAAGGTGATTATTCAGCAACATTACAAGATTTACAAAACGGACGGTTTGATGCATATGTTGTAGCTGAGACTTACGTAGATACAGCTTCAAAAGCACTAAATTTAAACTTTAAAAGATTACCAATAGCAAATGAAGAGGAAGTACAGCAGTCAAAGGCATATTTTATGTTTAGAAAAGATCAAGAAGAACTTAAAAAGGAATTTGATGGCGTTTTAAATGACTTAATAGCTGAAGGAAAATTGAGTGAGTTAAGTATTAAATATTTTGGCAAAGATTATTCAAAGTAGGGAGGAATAGTCTATGCAAGATATATTTAAACCGTCCTTTATACTTAAGTCTTTTCCAGAAATACTAAAATATTTACCAGCTACATTAGAAATAGCGTTAGTTTCAATTATAAGTGGTCTGCTATTGGGATTCATTATAGCAATTATAAGAATTAAACAGGTACCTATAATTAATAAAGTATTAACATTATATGTATCATTTATGCGTGGAACACCGCTTTTGGTTCAATTATATTTATCATATTATGGTATTCCACTTGTAGTAGAATACATAAATTATAGATTTGGTACAAAGTGCAATATTAATAATATTCCAGCAATAGTATTTGTATTTCTAGCATTTGCTTTAAATGAAAGTGCATATACATCAGAAACTATTAGGGGCGCAATACTTTCAGTTGACAAAAAAGAAATTGAAGCTGGACAATCTGTAGGAATGACTTCAGTAACAATAATGAGAAGAATAATTTTGCCACAGGCTCTGTTAGTTGCTATACCTAATCTAGGAAATACATTAATTAGCTTAGTTAAATCAACATCACTTGCATTTACAGTTTCTGTAATGGATGTAATGGCATCTGCTAAAGTTATAGCCGGAAGAAATATGAGATTTTTTGAGGTATACATAGCTATTGCCATAATATATTGGGTAATTTGCTTGATTATAGAGATAGTATTCAGAAAAGTAGAAAAGAAGCTAAATATACAAGAAAGGGAGATAGCAGATGATAGAGGTTAAAAATTTACACAAGAGTTTTGGTGAAAATCATGTTTTAAAAGGTATAGATTTAACTGTTAAAACTGGAGAAGTGATCACTATAATTGGTTCAAGTGGTTCTGGAAAATCAACATTTTTAAGAACTTTAAACTTTCTAGATAGTGCATCTTCCGGAGAAATAGATTTAGATGATATTCATATAGATGTTTCGAAGGCAAAGAAGAGTGATATCTTAAATATTAGAAGAAACACTGCAATGGTGTTTCAAGGATATAATCTATTTAAAAACCGCACAGCATTAGAGAATGTTATGGAAGCCTTAGTTATTGTACAAAAAAAGGATAAGAAAAAAGCAAAAACTGAATCGATAGAGTTGTTAGCTAAGGTGGGATTGAAAGATAGGATAAATTATTATCCACACCAATTATCAGGTGGGCAACAACAAAGAGTAGGTATAGCTCGAGCTTTAGCTATAAATCCAAAAGTTATTTTATTTGATGAGCCAACATCAGCATTGGATCCGGAAATGGTATCCGAGGTATTAAGTGTAATAAAGTCTATTGCACATAGTGGAATTACACTTATTATAGTTACACATGAAATGAATTTTGCACGTGAAGTTTCAGATAGAATAGTATTTTTCGACAATGGAACGATATTAGAAACAGGAACTCCAAAAGAATTTTTCTTAAATCCTAAGGAAGAGCGCACAAAGCAATTTTTAAGAAGGTTTAATCAAGCATTTATCTATGAAATATAAGGGGGATTATAATATGTCTGACTTTGATGAAGTTATAAATAGAAAAAACACATCCTGTTCTAAATGGGATGGACAAGGAGGCGATTATATTCCTTTATGGGTAGCTGACATGGATTTTAAGTCACCTAAGCCAATCATTAATGCAATAATTAAGAGAACAGATCATGGGGTTTTTGGGTACACTCATGATGAGAGTTCATTAAAGGAAATAATTTATAATTTTTATAAGAAAGAATATAATTATAAAATAAAGAAGGAATGGATTGTGCTTATTCCTAGTGTAATGCCTGGAGCTACTATGGCGTGTAGGATAGCTAATGGTGATATGATGTTTAATACCCCTATGTACCCACATATAAGGAGATTACCAGGGGAAGTTAAGTGTAGTGCAATAGAAGTACCATTGAAAAAATTTAACGGAAAATATACCTTTGATTTTGAAGCAATGCAACAGAAAATTGATGATAATATTAAGGTTTTTGTATTATGTAATCCCCATAATCCAGTAGGTAGAGTATATAGTAGAGAAGAATTGGAGGAATTAGTTAAGTTTTGCGACGAAAATAATTTATTATTAGTTTCAGATGAAATACATAGCGAATTAATTTTTGAAGGAAAGCATATTCCAGTGTTTACTTTAAATGAAAAAGCTAAAAATATAAGCATTACTCTAACAAGTCCTGCAAAAACTTATAATATTCCAGCGTTACCTTTAGGGTTTGCTATAATTCCTAACGAAGAAATTCAAAGAAAATTTAAAAAAGAGATTTATGGCGTTTTTGGACATCCAGCAGTATTATCGGTAGAAGCTTTTAAGTCTGCATATACTGAATGTGATCAATGGAAAAAGGAATTATTACAATATTTAAAAGAAAATAGAGATTATGTAGAAGAAAGAGTATGCCAAATAAAGGGCCTAAAGATTAATCATAATGAAGGAACTTATCTTGCTTGGATAGATGCGAGTGAAGCAGGCATCGAATATCCATACAAATTTTTCTTAGATAAAGCAAAAATAAAATTTTCTGATGGAGCTGATTTTGGAAAAAAAGAATTTGTTAGAATAAACTTTGGTTGTCCAAGAGCCAATCTAAAAGAGGCATTTGATAGAATAGAAGAGATATTATAATGAGATGGAATTTTATATAGCTAAGGTAAAAACAGTGGTTCAAACGTAATTCCATATATCTGAAATGAGCATTTTATAGCAAAAGAGTTAGAGCTTATGAAAAATAGATAATATCAATAGAAAGATCTGTTAAAATTATTTTATGATTTTGATAGATTTTTCTTTTTTTATACGAATTAATATATGTAAGTACAAACTTACTAAATTCAAGCTTGCTTTATCCGATAGCTAGCATCTGTAACATTCCCTCTTCTTCAATAGGGAGATAACAGCTGCACGCTTCTGGATAGGTTCAACTAAATTCAGCTGGAGTATGAAACTCCACCTGAAAAGTTTACACTTTATGGGAAGAGGTAGAAAATGAAGGTGAATGAAGATAATTATATTAAAGAATTGAGAAATAGGAATGAAAAAGCCTTAGATTATGTTATTGATAATTATGGTTGGATTATAAAATCTATTGTAGGAAAGCATCTATATGGTCTCCATAGTGTTCAAGAAGAATGTATAAATGATATTCTTTTAGGGATTTGGAACAACATAAATAGCTTTGACGAAAGTAAAAATGAATTTAAAAATTGGGTAGCTGGTATATGTAAATTTAAATGCATTGATTATAAACGAAAATATTTAAAAGATCTACAACATGAAAATATTGATGATTTGAATATCAGTGAAGATGGTGTTGAATCGAAGAATTTAGAAAATGAATTAAGTAATGAAGTAGAATCGCTACTTGGATGTTTAAAGGAGAAGGACAGAAATTTGCTTTATAAGCTATATGTTGATGAAATGGACATTAATGAAATAAGTAACGAATATGGAATGAAAAAAGAAGTTATATACAATAGATTATCTAGGGCAAAAAAGAGAATAAAAGATATTTTTAATATTGATAATAGAAGAGGTGTTAAGCATGAAGAATAACATATATAGTCTGCTTAATGAAGCAAACATCGATTTAGATGAATACAAAAAAGAAGATTTTAATGATATTGAAAAGGAATCACTTAAAAAGAATATTAGGAAATCTATAAAAAAGAGTAGAAAACAAAATGTCGGAAAAAAGATAATAGCTGCAGCTGCAATAATAGCAGTACTAGTTGGTATGTCTTTTGGAAATACAGGAGCTTACGCCATATCAAAAATAAATTTATTCAGCGAAAGTATTTCAAGTTTCCTAGGAATAGAGAGAAATTTAGAAGATTATAATACAGTAATCAACAAATCTGTTACAGACAATGGAGTAACAGTTAAATTAAATGAGGTAGTGTTAGATGAAAATGAACTACTTATATCTACTGATATAAGTTCAGATAGGTTTTTAAAAGAGTATGAAAGTTGGGGAAGCGAAATGACTCTTTATATAAATAATAAAAAAGTTAAATTTACTGGTGAAGGTGGTGGGAGAAAACGTATAGACGATTACACTACACAGCAAGTTGCAAGTTATGATTTAGCTTCAATAAAAGACATGGATTTAAGTGGAGATTTAAATGTAAAGATTGTATATTCCAAAATGATGGTAAATTATAATGATGATATAAATGGAACTTGGAAGTTTGAATTTAAAACTAATGGGGATAGGCTGAAAATAGATACTAAAACTGTAAATCTTGATTATGAATTTAATATTGAGAATGGAAATAAATATATATTAGAAAAATATACAGGCAATGCTTTAGGTCATAAAATATATGGAAAAATAATTAATAATTCAACCGAGAGAGGAACATATGCTATTTTATTAAAAGGGCATGATGATTTAGGAAATAAGGTAATATTTGATTTGATAAAAGGAACAAAAGATGGGTTTTTGCTAAAATACGAAAATGTATTAGTTGGAAATCTTAATGAAAAGGCAAGTAAATTAATTCTGACACCTTATGCAGTAAAAATGCCAGAACAAGGTGGTGAGGAACCTAAATTTGATGAATATAAAAAAGTTGGAGATGAATTTACAATAAATATTAAATAAAAAAGTAATGGGGGAGAACCAAATCTAGATAGAGGAGGTTCTCCTTTTTAAGTAATATCTATTTAGAAAATAATCTAAATAGATATTGACTTTGAAGATAAGAATTGATATATTCTATTTAGAAATATTTCTAAATAGAATATAAAAGGGAGATGATAATTTGGGGTTTCCAGAAACTTTTAAAGCATTGTCAGATCCAGTTCGGAGAGAAATTTTAGTAATGCTGAAAAGTGGTAAAAAATCAGCTGGGGAAATTTCAAAAGAATTTGATATGACAGGTGCAACAATTTCATATCATATATCTCAATTAAAAAAAGCAGGTTTGGTTTTAGAGACAAAATACAAAAATTTTATATATTACGAAATCAATGTATCGGTATTTGAAGAAGTAATGCTTTGGTTTTCGCAATTTGGAGGCAATGAAGATGAAAAAAGATAACATTTTATGGATTACAACTATTATTTGTTTTTTGCCATTGATTCTTTCATTTGGATTATATGATAAATTACCTGAAGTAGTGCCTATTCATTTTAATTATGCAGGTGTTCCAAATAATTATGTGCCAAAAGCAGTTGGAGCGTTTGGAATGCCGGTTTTAATGGCGATAATTAATATTTTTATACACTTTAAGCTTAATAACGACCCAAAGAAAATTAATTCACCATCTGCATTGAAGTATTTAGGAAAGTGGTCTGCTCCAATTATTTCGGTTGTATTAGTTCCCGTCACCTTATTTATTGCACTTGGATATAAAATTCCTATTCAAATTATTACATCAGTAGTCGTAGGAGTCATTATTGTAGCATCTGGAAACTATTTACCAAAATGCAAGCAGAATTATACTGTTGGTATTAGATTACCATGGACATTAAATAGCGAAATGAATTGGAATAAAACTCATCATATGGCAGGATATCTTTGGATACTTGGCGGTATTTGTATGATAATCTTAGGTTGTATGCAGATGAAAAGTGCTTTATTAACTTTAATTATTTTATTAGTCATTGTAGTAATTCCATGTTATTATTCATATTGGTTATATAAAAAGGGGTTATAAGAAACCACTATGTTCATGAATATGTATATAATATTAAATAAGTAAAAGTTGTTAAGCAGAGAGTCCAAATCTTTGATTTGATGAGAATCGCTTACTCATTGAACGAACGTGAGTCGAGTTTCAGCTAGCGGTTATTCCACTAATGCTTGTCACAATGGAATTAGGAGCAAGCATTAGTGATGCAACCTGCAATTTAGCGCTTTCAGCGAAATTTTCATAGTTCTGCGAAATAACAATGTTTCTACTTCCGGTGGATTAGCTAATAAGTCTAGATTTAATGCTGTTTATCAATAGTATGTATTCAATCTTATATTAGCTTAACAGTTAAATTATTCAACTGTTCTCTAATATCATCAGTAATGTTTGAGTCCGTAATTATAGCATCAAATTCATCTATAGTTGCAAATTTATAGAGACTATCTACATTAAATTTTTCTGTTTCAACGAGTAAAAATGCTTCTTTACTTGTTGAAACTATAAGTTCTTTAAGATTACCATCTTCTAACATAGCAGTACATACGCTGTTAGTAATTAAATTTACACCAGAACTTCCCAAGAAACCTTTGTTAAAAGTATATTTAGATATGCTCTTAATGGCTTCTGAGCCTAAGACTCCTCCGCTTCTATTATCATATACACCACCTATGCATATTAATATAACGGTTTCATTGTCATTAAAAAGTGGTGGAATTATAGACATATTAGTTATCAAAGTTATCTTTTTTGTGCTATTAGCTATTAGTTTTGCTAATAAAAAATTTATGCTTGAGGACTCTAAAAAAATAATATCTCCATCCTCTATAAGCTCAAAAGCTTTCTTGGAGATTAACTCTTTACTACTTAAGTTAACTGTCATTCTAGTAGTTATAGAGCTTAATTTAGAAATCTCCCTATTTAGTATAGCTCCACCATAGGTCCTTTGAAGATTACCACTTTTCTCTAATTTTTGTAAATCCTTTCTTATCATACCCTCTGAAACATTAAATTGTTCACTTAGTTCTTTTACTTTTACTCTACCATGTTTATTAAGTATATTTAAAATCTGTTCTAATCTTTCTTCAGTAAACATTAAGCACCTCACCAATTATTATCGTTTAGTATTGTTATTGATTAATATTATAACATTATTCTTTTAATTTATAAAATATATTGAATAGATATTTAAAAAGGTATATAATGATACCAAAAGATAACAAGTGATATATAATGATAAAGAGTAAACTTAATTAGTGAAATATTTTAAAAAAGATATAATTTAGCGTTATAGGTTAATACCTAGCGTCATATTTTATATATTTAGGCATCTTCAAAGAATAGCTGAAATGTTAGCAGTTTTTGAAGGTGCCTAATTTAATGGGTATTAAAGAAAGCGTTTTATAAGATACATAATAGAATTTTTTGCTATTCTAAAATTGTAAGTCCCCACTTCTTCAACTCTATAAATGCAGTTTCTAAACTCTTACCTTTTTCAGTTAATTCATATTCAACTTTTGGAGGAATTTCTGGATAAACTATTCTTTTAACTAACCCAAACTTCTCTAATTCACGTAGTCTAAGGGAGAGCGTTTTGGGGCTTATCCCATCTAAAGAGCGCAACAAATCTCCAAATCTAATTTTTCCATCTATCAATAAATCTCTTATTATTAGAAATGTCCATTTACTACCTATAATATTTATTGCTGCCTCAATAGGACATTTTTCATTAGGATTTCCTCGTTCAAGTTTGATTTCTGACATAAATAAAACTCCTTTCAGCCGTTGATTTCTCACTATGCTTACTTTTTTGAAATTATATGAAAAAAATATCACTACTTTTCAAAGTATAGTATAGATAATATAATGGCAATAAGCAAGAGATTTAAATAAAAAGGAGATTATAATTATGAATACTTTTAAAAATTATACTTTAAAAAATACAAACTTAAAGAATAGAATTGTTATGCCACCAATGTGCATGTACTCTTCGGATGAGACTGGTATGGCAAATGATTTTCATTACACTCATTATGTTAGCAGAGCCATTGGTGCAGTAGGTCTTATAATACTTGAATCTACAGGAGTTGTTGAAAATGGAAGGACAACAGACAATGATTTAGGGATTTGGGATGACACGCATATAGATGGACTGAAAAGAATTGTTAATGGTGTTAAAAAATATGGTTCTAAAATTGCAATACAATTAAATCATGGTGGAAGAAAATATACAGGAACAGCTAGTCAGGCTGTAGCTCCAAGTGCAGTTAAATTTGATGAAAGAAGTGCATTGCCTAAGGAATTAAATAGAGATGATATTAAAGAAATTGTATTAAATTTTAAAGAAGCAGCGAAAAGAGCAGATAAAGCGGGATTTGATGCTATAGAAATACATGGAGCACATGGTTATCTAATACATCAATTTTTATCACCATTATCAAATTTAAGAAAAGATGAATATGGTGGAAATATAAGAAATAGAACTAGATTTCTAAAAGAAATATTACAAGCTGTGACAGAAGTATGGCCAAAAGAGAAAGTAATTTTGCTTAGAGTATCAGCTTATGATTATAAAAATGGTGGAATAAAATTAAATGATATGATTGAAATCATAAATGAAATTAAAGAGTATATTGATATAGTGCATGTAAGTACTGGAGGATTAATTCCAGCAGAAATAAATGCATATCCAGGATATCAAGTAAATTATTCAAGCATAATTAAAGAAAAATGTAACATTCCTACAATAGCTGTTGGATTAATTACAGATATTAATATGGCTGAGGAAATAATATCGAATGATAGAGCAGATTTAGTTGCAGTTGGTAGGGAGCTTTTAAGAAACCCATACTTTGTGTTAAATGAAGCAAAAACTAGAAACTTAGATTTTGATTATCCTGAACAATATAAAGGTGCTTTCAAATAAGGCTCTGAAGGTAGAGACTCTACGTTATACTAGTTAATATATTTTGATCACATAAAGGTATATGTTTAGTAAAGTTTATGTGCTTATTTATTAATATAAAAAACAAGGTTTGGAGGTAAAGTTTACACCCAACCTTGTTTTTTATAATATTTCTTTTAGATCATACCAAGCTTTTGATGGTTCTATTTTTATTAAATAAAAGTATCTTTCTAGTAGCATTATTTTTGAGAGATACATTTTTTAGGACAAGCTAATTGGCAAGCTCCACAGTCAACACAAGCAGATTCAGTGATTATTCTTTTTTTATCCTTATCTTCTGTGATGCATCCAACAATGCATACTCTCACGCAAGTTCCACAACCTACACAGTCAGATTTACTAATTCTTCTAGACATAATTTTCTCCTTACATTTAGAAAACTATAGTGTTTGTTTACAAGAGGTAACTGTAACTTCTAATGTTCTTGTTAGGAATGGACATTTTTCTTTCATTAGATTAAAGTTATCTCCATCTTTTAAGAATTTAGCAGTTCCTTCAAGTAAAAATCCAGTTCCCATATAATTGTATCCCATCACGTCTTTACTACCAAGAGTCAATTTAACTTTAGGGTTAGCATTAACATTTTCTTCTGTTTTAATCATGGCAGCTGCAGGGATTAAGATTTTATTTCCTTCTGCAATGATTAAGTAACTATTCCATGTATTAGCGACATGAGCTTCGTTATTTGAACAAGTTACAATAGAAACTACTCCCTCATGATTTAATACCTCAAAAAATTTTTCTGTAAACATTGTATATTCCTTCTTTCTTTTTAAAATAAAGATATGTATTATCGTCGATAACTGCTATCTATAATTATAATATTATTATTTCTTTTGTTTGTCAATATAAATATTTGGCAAGGAACATATGCTTGATACCATATGATTATCTTGAATGGGGATAAATAATAGGATATTATTAATAAAAGACTATAAACCAAAGGAGTATAAAAAATGAAATTTTCAGTAGGAGTAGAATATGCAATACATTGCTTATTATATATGGTAAAACTAGAGGAAGGTAAATCAGTAGGAATAAGAGACTTGGCAACCTTTCAAGGTATTTCAGAAACTTACTTATCTAAAGTATATGCAAAATTAAGCAAAGCAGGAATTATAAAATCTATACCTGGTGTGAAAGGTGGTTATGCGTTAGCTCGTAGTGCGGAAGAAATAACATTTTGGGATATTGTTGAAGCAGTAGAAGGAAGCGAATCATTCTTTCAATGTGCAGAAATTAGGCAAAATAATATATTAGTAGATAAAGATAATTTGCCAGATACACATACAAAATGTCCATGTTTAATAAAAGTTGTAATGTCAGAAGCAGAAGATGAGATGAGAAAATACTTAAGAAAAAAATCGTTGGATTGGTTATACAATGAAGTATATAATAAAAAGCTTCCAAAAGAGGTCGAAAAAGCAACAATTGAATGGTTCAATAATAGCAAAAAGTGATTTAAATAGTAAAAATTAAGAATATATTGGATTTAATACTACTCTCATTTAGAGGTTATATGATGAAGCAAAAAACTATAAACATAATTTAAAATTTAAATGATCTATCATACTACATATGTTGAAAGTGAATTTCTACATTTTGGTTTTCACTTAGGGCTTACCTAACTGAAATTTTAAATGTAAATTTATTATTACAACATATATATTTTCATATTTTTTATAAAATTAATAATGAAGATATGTTAGTAATTAATTTCTAAACTTAATAAACCTTCCTATATTAACTTTTTTGAAGATAATTAGGAAGGTATAAATTTCTTATTTTAGTATTAAATGTACTAACTATTATTTTTAAATGTAGGTAGTTGTGTTACTATTTATAAGCTATAACATACGGATGCTTGTGTATCTAAGACACTGCCGATAAATTTAGCAACTTCTAAGTGATTTGGATTAATAAGATATTTATCTAAATCTTCTAATGATGCAAATTTTGTAATCAAAATTATATCATAATTACTTTCACCAGGACGAATATTTATTTCTGCCTGTATGTCTATCAGAACATCTATTTTTCCTCTCATGCTTAGAAGAACTTCTTGAGTTCTTTTAATACTATCAGCATCTCTATTCTTTAATTTTAATAATAAATTGTTTATGATCATATTATTTTACCTCCTAAAATATTTAATGTAGTTTGTGCGATTTAATGACCGTGGATTTAGAAGAGAATTTTCTTCATGACATGCAAGCTATTACGGGTAGCGAGGATTACAAAGTTCTTAATAATAATCTAGTGAGCACTAAATATACAATATGTCTATGTTGAATCGTTTAATAGAGCGGCTTTATAGACTAGATAGTCCTTATTATTCCACCATCAATAATATGCTCACTACCAGTGATATAAGATGCTCTGTCTGATACAAGAAATGCAACAAGTTCAGCGATTTCTTCAGGCTTTGCTGGACGACCAAGTGGTATGCCGCCAAGGTTATCCATTAATTCTTGACGTGCGTCATTATAGTCAATTCCGGAATTTTGTGCCATTCTTTCAATAAGACGCTCAGCAGCTTTTGTTTCTGTAAAACCTGGAGCAACTGTATTTATTCGGATTCCATTTCCACCAAACTGTGTAGATAGATTTTTGCTGTAATTTGTTAGAGCTGCTTTAGCAGCAGAATATGACATAGTCATTATCCCAGGAAGTTTCCGCTGAATAGATGATATGTGAATTATTACACCTTTCTGTTGTTTAATCATAGATGGTAGAAAACCACGATCTAAGCGTACAGCTGAAAAAAGATTTTGGTTAAAGGCTTGCAACCAGTCGTCATCACTTAAACCTAATGCTCCAGAAGTGGAGGATGAGGAACCACCTACATTATTTATTAAAATATCTAATCCACCAAGTCTTTCAAGAGTCTCTTTAATGATTCTTTCAGTACCCTCTGGTGTGCTAACATTTGCTTGAATGAACCCTATAGAATCTGGCAAATCATTAGGCATAGTTCGTGCAGTTGTTATTATTTTTGCACCCGCATTAAGCAAACGATCAACAATTGATCTACCAATACCTTTAGTTCCGCCTGTTACAAGTACGCGTTTACAATCAAGTTCTTTGTTAATATCAAATGATAAAGTATTTTGCATAATTAAAAATACCTCCCTTTAAATAAGTTTATCTACTTAATCAGTATAATTAAGTAAACTTGACAACATCACGTCAAGTTTTGGAATGGTATTTATTTCAACAAAATTATTATAGGGAGATAGGTTATATCATATAATTTAATACTTTCATCTTTTGGAAATTGTGTAAATAGGAATTCTAGTCTGATAACATTATGTAATATTATGTGATTTTATTTTCTCAGTTATACAGTGGATTATATTCATTTTGATTCAGCGATTATAACTTGACATGATGTGGTCAGGTTATACTTGTTATAGTTAGAAAGATCGATTATATAAAATAATTATTAGAGAATAGGATTACAAAGGAGAGATATTATGAATATGAAATTACAAGAACCTATTAAAACTTATTTTAATACATCAAATAAACCAGATTCAAAGAAATTTATATCAATTTTTACTGAAGATGCAATTGTAATTGATGAAGGTCAAGAATATATTGGGTTAGATAAAATACGAGAATGGAGTATAAAGCATCACTTTGCAGCTAAGCTTGAATTAAAGGTTATAGATGTGAGTGAAAAAAATCTTATAACAATTGTTACAGCTAAAATAGATGGTGATTTTGATAAAACTGGACTTCCAGATCCTCTATTATTAGATTTTCATTTCACTATATTAAAAGGAATGGTGGCTAGGTTAGAAATATTGTTTCCTAAGAATATATAAATCAAGTAAAACAATATGATGAAGGAGAGAATTGTATGAATAATTTTATTAAAGTTAACTTTGAAAAATGCACCAAATGTGGTCTATGTGTGAAAATATGTAGAGGAACATTGGCAATGAGTGATTCAGGACCAAAAGTAGACAAGAATCTTTGTATTCAATGTGGTCATTGCGTAGCTGTTTGTCCCAATGGCGCTTTAGACAGCACAAAAACTCCATTAGATAATCAAGTGCAAGTACAACAAGAAAAGTTAATAGATTCAGATATTGCGTCCACTTTTCTTAGATCAAGAAGATCTATTCGAACATTTCAGAAAAGGGATGTATCTCGAGAGACAATTAGTGAACTTCTTAATATAGCTAGATTTGCACCAACAGCTTGCAACTCTCAAGGACTTTCGTATCATGTTATTGATAATCATAAGATTCTACATGAAATTACGTCGATTATAGCTGACTGGACGGAGGAATCTATAGAAAATGGTGTGTTAAAGAATTCGCCGTGGGTACAGAATACTGTTTCGACCATAGCACAGTATCGTAATGATAACAAAGATACTATATTAAGAGATGCTCCATGTTTAGTGATTGCAACAGCTCCAAGAGAACAAAAAGCACTTGGTCGTGACAATACACACTTTTCATTAACATATGTGCAATTATATGCACAAACATTAGGATTAGGAACCTGCTGGTCAGGACTATTTGAATATTGTTGTATGGCAGAATATAAACCTCTTTTAAGATTGCTGAATATTTCTAAAGGTAGGGTAGTAACAGGTGCGTTATTAGTAGGATATCCACTTTATAATTTTAAAAGACTGGTAGATAGAAATCCTTTAGAAATCACATGGCAGTAAAAAGTAGTAATGTCTGGGAGTGAAGTGTTTTAATTTATAAAAATCAACTATTCCTATCAACTTTATTATACCATATGAAATTTTCAGTAGGAGTATAATATGCAATACATTGCTTATTATATATGGTAAAACTAGAGGAAGGTAAATCAGTAGGAATAAGAGACTTGGCAACCTTTCAAGGTATTTCAGAAACTTACTTATCTAAAGTATATGCAAAATTAAGCAAAGCAGGAATTATAAAATCTATACCTGGTGTGAAAGGTGGTTATGCGTTAGCTCGTAGTGCGGAAGAAATAACATTTTGGGATATTGTTGAAGCAGTAGAAGGAAGTGAATCATTCTTTCAATGTGCAGAAATTAGGCAAAATAATATATTATTAGATAAAGATAATTTGCCAGACACACATACAAAATGTCCATGTTTAATAAAAGTTGTAATGTCAGAAGCAGAAGACGAAATGAGAAAATACTTAAGAAAAAAATCGTTGGCGTGGTTATACAATGAAGTATATAATAAAAAGCTTCCCAAAGAATTTGAAAAAGAAACAATTGAATGGTTCAATAATAGTAAAAAGTAATTTAAGTAGTAAAAATTAGGAATATTAATAGCTTTAGGGTGGGCTCGCATTTGGAGGTGATATTGTTAATTGCATTATCATAAGCAATCTAGATTTTTTTGCCTATAAGTCTTGAGATAGTTCGTAGTTGACAGTGAAATACACGACTATATATGACCGTATTGTAGAAATCCAATACGGTTTTTTACTATATATAAAATTAGAAGGTGATGTTGTAATTATACTATAAGATTGTGTTGATATTTTTTACAAAGGAATAAACACATAATAAAATATAGAAATTTGAAATTATTATTATATGAATTATTAGAAAAGATTTACAGAAACTATTGACATTGTTATGATAACGTTTTATACTTTACTTAACCGGGTTACTTAACCGGTTAAGTAAAGAAGAGGTGAGTTTATGAATAAGATTTGTATTCTTGGAAGTATCAATATGGATATGGTTGTTTCTATAAATAAAATGCCACTAATTGGAGAAACAATTTTTAGTGATAATTTTAAGTTAGCACATGGGGGCAAAGGTGCTAATCAGGCAGTTGCAGCACAAAGATTAGGAGCAGAAGTACATATGATAAGCAAGGTAGGACAAGATGCTTATGGATTACAAATAGTAAATAGTCTGGAAAAAGAAAATATAAATGTTGATAATGTATTTAGAGATGATGTTAGCCCAACAGGTACAGCAATAATAACTGTAGACAATGAAGGTAATAATTCGATAATAGTTGTACCAGGTGCAAATATGACTCTTAATTTAAAAGAAATAAATAAATGTAAAGAAGTCATAACTTGTAGTGACATAATAGTATCACAATTTGAAACACCTATTGAAGTTACAATAGAAGCTTTTAAATTTGCAAAAGAAAATGAAGTTATTACAATTTTAAATCCAGCACCAGCAAAGGATATTCCAAAAGAATTACTTAAATATACAGATATTATAGTACCTAATGAAACAGAAGCTACAACATTGACTGGAATAAATGTAAATGATTTAGAAAGTGCAAAACAAGCTGCAAATATCTTTTTTAATAATAATGTTAAGTATGTAATAATTACATTAGGTGATAAGGGCGCAGCTGTAATATCAAAGGAAGATGGAATTTTAATCCCTGCATATAAAGTTAATGCAATAGATACTACTGCAGCTGGAGATTCGTTTATAGGAGCAGTAAGTACCAAATTAACAAAATCTAATTTAAATATTAATTCATTAGCAGAGGCAGTTAAATTTTCAAATAAGGTTTCAGCTATAGCGGTTCAAAGAGAAGGAGCGCAACCTTCAATACCATCTTTAAAAGAAATTAACGAGATTTATGGGGAGGAATAGAGATGAAAAAAATTGGTATTTTAAATGGAGAAATTTCTAGCGTGGTTTCAAAAATGGGACATAAAGATTTAATAGCTATAGGAGATTGTGGATTACCAATACCTGATAAAACAAAAAGAATAGATATAGCATTAACAAAAGATATTCCTAGCTTTATGGATACATTAAAGAACGTATTATTAGAACTTCAAGTAGAAGAAGTGATTTTAGCTGAAGAAATAGAAGAAAATAATCCTAAAATTTTTGAGGAAATAAAAAAACAATTTCAAAATGTGAAATTTACTTTTATAACTCATGAAGAATTAAAAATAATGTTAAATGACTGTAAGGCTGTAATTAGAACAGGAGAGCAGACTCCTTATGCTAATATAATTCTTAGATCAGGAGTAATTTTTTAAGGAGGAGTAATTATGGAAGAAAACATTCCTTTCCTTCAGATGGAAGGCATATTGAAGAGTTTTCCAGGAGTAAAAGCACTTGAAAATATAAACTTAAGTTTATATAAAGGAGAAGTATTAGCTCTTTTGGGAGAAAATGGTGCGGGAAAATCTACATTGATGAAGATTTTAACTGGTGTTTATCAAAAAGATGAAGGTAAAATTATTATGGACGGTTCAGAAGTAGAGATAAAAAATATAAAAGAAGCTGAAAAATTAGGTATATCAATGATACATCAAGAGTTAAGTGTTCTACCTAATTTAACAGTTGCAGAGAATTTGTTTTTAGGAAATGAAAAAATAAATAAATTAACTAAAAAGTTAGATAGAAAAACAATGAACAGTATGTGTAAAGATTATTTAGAACAGATAGGATGCAATGTTAAGCCGAATGAGTATGCAAAAAATATAAGCATTGGAGAAATGCAGATGCTTGAAATAGCAAAAGCAATTTCAAAAAACTCTAACGTAATAATTATGGACGAGCCAACAACAGCATTAACAGATGCAGAAACAGAAAAGCTTTTCAAAGTTGTCGAAAGGCTTAAGAGTAAGAACATAGCAATAATATATATATCTCATAGATTAGATGAAATTTTTGCTATTTGCGATAGAATAAATGTTTTAAGAGATGGAAAATATGTAGGTGAAGTTCAAGTAAAAGATGTTACTAAAGATGATTTAATAACTATGATGGTAGGTAGAAAAATGGAAGAACAATATCCATATAAAGAACCTGCTAATGTGACAACTATATTAAAATTAAAGGATATTTGTTTAAAAGGAGTTTTACAATCAATTAATTTAGAGGTAAGAGCTGGGGAAATCCTTGGAATGTCAGGACTTATGGGGGCAGGTAGAACAGAAGTTGCGAAGGTCATTTTTGGAGAATACAAAAAAACTAGTGGTTCTATTGAGATGAACGGGAAAGAATTAAATATAAATTCTCCTAAAGATGCAATAAACAACGGAATCGCATATTTATCAGAAGACAGAAAAAAAGAAGGACTTATTCTTCCTTTATCAGTAAGAGAAAATATGACATTGGCTTCTTTGAATAAGTTTGAAAATAAAAATTTTTCTATAAGCAAAACAGCTGAGAAAAATACAGTTGATAAATATATAAAAGACTTATTAATTAAAACTCCTAACCAGGATCAGCTAATAAAGAATTTAAGTGGTGGAAATCAACAAAAGGTCATTATAGCCAAATGGCTTATACAATCTCCTAAAGTTTTAATAATAGATGAACCTACAAAAGGTATAGATGTAGGTGCCAAAAAAGAAATATATGATGTATTAAATATGTTAAAAGCTAAAGGAACAGCAGTTATTATGATTTCATCAGACATGCAGGAAGTGCTTGGAATATCAGATAGAGTAATAGTAATGCATGAAGGTAAAATAACTGGAGAGTTAGACCGCAAAGAAGCGACCCAAGAAAATATAATGAAATTAGCGATTGAATGATGAAAAAAGTTTAACTTTTTTATAAAGGAGTGTTGAAAGTGACTAATATAGAGAGTGAAAAAAGTTTAATTTCTTATAAGGGAGAGTTAAAAATGACTAATATAAAGAATAATTTATTAAAATATAAATCTATTTTAGCATTAATTGTATTGTGCGCAGTTATTACTATAATTTCACCATCATTTTTACAAGTATCAAATTTAAGAAATTTATTTACTCAAATTTCTGTAAATGCTGTTATATCATTGGGAATGACTTTTGTAATACTTACAGGTGGAATAGACTTGTCTGTAGGATCAATTGTTGCAATAGCAGGGGCAGTATCAGCTGTAACTATAAAAAATACTGGAAGCATATCACTAGGAATATTAGCAGCGTTACTCACAGGAATCTTAGTGGGAGTAATCAATGGAATAATTGTTGCTAAAGGAAGATTTCAAGCCTTTGTAGCGACTTTAGCAACACAAACAATATTTAGAGGCGCGACTTATGTATTTACTGGAGGTAATCCAATATCAGGAATAGGTGATGGCTTTGTCAAATTAACTAATAGTAGAATATTAGGAATACCTGTTCCGGTTATTATTACAATAATTGTATTTGCTATTTGTGCATATCTTTTAACTCAAACTAGATATGGAAGATATGTATATGCAGTAGGTGGAAATGAAGATTCAGCAAGACTTTCGGGAATAAGTGTTACTAGTGTTAAGACTTGGGTGTATATTATATCTGGTGCTACAGCTGCAATCGCTGGAATTATTGTCGCAAGCAGAATAGGATCAGCAGCACCAACAGCTGGTAACGGCTATGAATTAGATGCAATAGCGGCCATAGTTATTGGAGGTACAAACTTAGCTGGTGGCGAAGGAACAATACTTGGAACAATAATAGGTGTGTTAATTATAGGGGTTTTAAGTAATGGTTTAAATCTTATGGATGTTTCAGCTTTTTATCAAACTATAGTAAAAGGGTTAGTAATACTATTAGCAGTTTTAATAGAAATGAAAAAATCTAAATAATGCATTAAGTATTTATCGTAAAGAAGAAAACGATATTACTAGTTTAATCTAAAAGCGTCGCTTAAATATTAAACTAATAAAAATTATAAAAAATATTTTTAGGAGGGAATTTTATGAAAAAAATATTTAAACTAGCATCAATAGCTATGATAGCAACTATGTCAATGGGGGCGTTTGCAGGATGCAGTTCCAGCAGTTCAGGGACATCTTCAAGTACAAAATCTGATTCTAAAAAAATAGGTATGGTTGTCTCAACGTTAAATAATCCTTTCTTTGTAACACTAAAGGAAGGTGCTGAAGCTAAGGCTAAAGAATTAGGATATGAATTATTAGTTGTTGATTCACAAAATGATTCATCTAAAGAGCTTTCAAACGTTCAAGATATACTACAAAAAGGAGTTAGTGCGTTAATACTTAATCCTGTTGATAGTGATGCAGCTGCAAGTTCAGTTGCCCAAGCTAACAATGAAAAAATTCCAGTAATAACTGTAGACAGACAAGCAAATGGTGGTGATGTAATTTGCCATATAGCATCAGATAATATAAAAGGTGGAGAAATGGCAGCTAACTTTATAAAAGAACAACTTGGCGACAAAGGTAATATAGCAGAACTTCAAGGAACACCAGGTGCTTCTGCAACACGTGATAGAGGAACTGGGTTCCATAATATAATTGATCCAGACAAAAACTTAAAAGTCGTATCATCTCAACCAGCTGATTTTGATAGACAAAAGGGATTAACTGTAACTGAGAACATGTTACAATCAAATCCAGATATTCAAGCTATCTTTGCACAAAATGATGAAATGGCATTAGGTGCTGTTAAAGCATTAAACACTTCTGGAAAAAAAGCTATAATTGTTGGATTTGATGGAGGCGATGATGCGAAAAAAGCTGTAGATTCAGGAGAAATGACAGCAACAGTAGCACAACAACCAGATTTAATGGGAAGTATGGCTATAGAAAATGTTAAAAAGATATTAAATGGAGAAAGTGTAGATAAGAACATTGCGGCTGAATTAAAATTATATGTAAAATCTAAATAATAAAATATAAGTTTATTAAGATAATAAATAAAAGTATAATCCAAAGTTTATGTGATTAAGGATTATACTTTTATAATATAATTATTGGATATTTATTAGTTGAATTAATTACGAATAAAGAATAGGAAATTAAAATAAATAAAATTAAGGAATAGGGGCGCAAAAAATGAGATTTTTTTTAGATACAGCAAATGTAGAACATATTAAAGAAGCAAATGAAATGGGAGTAATATGTGGTGTAACAACAAATCCATCAT
>CAURJV010000019.1:0-73818 GCA_963524945.1 uncultured Clostridium sp.
CTGTCGTTTCTGACAGCTTACTCAGTATATCATCGCTTTCAGACTTTGTCAACAATCTTTTTTAAAAACTTTTCAAACATTTTTCTTTGATGTCTTATTTAGGTTTAAGTTATTGAATTTTGTGCTTTTCAGCAACGAATTACATCTTACCATCGCTATTTAATCTTGTCAACAACTTTCTTAAAAGATTCTTAACCTTAGTTTTCTAGGTATCTTAAATAATTTTAAGTTGTTTCTAAAACCATGTCTCTTAACGACGTGTTTTATCATATCATCTCTATTATACTTATATTCTTTATTATTTTGCCATTTAACCATATTATTCTCATTATTCGCCATAATACTTTAATATTATCATTTTTATTCATATTGATACGCTTGAAATAGTTGTCTATATAAAAACTAGAAGGACCTGTGATATCTATGCTAGTTACAAAAATATATAATAGATATCAAGATCCTATTTATAGAGTACCCTGTGTCCACATTTCATAATTTATAATATCTATTTAGCAAATTAAACCCCTAGATTTAGCTCATTGGGAATTACAACCCAACCTATAGAATTGAATGCTACTTCCATATCATGATTACTACTTTGCGTGAATATAAAACCAGTTTTTATTCCAATCTCCTTCAATTTCGCTAAAGAACGATCTAACATTCTTTTTTCGATTTCATTAACCCTATATTCATTATATATAGCAATATGATATATAAATCCCCTTATGCCATCGCTGCCACATAATAAAGCTCCAATTACCTTTCCATCATTCGTACATGCTACAGAACTTGCTTTTGGATTTTTCTTTAAATATGTAACTAATTGTTCTTTAGTCACAGATTCTTCTAAAAATGATGAACCAAAAATATCTCTCCATAGTTTAAGCACTTGATCTATATCAAGTTCCTTCATAGCCTGCACTACTATAGTATTATCCATTTATCTCACTCACTCCATTCTTATTCTTAAGTACTATACTATATATTAATATTAACACTCTATTATTTTATTAGATACATAATATTATAAATATTACTATATATTTAGTAATACCAAAATTTATATTCCATATATTAAAGCGAATTCTATGAACATAAATGGTGATAATATAATTTAAGATATACTCTGGTTTTTATCTCCACTAAGATACCCTATATATTACAATGATAAATTTATATTTATTATAATAAGAAGACAAAAGCTCAATTAAGATTAGAAGTCAGAAACTAAATTACACTATATGTATCATACAATTTTATTTAATTTTCAAATCTCTATATGAAGGTGGTTAATTATGAATAGCATAATCAATGTAATGAAAAAATTATAGATTAATACGACAAATATCGATAAGGATGTTCCTGATGAATTAATCAATGATATTTTAAAGAGTGCCCAATGTATGCCTAATTCCATAAACGGACAACAAACATTTGTTATAGTCATAAGAGACAAGAAAAAAAGGCAAAACTAGCTGAACTTGTAGGTAATCAAGAATATGTAGCAAAGGTCCCTGTTTTTTTAGTATTTGTAATGGACTTTTATAGAACATATCTTGCTGGTGAAAAAATTGGATATAAGCAAGTTATTCATAAAGACATTGAGGGAATTCTAGCCGGTTCTGTAGATTGCGGAATAATTTTAGGTGCTTCAGTTATAGCCGCTGAATCTCTTGGACTTGGAACAGTCCCTATTGGAGGTATAAGAAAAAATCCAGAGGAAGTTATAGAATTATTAGAATTACCTAAGTATACTTATACTATGGTAGGTTTAGCAATTGGTTATCCAGCTGACGAGTCTCATAAAAAACCTAGAATTCCTTTTAGCAGTTACAAACATAACGAAAGTTACAATAAAAGTATTGTTGAAGCTTCTATTAATACTTATGATGAAGAAATGTCAAAATATTCAAAAGATATTGGAAGATCTGAACAAGAAACAAATTGGAGTACTTTTACATCAAGAATCTATCAAACAGTTTATTATCCTAATGTTAAAGAAGCGATTAATAAGCAAAGGTTTAAATCAGAATAATATTTTGAGCGAAATTAACAGATAAAATATCACTAAATCTTATATGATTTAAAACTAAAAAATGGTTTTTACATAATGAATTCATTACGTAAAAACCATTTTATTATGTTTCATTTACTAATAGCTTAGTATACGAAACACCTATCTACAACTCTAAAATAGTAATTCTTATACTTAATTTATCTTAAATCCGCCTAATTCCTCTCCTAATTTTTCCGAAAGTAATTGAAGCTCCTCAGCGTGCTTAGTAAATCTAACCATAGCAGAATCTATTTCTTCTGTTGATGCACTAACTTCCTCGGATGCAGCTGCAGTTTCTTGTGATATTGACGAAATATTTTCAATTTCTGCTATTACACTTTGTTTGCTTATATTTATATCAACTACAGATGCTTTTACTTCCTCAACTTTACTGCTCATTACTCCGATTGACTCTATTATCTCGTTAAATATTTCTAGTGTCTTACTTACTGACAATTCCTGCTCTTTTACTATATTTTCAGCAGTCACAATAGCATTTGTTGCCTTATCTGACTTATTCCTTATGTTGGCAATAATCCCCTTTATTTCTTCAGTGGATACTTTAGATTGTTCCGCGAGTTTTTTTATTTCCTCTGCCACAACAGCAAAACCTTTTCCTGCTTCACCCGCACGAGCTGACTCTATACTTGCATTTAATGCTAAAAGATTCGTCTGCTCTGTTATTTGAGATATTGTTTCAGATATAGTATCTATTGTTCTAGTATTTTCAGCCATTTCTTGAACTATAGTATTAACTTCATCCGTAGCCGTTTTAGTCTTATCTGATTTTTCTATCAAAGTATCAATCATAGATAATCCTTTTGCTCCTAATTCTTTAGTGTTTGCAGAAAGTTTGTCCATTTCATGAGAGTTTTCATTAATTTTATCCAATTTACCTGACAACTCATTCATTTCCAAAACTCCATGTTGGGCATTTTGCGATTGATTAACTGCACCATGTGAAACATCTTCTATTGATTTTGAGACTTCCCCTATTGATGCTGTTACCTCTTCTGACATATTCGCTAGATTTGATGATGTTTCTAATACGGTTTTAGATGAGGCTGTAACATTTTCTATAAGCTTTGATATATTAGATATCATTTCATTAAAAGAATTTGACAACTCCATAAATTCATCTTTTGTAGACAAATTTATCGATGCAGTTAAATCTCCCTTTGAAGCTTTTTCAAATACTTCTTTTAGCTTTTTAATATTTTGTGATATACCTTTACTTAAAAATAAGGATAGTATTATGCAAATTACTAATATAGCTAAAGCTATATATACTGTTGTAGTAAGTATTGAATTTGTATCATTAGTTACTTCTTTTTCATCTAGAGTAGCTACAACTTTCCATCCCGTAGTTTGGTTTGTTCCATACACTCCAAATTTCTGTGTATTATTAAATTCATAGGTTAAAAATCCTGAATTATTAGTCTTTACATCTTTCCAAAATGACTGCTTAGACGCTACATCTGTACCAATTAAATCTTTATTCTGATGTGCTATCATATTTTTACCGTCTATATCTGAAACAAATATATAACCAGTATTCCCTATTTTCTTAGCTGCTATCTTTTCTGTAATTGTATCTAAAGATACATTCATTGCACAGACACCAACTAATTTTCCATCCTTTTCTATCGCCTTAGCTATAGCTACAACACTTTTTCCAGTTTGAGCACTTTTAAATGGTAGGGTTATTATAACTTGATCTTTATGCTCTATCGCTTGTTTATACCAATCTCTATCACTAGGCTTGTATCCTTCTGGCATTTTCTCACTAGGATAGATTTCAAATTTATCGTCCACACTTGCAAAATATGCACTAAAAATATCGTTATTACTTTCTTTTACATCTTTTAGCATACTAACTATAGGTGAGTATGATTCTTCTTTATCAGAATTAACAAAATTATAATTAGTTGATAATGCTTTAGTCATGCTTACAAATCCATTGAAATAATTATCAATTCCATCATTTAATTCTAAAAGAGTTTGTTGACTTGTCAGTTTTAGTTTTTGATTAAGGATTGATTTAGCTTCTTCATTAGCACCAAATCCAAGAATTATTAAAGGAATTAAACATATTCCTAATAAACTCATAACAAGCTTGGTTCTAATACTTTTTAGTTTGATTTTTTTTAACTTCATTATTATTTCCCCTTTATCGTAAGTATATTAAATATTTATAAATAATTGTTTTGCAAGATTTTGTTGTAAAGTAGTATTGCTGTATCATAAAAACAAAAAAGTCTCATTTTATAAATTTCACAAAATAAGACTTCATCACAACTTTAATTATATTAACTTTTGCCATCATTTAAGCACATTACCATTATATATGCGGTGTATTTTATTGTCAATACTTATTAATTTTATCGAAAATTGTTATAATTAATACCACTAACTTGTCGATAAAATGTTTACTATAAATTAGTAAACATTTTTTAATTTATATATTTAAAAAAGTTTAATTCATTAAAGTCTCCCTTAAACTATTAGGTAATACAAAATAAATAATCTTATAAAAGAATGGATTATATTGGTTAGAACCTATATAATATAAGATCCAAGCATTAAATTTAAGAAATAAAACTATTACATAAACTCTCAGCATTTTAATATACTATAATTAGTGTATTTTCTGTCAGCCTATGAAATTTCCCATAAAGCATTAATTATATGCTTTTACATAAATATTAAATAAGGAGGATTATATATGTTTACTTACATCTTAATATTATTAATTTGCATTTTACTATCAACTATAATAAGTAGATTTATACCTTCCTTATCAGTGCCTATTGTGCAAATTGCAATTGGATCACTAATTGCAATAATATATTCAGAATTTAGCATTGAGCTGGATCCTCATACATTTCTAGTAATGTTTATTGCGCCCCTTCTTTTTCGTGATGGAAAAAATGCAGATAAAAGATCTCTGTGGAAACAGAGAAGAAATATACTTTTAATGGCATTAGCTTTGGTTATAGCAACCGTAATATTAGTTGGATTTATTATAAATAAGCTAATACCGTCTATTTCATTACCTTCAGCTTTTGCACTTGCAGCTGCTTTATCCCCAACTGATTATGTTGCAGTCAGTTTACTTTCAAAAAAAATTTCACTTCCGAGAAAAGTCCTTCACCTTATAGAAGGCGAAGGACTTATGAACGATGCATCAGGCCTTGTATCTTTTAAATTTGCATTAGCTGCAGCACTAACCGGAACATTCTCATTATTCGATGCAACCATAAGTTTTTTTATGGTCTCCATTGGAGGAATCATTGCAGGATTAGTTTTAGAGCATATTCTAATTAAATTCGAACTTTGGATAAGAAGTCTTGGAATGGAAGATATTACAGTTGAAATACTACTACAAATTCTAACTCCATTTATAATATATCTTTTATCAGAGGAAGTATTTAAGGTCTCAGGTATATTAGCCGTGGTTGTAGCCGGAATGGTATACTCTCTATCATCTAGAAAGTTAAAATTAAAAAATGCTAGGTTAAATGCAGTATCAGAAAATACTTGGTCAGTTTTAGCATATGTTCTAAATGGCCTTATATTTATAATAGTCGGATTGCAGCTACCAAATATAATTAAAATCGCTTTTTATGAAGCCACAATCAATAATTTTGAAGCTATAATTGATGTTTTATTAATAACATTAGCCTTACTTACACTTAGATATTTATGGGTTTTATTTATGTATAGGTTTGGAGATAACGCTTGTAAAACAGAAGAAAAAAGTGTCAAATTTCATGCTGCACTTTTAACTTCCCTTTCAGGAGTAAGAGGAGCTGTCACATTAGCCACAGTTCTTTCCATTCCTTTGACATTAGAAAATGGTGAACCATTTCCAGAAAGAACATTAATTTTATTTTTATCCGTTGGCGTGATTCTAACCACACTCCTTATTACAACTTTTATATTACCACTATTTGCTAATAAAAGTATGTCTAAAGAAACGGATTATTTAGAGACATTAAACAAAGCACAGATACAAGTGTGGGCTAATACCATAAACAAACTAAAAACAGAAGTTAATAATAAAAAATATATTCATATGGCTATAAGTGAATATAAGTATCGCATTCATCAATTAAAACGTGGGAATTCTTATTATAAGAACTGGAACAGAAGCAGTAAAGAGGAAAAGAAATGGATGCTTCTATGTTTCAAAAAAGAAATTGAAAATACTAAAAAATTGTTACAAGAGGGTAATATAGATGAATCAACTGCATATTTTTATGAAAAATCAGTTAGAAACAAAATCAAATTAATGTCTTCAGTTGAAGGTTTTTCATTAATATTTAAAGAAGCTTTAGCACGTATTTCTTCATTAATATTTAATATAAAGAAATTTAGATATATATTAAGAGGAATAGAAAACAAAAAAAGAAGTGAGCAACAATTGAGAAACTTAGCAATGAAAGGACTTTATTCTACTAATGCAAAATATTTAATTCAATATGTTAAATCCATTATTACTCCTGAAAATGAAGAAACTCTAAAGAAAATAATTTTATATTACCAAGGTGTTTATTGGGTTGCAAGCAAGCCAATCTTAGAGAGAGCTAGTAAGTATGAAAAGAAAAAAATTGAAATTAAAGCAATGCAATTAGAAAGAAATATTATACAATCTCTATTTGAAGGCGGAGATATAACTTGGAATATAGCATCTGAACTAAGAAAAAATTTAAATTATATCGAAAGTGACATTTTAAGATAAATACAGAAAATATTTCTTAGTTTCAGTATTCTAAACGATACTAAATATAAAAAGATGACTTATTAATATAATACATACGTAAAAGTCATCTTTTTAACTCATTAATATTTTTTTATTTTACTATATTTACTGTTCCTTCTTTTCTTGTTGGAGCTTTTGGTTCTTTTCCACCGTTAAAACCTAATGTTGCTGTACCAAATGTCGTATAGTTCTCTGGAATTCCTAGCTCAGTAAGTACATTTCTAACCTTATGATCATCTCCAACCATAGCTAAAGTATGTACCCAACATGATCCAATGTTAAGCGAATGAGCCGCCAACATTATATTTTGTATTGCTGCAGCACAATCAGACTGTCCCACTGGTAAGTTTTTATCACAGGATGTTATTACTATAGTAGGTGCATTATAAAATGGGTTGAAGTTAGGATTATTAGCCATCTTATTTAATTGTTCTATAGGAGAATTTTGTAATGCTTCTTTAGCCGCTGAAATTAACTCATTTATCTTCTCTCTATTTTGTACAGCTGTAAAATGCCAATCCTGACTATTCATACCGCTTGGAGCGAATTTAGCAGCTTCTAATATTGTATTTAAGTCTTCATCCGAAATTTGCTCTTCTTTATAAACTCGTATACTTCTTCTTGTTAAAATATTTTGTATTATTTCGTTCATTATTTTTCTCCTTTCATTTAAACCCCAATATAATTTTATTTTTATTATCTCCATTGATTAGATTAATCATAAATTTGTTTAGGATTTTTATCCTAATATATAGTATGATCATTTTTATGATAAATATATATAAATATTGCAGCAATAAATTTATATACTTAGGACTCCTTTTCACATAAATTTCACATAACAGAATTATAATTCCCTTATAGCCGGTTATTTCTATATTAATTTATGTTTTTAACATAAACACAAAATTTTATACGACGTAAGGAGAGATAATTATGAAAAAGAAAAAAATACTAGGAATTGCAGTAGCAGCTATGATCTCAATATCAAGCCTTGTTCCAGCATTTGCTGATGATTCTTCTACACAAAACGTAACAAATGGTGTTACTACAGGACAAGTAGCGCAAAATAATAAGGCAGATAAACTCGCAAAACTTACTCAAAAAGCATCAAAGCTTGGAATAGATATCACTGGATTAACTAATGATCAAGCGAAAGCAAAAATAAGAGCTGCTGTAGCTGAAAAACTTGGGATTGATATAACAGGTCTATCAGATAAAGATGCTTCAGCTAAAATAAAAGCTTCTCTTGAAGAAAAAACTCTTGAAAGACTTAATAAGAAAGCAACTGAACTAGGCATAGATATCACAAATCTTTCAGTTGATAACGCTAGGGCTAAGATTTTATCAACAGAAGCAGAAAAGCTTGGAATTGATATAACAGGTTTATCAAATAAAGATGCTTCAGCTAAAATAAAGTCAGCTGCTGAAGCTAAAAATCTTGCTGATTTAACTAAGAGAGCAGCAAAACTTGGAGTTGATATAACAAGTTTATCAAATAAAGACGCTAGAATAAAATTAAATCAAGCGGAAGCTTCTAAACTTGGGATAGACGTTACAGGTCTATCAAATGAGGATGTAATAGCTAAAATTCAAAATGCAAGAGCTGAAAAATTAGGAATTGATATAACTGGATTATCATTTAAAGATGCTAAAGCTAAAATAAAAGCAGCATCTGCAGCTAAAAAAGAAGCTCATCAAGAAAAAAATACAATAAATACACCAACAGCTGATACTGCTGTACAATAATTCAATTAAAGAAGAGATCTTTCAAATCTATGAAAGTATCTCTTCTTTTAATTATAAATACTAAACTTTGCTGTTTGTATAGGCTAAATGTCTAGTAACCATCATAGTGTTTTCTTCCCCCGGAAAATATACAGGATTAATTTTAGTTTCATTATACAAATTAATTGCATCTACTACATCTAATGCTAATTCCTTAAAACTAATGAGGCCATACATTCTCGGTGGAAGAATATAAATAGGTGTATCAATTTTTAAAGTTTGTACCAATTTCTTAACATCCATTATTAGGTGAGGACAACATACAATAATATCAAATTCAGTCATTCTCTTATTCACTAATACAAACGGAGAAAATTCAATTGAATAGTCATTTTGCATATTATTATCCAGTATCTCTTTCTTCACCTTATTGGCTAAAGCACTTGATGAAAATCCACCTCCACAGCATAAAAGTATTCTTATCATTTTTAATCCTCCACTCTATACTACAGTCTAGTTTTCTGAACATCCTAAATCTTATCAGTTTTTTTTAATTTGACAATTCCCTCTTTAATTGTTATTTGATTAGTTTCCTCTAGATATCTCAAAATAGGTTCTATACGATCTTTTACTCTTCCAAGTTTTGAACCTACTAAAGTCTTTTGATAAGTTGTGAAACACATCCTATCTAATTCATACAGATTCATACCATCTGGTCTTATTTTAAGATTCATTATGACTTTTTCTATAGTATTCATAATATCTCCTCCTTATATATATATATATAATTATACAAAAAGATGTAAATTCCTTCCAAACAATATAATTATATAATGATTCAATCACATATATTGCAATAATAAATTTACATTTAAAACTCTAATGAACCAACTGCTGAATTAAGACCCAAAATCAAAAATTCAATCACAAAATATATAATATTTAAAATATAAGTATCTTTAAATTCCTCCATCAAGTAATTCATTATATTGATTTATTATATCGTCTAACTTTTGACTCGCAGCAATAACTTCCATATGTAATAAACTTTTTTCATTGTTTATAATTTCATATAAAGATTGTCTGATTTTATAAATTATTTTCTCTATTTCTGTTATTTTTTCCAAATTATACTCCCACTTACTTTTTTATGAGTATAACTCTATAAAAATACATTTTCTGTATCACTTGTTACATTGTGTCATAAACTTTACTTATTAAATATCACTAAAAATTATATAACAATTAAAAACAAAATATTCTACATTATATTTATATAAAACAAAGCCAAATAGCAATTCTATTAGAATGACTATTTGGCCTTACATATATTCATAGTCCTGCGAAATAACAATGTTTCTACTTTCGGTGGATTACCGCATAAGTCTAAATTTAATGTTGTTTAACTCCATAGATAAACAATTTAGGAATTCGACTTATTAGATGAACATATTTATAAAGTTGCTAAAACTTTAAGTTCATATCTTCACTAGAAATCATAAATATATTTGTAACCACAAGGGTTATAATATGAAGAAAACATTTGAAAATGAGCAGTTAAAGGTTCTTATCCGTAGGTTGTTCCATTTTAGCTTGTGAAGTGAGAGTCCAAAATTTTATTTTGGGTTCTCGAACTTCCTCAGCGAATGTAATGAGTCGAGCTTCACCTGGAAAGTTAGATCATGCTAAAGTGGGTACAACCTGCTGCTTAGAACCTTCAGCGATATTTTCATAGTTTTTCGGAATCAAAATATTTATGATTTCGGCAAGTTATCACATAAATTTAGTTTTAAAGTTAGATATCTATATATTTAGAACTTATACTATTTCTAAATTTTAAATTTGTTTGCCATTTCAATCATGCTGTCAGCCATCTCTGATGTGTCTTTTGCCTGATTGGTAACATTATCTACTGACGCACTGGTTTCACTAATACTTGCAAATATTTCTTCTACACTCGAAGCCGATTGCTGGGATTTTGATGAAATATTCACTATCGCATTATTCACTTTAGATACATTACTTGCGATTTTAATTGCTGACTCCGCAATCTCTTTTGACATTTCATTTACAACTTCGGCGTCCTTCTCATATTGATTTCCAATCAGTTTCAACATTTCATAATCTGGTCTAACCTGGCTATCAATAAATCCTAATATATCCTCAGTATTATTAGTAAAGTTTTCAATAACATTCCCGACCGTGCTGATATTTTTCTTTATATCGATAACTGTTTCTGCTGATTTCTCAGCTAATTTTCTAACTTCCTCTGCAACTACAGCAAATCCACGCCCTGCATCCCCAGCATTAGCAGCCTCTATAGATGCATTAAGTGCTAAAAGATTAGTTTGTTCAGCTATTTGACCAATAGCTTCTGCCATTTTTTCTACTTCTTTAACTATCTTTATATCCTCAATTGCTTTTTTAATCTTAATTTCTTTTTCATTATATAGGCTTATTGCATTATTAGATGATGCTTCAACTTTTTCTTTTACGTTTATTGCTCTTTTCATAATTTCATCTGAATCCAATTCCCTCTTTTCAGCATTTCTGCTAAGTTCATCTGTTAACTTCTCTATTTCCATTGTATATGAGCTAACATCTTGAGTTGCCGAACTTAAATTCATACTTGCATCAGCAATTTCATGAGTTACATCTTTAATATTATTCATAGTTGCAGACATTTCTTCCATTGTTGAAGTTAAATCTTCATTTGAGATTCTAACATTTTTCATACGATTAGTAAGTTCTATAATAAGATTTTTCACATCTAATACAGCAATATTCAATGCTTTTGACATATTCCCAATTTCATCATATGAATTTATATTTATTTTCTCAGTAAGATCTCCTTCGGCTAAACCATTAGCAAAATTAACTATACTGTTTATTCTCTTTCTTAACCAAATTGCTAACCCACCGCTTAATATGGCTAATATCAATGCTGAAATAACAATAAATATTGCAAGAAATTTAAACGAATTTTTAAAAACTGCGTTACTTGATTCCGATGTTTCTTTTGCCGCATCAATATTGTCATTTATTATAACATTTATATCATTAGCTATTTCTTCTCTTAAAGTAACATATTCAGAATTATATAACTTAGCAGCTTCTTCATAATTATTGTCAGTAACATACTTTATTATCTTTGTTCTTACATCCCTATATCTAGTTAACGCATCTTTGATTTTTTTGTAATCCGATTCTTCTTTCTCGTTAGAATACGGTATTTTCTCAATTTCTTCAAAAGTTTTATTATTTAAATCAGATAAACTTGCTAAATCTTTTTGTGCCTCATCTATATCATTTTTAAAATTACTATTAATAATATGTTCCATATCAGATAACCCTAAATTAATATTACTTTTTACCAAATATAACTTCTGAAGCCTCATTAAATTGGTATTATAGATTTTATCTGTATTCATATTTAGTTTATTCATGCTAAATAGTCCAGCAATTCCTACTAAAACTAAGAACACAGTACATATCACGCTGCTTCCTATTAATTTTTGGGAGATTTTCATTTTCTTAAACATTGTATTTATCCTTCCTTTCCTACTGTAAGTTATCATGTTTAATCTCAATACCTAATTCCATAATCATTCTATAAATTACCAGACATATAGTGATTTTGATATAACTACTAAAAAATCTAAAATTTATTTTTTGATGTCCAATAAATTTTCATTTCAAGTCATCTAACAAAATTAATCAATTTAGTGTATAAGTCAATTAAATTAATTACATTTTAGTTTTTCTTAACTTTATCAAGTAACTTGCTCCCAATCTATATTATACCATAAAATCCACTTAATTCACATAACTCTGATAATTATTCTCATATCATCTAATTCTCTTATTATAAAAGTCAGACCCGCCATAAAACATGTTCCTCACCTTACTCTAGCCACCAAAATATACAAAAACATTTTTTAACCAAAATTTCTCTTTATATTTTTAATTGTCTTATTAGTACGTATTTTGAACAAAAACAAATCTCCCCATATTTAATGAGGAGATTGTTGTTAATTTAATTATAGTTCTCTAAATCACTATTTTATCTAATCTACTATATCAACAATATCAAAAGCGGCTGTCATTTCTATAAAAACTCGTCCCATACAGCAGGACTCTATTTTTGAAATATGGTAGTCATTAATTCCTTTGATTAAATTATCTTCTTTATATTTTTCCAGTTTTTCTTGGAGTTCTTCAAGACATAGATTATGGATTGCTTTAATAATATCTTTTTCCCATATACAAGCTGGGTAACTATTGGTCACTTTTATTTTCATTTATTTCACCTCTTAATTAGTAATGGGGTGGAAAAATTCAATTTATATTACCTAATTAATAATATTTGTTATATAATAATCGGATAAAATTAATATTGTGACTGAAATATCGCTTGATTATAAATTGCTGATTATTTAGTATATGCTACTGTAAATAAAATCAAAAATTCCCTGTAAATTTGATTATCAATTTTACAGGGAATTTGGTATAAGTAGGTATAGTAAAATATAGGAGTGTTATATCACCACATATTAAGGGGTATATGGGAATCAGTTTTTACACACTCAATATATTATTCGTTAATCAATATAATTTTCTGACATAAAAATATAAATTTTTATAACATGAAGTATATATATTCTAAAAAGTTTAATTCATCGAAATTTATCTTAAGCTATCAAACGTTTAATATAAATATTTTTTAATGAGTTATATTATTTATAGCTTATATCTTTAAATTTTATAGATCTATACTTTGTAATATGTATAATATCATTTACTTGCCCATTTTACTGATTAATTTATTATATTCATTTAAAGCATTATCGAGTTCTTTGCTAGCTAGAATTATTTCATGATCTAATAAATTTGCTTTTTCCTCAATTAGTTTATGTAAAATTTCTCTTAATTCATTAATTTTCCTATTTATATTTTGAAGCTTTCCCATAATGCCATCACTTTCTTTCGTTCATAAATTAATTATAATTAATAAAGTAAATACTGTTATTAATTATAAAATTTCGTTATCATTTTGTAACATACTTTTAATATTTATTAAATTTCTAGATATTTTTTACCTTAACACTTATTTTTCTATTATTTTTCAAGGTTTTATGTATAATATATTAAAATCTTGTAAATAATTATTGATGAAAGTATTACTTTTCAACTACACCAAAAGAGGTAGCATTTATTAACCTAACTGCTATCTCTTTTCTATATTCAAAATTAATTTTTGAAATTTCATTTTTTTAATTTAATTCCTTGTATGAATTAACATTATTGGTTAATTTCACTAAATATTTAATACTATTCCAATGAAAAATAATATAATATTATTTTTTTTTGCCATTTACACCTTTTTTCTGTTTTTATTGTTGAATTAAAACAGATTGTGTCGTATAATGTTAATGTAAATATACAATTTACTTATATTGAAATTTTTCCTAGAGTTTTGATATAGTATTTTCTTTTTTTACCAATTAGAGTAAGAAACTAGATAAGTCTAGTTTCTTATTTTATTTACTATCTATAAAACTCCTAATTTAACTCACAACATCATCTGCCCACTTTATGGAATCTATATAAGCTTCTGCAAGATTATTATCACTTACGCCTATTTCTTTCGTATAGAACTCAACACTTTCCCATTGACCTTTTTCATAATTTATAGCTAGTTTCAATATTTTATTTAAGAAATTATCATTTTCAATTAGCCCGTCCTTTATTTGATCATCTATGTATAATTCTCTTAAAATCACCTCAATTGAACAATTTAAAATTGCATCCATAACGGAAAATAATCCTACCATATAAGCTGAATAAACATTGTTCTTATATTCACTCATATTACATATTAGTTCACATAGCTTCGCTCTCTGCAATGAGACTTTTATAAGTTCATCTGTGTTATCTTCCTTTAGATCATTTAATAAAACTACATATAACCATTTTATAATCTCTTTCCTTCCTAAAAGTGCTATAGCATATTTTATAGATCTAACTTCATTCTTTAGACAGTACGCAGAAGAATTTATTAATTTAATTATTTTATATGACAAACCTAAATCCTTTATTATTAGTTCTTCTAATTTATTAAAATCAAAATCGTCTTTATTAATTAACTTTAAAATTTTTATTGCCGTATCTTTGTTAGTCGGAATATTTTTTCTTGAGAGCACTATTGGTTTACTAAAATAATATCCTTGAAAATATGAATATCCTAATCCTAAAGCCTCATCATATTCTTCTTTATTCTCTACTTTTTCAGCCAAAAATTTTATACTATTATTTATTTTTTTAATATGTTCAACTACTTTCTTTCTTCCATACCCTTTAGTGATTTTAAAATCTATTTTTATGATATCAGCTATTTCTATTAATTTAATATATTTATTGTGGAATACGAAATCATCTAATGCTAAAATAAATCCTTTTTTCTTAAGTCTTTTACATGCATCTACAATTTCATCAGTTGGTTCTATATTTTCTAAAATTTCTATCACAACATATTCTTTAGGAAGTATCGTTGCTATTTCTTTTTTTATCAATTCTTCAGTAAAATTTATAAATGCTTTCTTATTATCAGTAATATCTTTGAAGTCAAAGGTATAAAATGTATTTGATATAACCTTTAAAGTTGCTTCATCCCCATTAGCATTGTTGTAGAAATTATTTTGTCCATTTCTAAATAGAAGTTCATATGCAACAACTTCATTTTTTCTGTTAAATATAGGCTGTCTAGCTACAAAAATATCCATAACAGTCTCATTCCCTTCATTAATACTTATATACCACTAAATTTAACCCTTACAATTATTGTAGTATAATATTATTTATTGATGAAAATCAAAATCTTCTCTCTAAGAGTTTATGTGATACTTAAAATCAAGATATATAAATACTTAAATTTTTTCATATAAAAAACCAATTAAAACTAACTAATAAATAATTAATTAATCTTAATTGGTCGGTTGCACAACTAGCTCCAAACTCTTAAAGTGCCCACTTAGAAAGAATTCTTCACAGCTTCCAATTGTAATATAATACATTTATATGTACTTATTTCATATATATGAAATATTACCATTAACTTATAATAAAAGCAAGGAATAATATTACTAAAAATACTTTTTAAGAAAATTTTAAGATTATTTACTCCTTTTGAATAAAGATATTACGTCTAACACTCTAAGATAAACTCTTATAAAATATAATCTAATGTTATAAACAAAAAAAAGATTAGTTACATTAATATTTCCTTGTAACTAACCTTCTTAATATATATTATGTTAAAAATCTATCTACTTAAATACTCATCTATTGCGGCAGCAGCTTTCTTTCCTGCTCCCATTGCTAGAATAACAGTTGCAGCACCAGTAACCGCATCTCCACCAGCATAAACACCTTCTTTAGTTGTTAATCCATCTTCATTGGCAACTAAACAAGCTCTACCATTGATTTCTAAACCTTTAGTAGTTGATGAAATTAATGGATTTGGTGAAGTTCCAAGTGACATTATTACTGTATCAACATCTAATACAAACTCTGAATTTTCCTTAACTACAGGTTTTCTTCTTCCTGAAGCATCTGGTTCTCCAAGTTCCATTTTAACGCATTTCATTCCTTTAACCCATCCATTTTCATCTGTTAAGATTTCTGTTGGATTAGTTAAAACATCAAATATTACTCCTTCTTCTTTAGCATGATGCACTTCTTCTGCTCTTGCTGGAAGCTCTGATTCACCTCTTCTATATACTATATGGGCTTCTGCACCAAGTCTTAAGGCAGTTCTTGCTGCATCCATCGCAACATTTCCTCCGCCAACTATAGCAACTTTTTTACCTGCTTTAACCGGAGTATCATATTCTTCTTTAAAAGCTTTCATTAAATTTACTCTTGTTAAAAACTCATTAGCTGAAAATACACCATTTGCATTTTCTCCTGGTATTCCCATAAACTTTGGAAGACCTGCTCCTGAACCAATGAATACAGCTTCAAAATTTTCATCTTCAATTAATTGATCTATAGTAATTGTTCTTCCCACAATTACATTAGTTTCAATTGTTACTCCAAGCTTCTTTATGTTTTCAATTTCTGCTTTAACAACATCATCCTTTGGTAATCTAAATTCAGGTATTCCATAAACTAAAACTCCACCTGCTTCATGTAGTGCTTCAAATATAGTTACTTCATATCCTTTTTTAGCTAAATCTCCAGCACAAGTAAGTCCTGCAGGACCACTTCCAATTACCGCAACTTTCTTCCCCTTAGAATCTTCTGTTTGTGACAAATCTACTTTATTTTTTCTTGACCAGTCTGCGGTAAACATTTCTAATTTACCTATAGCTACAGCTTCGCCTTTAATTCCAAGTACACAGTTACCTTCGCATTGATTTTCTTGTGGACATACTCTTCCACAAACCGCTGGAAGTGCACTATATTTTGCTATTTCTTTAGCAGCACCTTCAAAGTCTCCAGTTTTAGCTTTTGATATAAATCCTGGAATGTTGATTGATACTGGACATCCCTCAACACATTTAGGATTTTTACAATTTAAACATCTATTTGCTTCTTTTATAGCATCATCTTCATTATATCCTAAGCAAACTTCCTTAAAGTTTTTTGCTCTTACTTCTGGAGCTTGTTCAGCAACAGGTGTTCTTTTCATTCTATCGTTCATCTCTATTACTTATCCTCCTTGCATCCACAACCACCATGGTTATGAGTGTTTCCTTCTTCATGTTTCAATAGTTCTCTTCCTTCTTCTGTTTTATACATTGCTTGTCTTCTCATTGATTCATCGTAATCTACTAAATGACCATCAAACTCAGGTCCATCAACACATGCAAATTTAACCTTTCCACCGACAGTAACTCTACAAGCACCACACATTCCAGTACCATCAACCATTATAGGATTTAAACTTACTACAGTTGGAATATTCAATTCCTTAGTTAACATTGAAGTAAATTTCATCATTATCATTGGTCCAATGATAACAGCTTGATCATATTTCTTACCCTGATTATTAACTAATTCCTTAAGCATATCTGAACCAGTTCCTTTAAACCCATACGAACCATCATCTGTTGTCACGTAAAGATTTCCCGCAACTGCCTTTAATTCTTCTTCATATATTAATAATTCTTTATTTCTGCTTCCTAAAATAACATCTACAGCTATTCCATTTTCATGCATCCATTTAACTTGAGGATAAACTGGAGCTGCTCCTACTCCTCCAGCAATAAAGATAATATTTTTCTTTTTCAATTCTTCTAAATCTTCATGAATGAATTCACTTGGTACACCTAATGGACCTACAAAATCCGAAACATAATCTCCGACATTGAATCCAGCTAACTGTTTAGTTCCTTTCCCTATGGCTGCAAAAACTATAGCCACTGTACCATTTTCTGCATCATAACCTGCAATTGTTAAAGGTATTCTTTCGCCTTTTTCATCATTTTTTATAATTATAAATTGACCTGGTTTTGCCGATTTAGCAACTCTAGGTGCTTCTATATCCATTAGGAATATATTATTTGTAAGTTCTCTTTTGTTGACAATTTTGTACACTCTTAGTACCCCCTACGTTTATAAATTCTATTAATAATGTTAGATGAAATTTTCATCCTTATTGCTATATTAACAACAAAGACTCCCTGAGGTGAGAGCCATTGTTGTTTTATTAATGTTGTAACGATTCCTTTAGTAATTATTCAATTATTCATTTCAATAACTTTTTAAAAGCTATATGATTTTTAATGTAAAACTTACTTTATCTCTATAATATTAAGATTATGAACTAAAAAAATTGCCTTTATTTATCTTATAAATTAACTTTAGTTCCATAGTATGTGCATTCAAATAATTTTTCCATTGTAGCATCATCTATTTCTCTAGGATTTGATCCTGTACATGCATCTAATACTGCGTTATGAGCGATGAATGAAAGATTAGCTTTAAAATCTTCCTCAGTAACTCCATATTCCTTCATTGAGTGAGGAATTTCTAATTTGTCATTTAATCCATTAATTAATTCGATCAATGAATCAGTCAACTCAGCATCATTCTTTCCTTTTAATTTTAATGCTCTTGCAATATCGCCATACCTGTTTTCGCATTTTACTCTATTATATTCAATTACATATGGTAAAAATATAGCATTTGCACATCCATGAGGAATATGGAATACAGCCCCAACCTTATGAGCCATTGAGTGAACTATTCCAAGTAATGCATTAGAAAATGCCATTCCAGCTAAACATTGAGCTTCGTGCATTAGATTTCTAGCCTCTTTATCTCCTTCAAACGATTTGATTAAATTTTCTTGAACCATTTCAATAGCTCTAATTGCTAGTGGATCTGAGAAATTTGATTGAAGTGATGCAGTATATGCTTCTATAGCATGAGTTAATGCATCCATTCCAGTATGAGCTGTTAAAGTTTTTGGCATAGTTTGAGCAAGCGCTGGATCAACTATTGCTATATCTGGAGTTATGTTAAAATCAGCCAAAGGATACTTAATCCTTTCTGAATAATTTGTTATAACCGAGAACGCTGTAACTTCTGTAGCTGTACCGCTTGTTGATGGAATCGCTACAAACTTAGCTTTTTGTCTAAGCTCTGGTAATCCAAATGGAACAACTGCTTGTTCAAAAGTAAAATCTGGGTATTCATAGAATATCCACATAGCCTTTGCAGCATCAATTGGTGATCCTCCACCCATTGCAACTATCCAATCAGGCTCAAAGTTTCGCATAGCTTCTGCACCCTTCATTACTGTTTCCACTGATGGGTCTGGTTCAACACCTTCAAACAATTCTACTTCCATTCCTGCTTCTTTTAAATAATCTTCAACTTGCTTAAGAAAGCCAAATCTTTTCATTGATCCGCCACCAACTACTACAAATGCTTTCTTTCCATTTAAAGTTTTAAGTGCCTCAAGTGCTCCTTCCCCATGATATATGTCTCTTGGTAAAGTAAAACGTGCCATAAATATTTCCTCCTAAAATTTGCTCATTTATTACTTTGCATAATTGCAAAAATAATAAGTTAATATGTCTATTTTTGACCACATAGATATTAAAGCAATATTCATGCCAAGTTGTGATTATTTTGTCAATCTCCTGTATATTTATGATAATAAAATATCAAAATATATGAATATTTTTCTGGCAAAAAATACGTAATTACCTAAAACTCTTATATTTAAAGATTTTAAATTAAATTATTAAACACAAAAAATAAATATGACACAAATTAATTGTTAATCTTAAACTCGTTTATATAAATAATTTTTAACAAAGATATGTCCTAAAACAGTACAGCGTAAATTTAATACAGCGTAATATTTTAGGACATTCTTTATATTTTATTTGCGTTTTTTCAATTTTAAGTATAACGTATTTCTACTTATACCTAAAGCCTTAGCTGCTTTTGTCATATTATGATTATTTACTCTTACAGCTTCATAAATTGCTTTCATTTCCAATTCTTCTAGATTTAAAGTATTCACCATGTATTCAGTCTTTTCTGTATTCACAGTTTTTGAAAAGCCATTAATCTGATCATCTACACAGATCTCTTTATTTAAAAAGTCCTCTTTTAATATTTTCCTATCATATGATTTATCTATTTCAAAATTTTGATCATCTTCAAATTCCCATAAATTAAAAGATGATCTCCCATCCAAATTCACTATGTTTTCAATATAATTTTCAAGTTCTCTTATATTTCCTGGCCAATCATAATCTAACAACTTACTATACAAGCTTTTATCAAGTTCCGGTATTGATTTGTTTAACTGAAATGATTTAATTCTTAAAAAGAAGTCAATAAGCATTTTTACATCGCCTTTTCTCTCTCTTAAAGGAGGTAAAGTGATTGGAATTACACATAATCTATAATACAAATCTTCTCTAAAGTTACCCTTTTGGACTTCTCTTTTTAAATTCTTGTTAGTAGCAGCTATGACTCTTACATCTATAGGAATTTCTTTGCTTCCTCCAAGTCTTGTAACTCTTCCATTTTGAAGCACTCTTAAAAGCTTAACCTGTGCATCAAGTGGCATTTCTCCAATTTCATCCAAAAACAAGGTACCTCCACTTGCAATTTCGAACTTACCTGGATTTCCTCCCCTTTTTCCTCCCGTAAATGTCCCATCTTCATATCCAAACAATTCGCTTTCTATTATATTCGCTGGTATAGCTCCACAATTTATTGCAACAAATTTGTTTCTTCTTCTTACACTATAATTATGCATAGCCTGTGCCAATATTTCTTTACCAGTTCCGCTTTCACCTTGAATTAGAACAGTTGATGGACTATTAGCAATAACTTTACAGTTGATTATCACATTGACAATAGCCGCACTATCTCCAATTATATCATTAAAAGTAAAAAATGCTCCTGTTGCATTTTTAGTGTCTTTTTCTTCTTTTTCATAACTTATTGTTACAACCATCCCTATAATATTATCTTTATGTTTAAGTCCTTTAAAAACTAACTTTATTTTGTGCCTGCTTGTGTGCTTTAATTTTACTTCCTTTACAATATCACCATTATGATTCTCCAGTTCATTTATCACATTTCCTAAATCAGGCAAAATATAATGTATATCTTGATTTAGCAGTAAATCCTTATCTATATTAAATATTTCTACTCCAAGCTTATTTATATTTATTACTTTATACTCTTTATTTATAATCATAATGCCTTTGTCAACATTATCTATAACACTCTCCATATAATTATAAGTTTGATTTAATATATCACGTATTCCATTCTTGTCCAATTCATTTTCGATTGCCTTTACACCAAAGACAACTAGTCCTAAAGTATGAGGATGCTTCATATCTCTTCTACCTGTTAAGTTTAAAGTTCCAATAATTTCTCCTTTTGTGTTATGAATAGGTGCTGCTGAGCATGTCAAATTATGAAATCCCTTTATGTAATGCTCAGTCGCAGTTATCTGAATGCATCTATCTTCTTTAATTGCTGTTCCCATTGCATTAGTTCCTATGCTTTGCTCGTCCATATAAGCCCCAACTTGAAGATTATTAACACCTAGCTTACTGTTATTTTCTTCTGCTCCTTTAATGTATAAAATGCATCCGTTTTTATCCGTTAATACTATAATGAATTCATTGTCCATAACTGCAGAAAACACCATATCTATATATATTTTAGATACTTCTATTAATTCTTTATTAATAGTTAATATATTTTCTAATTTTTCACCACTAAGAATCTTATTTGAGTGATCTGAATTCTTCTCAACGCCATAACTTTCACTCCTCTTATGTGAGTTTTCAATTAATAATTCTTTATTCTCCATAACCTACCTCCATTCTTTTGTAAAATTATTTATCTTCATATAAATCTAACTGGCCTTTTCAATATGTGAATATAATATTTTGTAAATATTCACCATAAAACCCTATGAGCATTTTCTAAAATCTATTTATATTTTAACATAAAATAGATCTAACTTTACATTAACCCATAATAAACTCCAACAATCTTAAATATAATAAATCAAAATCATTGAAAAGCATCGTAATTTTAAATAAAAAAAAAGGTAAATTAAGCATTACCACTCAATCTACCTCTAGAAATAATTATACTTGTAAAAACTTTTCATAAGTCTCTATTTTATCCTCTCTATTGTTTTTCTTTAGCCATTTATTATATTCTAAAATGACTTCTTCTACTGTTTTTAAATCTAATTTAGTATTCTTTTTTTTATTCATTTCAGCGTACATATTAATTTTAATTATATTTCCCAAGTTGTTCTCACCTCTTTTAAATATATGATAATATTAAATTCTTGTGATTTTTCTACAAAAATAATTAAAACTTTATGACTTTTTGTAAACATTATCATTGGATATAAAAAATTTTTATATTATCTATAATACATTATTGACAACATTTACACTTTCTAATATATATATTATCATTAAATTTTGTCAGTTTTTTGTCAATCGAAAATGTTTTCTTAAAATTTCACTAGAAATAAAAATATAAAAATAATAAAAGAACCCTTAAAAGAGTTCCTTTACATGCAAATTTAATTTAGTATTTTGCTAAATGCATAATTAATAGAATCTTTTAAGCAATCAAATGACATTTCGTCCATTGTTATAGAAGGTTCATCTTTTACTACATATTCCTCGCCTTTACAACTTATTAATATTGCTTTTTCTATACTGCTGCTTAATTCATGATTTTTATGTTTTACTATTTTCAATTCATTACTGTTTCCATCTACACTGTACCTTATAAAAATATTTGCTTTTCTACCTGGAAATATTATAACACTTTCATTTGGTATAAATTCAACATACTTGTCTGCATTTCTACTACTAAATAACTCATTTATTAAAGTTACTATATTTTTTATCTCTTTATCAGCATTTTCTTTACTAATTTTTTTCGGGCATAAGCTATGTACATAATTTTCAATCCATGACTTTTGATTAAATTCCATGTCCTCACCTCTTTCCATAATAAATAATTACACAAAAAAGGAGAAATTCCTCTAAAAATATTGTATCTTACTTAACTGTTTCCATAAATATTTTGTTGTAAACTCTCATTTCTTCTAATTTGGTAATCATTTTTTCATCTATTTGTGATATGTTCTTATCTATAATTCCTCTCTTTTCCAAGTCTTTTATGTTTTCTCTACAAAAACTCAATATTTTTTTATATGATTCCATTTGCATTTTAATCAATTCTTCATACTGTTGGTTGGTTAAATCAACAAATTCTATTTCTTTATTAGTCACATTAGCCCACCTTTCTAGAAACTTAATTTAACTTTACATTATCTTTATCATTACTATCTTAGTATTCTTAAATACAGGAACTATTTTTCTTAACAAATCATTATCTTGTATATACTTTACCGCTTCATCAAATTCATCAATGCTCATTCCTATCTGCTCATATCCTAAAGATCTAGGAACATCAACTCCTTCAACATTTTCACATGGCATATTTTTTATTATTTCTAATATTATATCTACATTTTGATTCATCCACCCATCTCCTTAATATAGATAATTATATAAAAGTTTGTATTTTCCTTCTATAATTTTATATCAATTCAAGCATTGGTAAAATTTCCCTCGCTCCACTTTTTGTCGTATCTTACTAATCCCTACCGAATATTAATAAAAATATCTGCTTTTATGCTATTAATTCCCTTATATGTATTGCAAATCTCATGAATACCATTAATCTTATCATTACTCTGTCCCATAAAATCATTATTCTAATTTTATTACCACATTTTATAACTACTAACTATGCTTTTATCCTTTCTTAGATACATTAATGTATCAGGACATATTCTATCCTCTGGGTGCATACATAATAACAATAACCCCTATTAGAGCTATACATCCACCAATTAAATCAAACTTATCAGGTATCGCATTATCAATTTTCCACCCCCATAAAATTGACATTACAATAAATATTCCCCCATACGCTGCATATACCTTACCAAAATTAGCATTTGAAGGCTGAAACGTAGGGATTATTCCATATAAAATTAATATAATCGCTCCTATAATTCCATATAAATAACTTTTTCCATCACGTAACCATATCCATATAAGATATCCACCTCCAATTTCAAATATTCCAGCCAATATAAAATATAATACTGATTTTACAACTTCCATTTTTTCCTCCAAATGTACACCTTTTTGCAATTATTTAGAAAGGCTTTTCAACGTTTATATATACTACTATGACCAAATTATAGCATATATTATAAATATCATCTAATTCTAATAAAATCTCTTTGCTAATTACTGAGTTATAAAAAAATACAGCCAAACTAATGGCTGTATCCTATATAAAATTTAGGAGAGATTAAGAGTGGGGTTTGGATATCTTTTGTGTAACTACATATTAGCATGATTTCAAAAAATAATCTATATTTTTTAATACTGATTATCAGGTTTTTTCGACAAATATTCTTCAATATGTCTTTGCTATAAATATAAGAAGTTTTCTGAGTTATATAGTTATATATCTTACCAATCCTTAATAAAAAAAGAGATGACCTTATTTAGAGTCATCTCTTTTCAAAAATATCTTTAGTTTATTTAAATCTTTGGTTTTTTTAAATCATTTGTTGTATATATAATATATCATAATTTTACATATTAGTCTATATTTTTATCTATTTTTCTTATAGAAATGCAAATCTCTTCATTCAATATTTTATTGATCCATTCGTTTAGGTATATTGTTTCTAAATTCTACCGGAGTTATCCCATAAGCTTTCTTAAATAGTCTTATAAAATGTTCTACATTTTCATAGCCAACCTGTTCAGCAATATTTTCTACTGTCATTCCGCTTCCTTTCAATAAACTCTTAGCTTTATCCATTCTAATTTGTTTTACTATATCCCCAAATGTACTATTTGTACTTTCTTTAATATATTTTGATAAGTACGGCTTAGATAAATAAAAAGTTTCTGAAAGTTTTTCCAATGTGACCGTCTTATAGTTTGATTGAATATAATTTAATACTTCTGTCATTCTATTATCTGATCTTCTCATATTCTTAATTTCTTCTAATTGGTTAACTGCTACTGCTAAAGCAGCAATTGATGAATTAATAATATCATTTTCTATTCCTACTCCCCAATAAAGTTTATCATAGCATTTAATTCCGACATAAGTAACTGCTTTCGATGAAGAACCTCTTGTTAATGAATGTTCTTCATACACATCTAATTCATAATCAATATCAAAATACTGTTTAATTGCATTGCTAACTGCATCTAATCTTCCGTTTCCATGCGCTGTTATACATTGTACTTTTCCACCATGACAAATTGTAGTATCTGCTGCTATCTCCCTTCCTTGTATAAAATGACATTCTGGTACTTGAAATACATGAGAATTCCGAATGTATTTTTCTTCTAAGATCTTATAAATTCCTTCAGGCGTTAATTCTCGATGAGCCTTATCTGACACATCCTTTACTGTATACCCAAAGTCTTCCTGCATCTTTTTGGGAAGTGAAATCCCAAAATTCTTTTGTAATATATAAGCTACTCCGCCTTTACCTGACTGACTATTAATACGAATAACATCTGAATCATATTGACGCCCAACATCCATTGGATCAATAGGCAAGTAAGGGACTTCCCAATACGTACATTCCTTATTTTTACGCCACTTCATTCCCTTTGAAATAGCATCCTGATGAGAACCTGAGAAAGCAGTGAATACTAATTCACCAGCATAAGGCTGGCGCATACCTACTTGCATCCTTGTTAATCTTTCATAAGTTTCTACGATTTCCGGCATATCCCTAAAATTCAAATTAGGATCTACTCCATGAGAGTAAAGATTCATAGCAACTGTAACAATATCTAGATTTCCTGTTCTCTCTCCATTACCAAATAGAGTTCCTTCTATTCTATCTGCCCCTGCAAGTATACCAAATTCTGCATCACTCACTCCACTTCCTCTATCATTATGTGGGTGCAAGCATAAAGTTACAGCATCCCTGTACTTTATGTTTTTGTGAATATATTCAACTTGACAAGCAAATACATGAGGCATTGCATTTTCAACTGTTGTAGGAATATTAATGATCGCCTTCTTTTCTTTTGTTGGCTTCCAAACATCCAATACTGCATTACATACTTCAACTGCATAATCTACCTCTGTTCCCGGAAAGCTTTCAGGACTATATTGGAATGAATAGTTTCCATCTTCTTCTTTTGCTATTTCTTTTAAAAGCTTCGCTCCATTTACAGCAAGCTGTTTAATTTCATCCTTAGATTTGCCAAAGACCTGTTCTCTTTGTGCAACAGAGGTTGAGTTATATAAATGAATCACTGCATGCGGAGCTCCCTTAACCGCTTGAAAAGTCTTTCTGATGATATGTTCTCTAGCCTGCGTTAATACCTGAATTGAAACATCTTGAGGAATCATATTTTCCTCAATTAATGTTCTTATAAATTTGTATTCTGTTTCAGAAGCCGCAGGAAATCCAACTTCAATTTCTTTAAAACCTATTTTCACTAACATATTAAAAAATTCCAACTTTTCTTCTAAACTCATAGGCTCAATTAGTGATTGATTTCCATCACGCAAATCAACACTGCACCACCTAGGTGCTTTATCTATATAATCTTTTTTTACCCAATCGTATGTTACTGTTGGAGGCATAAAATACATTCTTTTATAATTCTGAAAATTTTCCATCCCTATCACTCCCCAATATAGCAATTTCACAAATACGCCGACTTCTCTCTATAAAAAAGATTAATTATAGTTACTTCATATTAATCAATACATTTCGTTGTACGCTTCATGAAAATTTTGCCTTTTACTTTATGCTATATAGAATACCACACTTTAAATAGTAATTTTAGTGATAAATTTAATCATTTTTATTGATCTATTTTAATATATTACATATTAACTTACCTAGTGATGTAGCAGGAAAACAATTTAGTCCTAAAATCTCTGCGAATTATTTATCTTTGCCAATTTCTAAAAACAGAAAAAGAAAGAAATATTTATTTTAATTCAAATATCTCTTTCTTCTATCACTTAATAACTAATTTATATTTTCTAGTTAATTATTTACCCCTAATAAATTGTTTTTCACAACAGATTTTCAGTTAACCGCTCTTGTGTATATATTAAATATATTCCTCATTTAAATCATCTTATGTTAATGTTAATCTAACCTTTTAAAAGAGAATCTTCCCAAAGATTCTCATCTCTAAAACCCACAAGTACAAAATCATCTCCAACCACAATAGGACGTTTAACCAGCATTCCATTTGTTGATAAAAGCTTTACTTGTTCTTCTTCTGAAAGTTCTTTAAGTTTTTGGCTCAAATTCATCTCTTTATACAAAGTTCCACTTGTATTAAAAAACTTTTTAATCGGCAAACCACTTTTCTTTATCCATTCTTGAAGCTCTTCTATTTTGGGATTATTATCAACTATATGTCTGTCCTCATATTTAACTTGATTTTCATCCAGCCACTTTTTTGCTCGTTTGCAAGTTGTACATTTGGGATACTCTACAAATAAATAAGACATTCTTATTCCTCCTTTTCAATTTAAAACATTAAATAAGTTTTTTCATCATTATATACCACTTTATCATTACTTCCAATAAAATATTTTAAAAAATAAGTGTAAGTGTTTACCTATTTGCTTATAGTAATCACTTACACTTATACAACATTAATTATTGTTCAAGGACAGGAATTAAGAAAGACGCAACATATAAATTGCTGTCTGTTCTTAATGAATGCAAGACTCCCGCCGGAACAACAAAAGGCTTTCCAACTCTTAATTCTATTTCACTATCGTCAAGCACTCCAAAGCCTTCACCTTTGATACAATAAAAAACTTCATCATACTTTAAATGATTATGTAGTTCGACCTCTTGACCTTCTGAAATATGATATATATTTTTCACAATAGAATCCTTAATACTTTCTAAATCCATAGTAATTTCTCCTTAATATTCATATAAATTTTTATGCCAAGCTTTGTAGTCTTTTTATATGTTTTCTTTTTAAGCAGATTTTTATATCAGTAATATTATTACATGGATTACAGATTTTATTTATTATTTCATAGGTATACTCGCAATTAATATTGAATAGTTGTCTATATTTACAGTATCCTGTGTTAATATCATTTTTTTGCATGAATTGTCTGTTTTTATATGTCTATCAATTACCTCTAGTATTTCCTCTCTTATAGAATCTAAAACATCACTAGATATATCAGTTTTATCATGTACCAATATAAGTTTTAGCCTCTCCCTCTCTAGACCATTTGATGAAGAAGTCGAAGAAAATAAATTCATCATAATTACCCCCTATGTTATTTAATTTAAAAAATATTGTTTATAAAAAAGAATTATTACGACTTTATTTTACACAATATATTGTTGCAAATTTGTGGCAAGATATTATTATTTTTAGAAATCCAATAAATAAAAGGTTAAAAATGTAAATAATGTACATTTCTAACCTTTCTTGGAGTATTTATTTTTATTTTATAATATAAATTCTTATTTGAATAATGCATAATAGTCTAATATTGTCCAATATTTGTAAGTTCTTATAGTACTTATCATAAAAATTATTAGCTACTGATCTAAAATGTATTTGTATAATTCTTTTATAGATGCTGATGGCTCCATCTGCAAATCATTTTCCATCATCTCATAGTACTCATTATAATATTTTTCTGCTTTTTTTATTCCACCGATCTTATAATGAAGCATCAAAGCATTTTCTCTCATTTCCTCATCGTAAGGTTCATATTTAATAATAAGCTCAACAAGTTTTAAAATCTTAATTGGCTCAGCATTAATATCCTTATAATATTTTACAAGTTTACGTGCTCCATTCAAAAAATATCTATGATAATTTTCTCTTTCAAAATAGCACCAATCACTATTGAAATCTTCAAGAAGCATATATTTATAATCAAGAATAATACCTTCATAGCCTTCTAAGTTAGAAGCATTTATTTCAGTTATATTAAATACTAAGCTTTCTAATTCAAATGCGTCTATTCTTATATCTGGTTCTGCTATTTGTAATTTATATCCATTTCCAGTAGATATGATTGAAATTTTTATAGAATTTTCTCTAAAAGTTTTATTTAATCGGCTAATTGTACTTCTAAGATTAATATCTGCTTTTTCTTTATCTTTATCTGGCCATACTTCGTTCATTAATCTCCATTTAGATATCTCCTTATTATCTTTACCTAGAAGCATGAAAGCAAAGATTTCAGCACTTTTAGCTGTCATCCACCTAATAGGTTTCTTTTCATCTCCTATATATATAGATACCCCTCCAAATAAAGAAATTTTTATCTTTTTATTTGGACAAACATTAGAATTTAAAAATCTTCTCTTTTTCACACGTTCAATTGAACTATATAGTTCTTCAACTATGATTGGCTTTAACAAATAATCTATAGCATTAACTCGAAATGCATTGATCGCATATTGATTATAAGCTGTAATAAATACAATTTCACATTCATATCCACTTGAATTAACCATTTCTGCAAACTGTAATCCATTAATTTCCGGCATTTCTATATCTAAAAACAACACATCAGGTTTAAATCGCTTTATATTATCAAGAGCTTCATGAGGATTTGTATATCCTTCAACTTCAGCACCTGTATCTCTAATTAATTCACAAATATGATCATTAGTTAAAGTTTCATCATCTACAACCATTGCCTTAATCATAACTTCAATCCCTGCCCTTAAATATTTAATTTCACAGGTATATTTATTGTAGAAGTAGTTCCTTGCCCTACCTTACTTTCGATAATTATACCATGTCCGTACTCATTTATCAGTCTTTTGTTAACATTTTTTAATCCACTATTTATTGATATACTATAGTCCAATAATCCCTTCAACTTTTCAGAATCTATCCCTACCCCATCATCCTGTATTACAATTTTAATATAATTATTACTTTTCTTAATAGATATCTTTACTATACCGCCAGAAATGCGTTTCACTAACCCATGGCGTATTGAATTTTCTACTAGAGGTTGTATAACTAATGCTGGAATAGTATTTTGCAAACACTCTTCATCTATATCAAATTCAAATTCAAGCCTTTCCCCAAACCTAGCCTTCTCTAATTTCACATAAGATCTGACAAAAGATATTTCTTCCTTCAAGCTTATAAACGAATTGTAAGGGTCTATATCAAAGGCGAAACGTAAATATTTACTTAATTCTCCAAGAAGCTCTCCTGCCTTTTTTCCATCTCTATAGCACAGAGAAACAATAACACTTAAAGTATTATACAAAAAATGGGGCCTTATCTGAGATTGTAAAAATACAGTTTCCATTTTCAAAGCTTCTTTTACTGCAATCCTCATTTTTTGAAGAGTTGTTACTCTAGCTTTTAATTCCATAAAATTAAAAGGTTTGGTCAAAAAATCATTAGCACCTGCCTCAAACCCCAACGCTATGTCGTCTGGTGTACTTCTGACCGTTAAAAGTAATATCGGAAGTTCAAATAGCTTGTACTCTTTTCTTATCCTTTTACACACATCATAGCCAGATAATCCTGGCATCATCACATCAAGTAATACAATTGATATATCTTTATGTTTTTTAACTAATTCTAAGGCATTCGCCCCGTTATATGCAACTAAAGTTTCATAATCACTGTCATAAAATATTTCTTGTAAAACTTTGATATTGCACACATCATCATCAACAAGTAAAATCTTCAGTTTTTCTCCATTACTTTTATTTTCGGTTGGCTCACACAATATATTAGCACTAAGTTTTTCATCGCTCCTTGAAGTGGTAATATTATTTTCAATATCCTGCTCTTGTCTAATGACGTAACTATTTTCGGTTGCTTTAGGTATCTTTACAACAAATATTGATCCTTTATCTGGTTCTGACCACTTCAGATACAGCTCCCCGCCAATTCTAGATGCAAGCAACTTAGAAATGGAAAGTCCAAGTCCAGACGGAAATATCCCATTAAAAACATCTTTATCTATGTCAATGTTTCTTTCAAATATTTCATCATGATACTTTTCGTCAATGCCTATACCTGTATCTTCAATTGTTATATTAATATAATTCTTTTCTACTATGTCAGCTTTAATTTTAATAAATCCATTTTCAGTATATTTTAAAGAGTTAACTATAAGGTTAAACAAAATTTGCTTAAACCTATTTTCATCTGTATAAACATAATACGCTCCAATTGGTACACTATTAATTAACTGTATCCCTTCATTCTTTCTCATATAAGCCAATATATCGAACACTGCCTGTACAACACCATTAATATCAAATACTTTTTTATTAACCTTCAAATCTTCATTCTGCATACTTTGAAAGTCAATTATATCATTCACAAGACTTGATAATCTTGTTGTTGTAGATATTATATATGCTAAATTTTCATCTACCTTTGTTGTGTTTCTATCATTTTTATTTAAAATAGTCTGGGCAATATTTATTATTCCATGCAAGGGAGTTTTAAACTCATGGGAAGTGCTGATTAAAAATTCATTTCTTAACTTGTCTAATGATATTAAATCACTATTTATTGTCTGAATTTTATTATATGCATTTATATGTTGCTTCAAAATAATAATCAAAACCGCCAGTAATAAAATAAAGTATGTAATAAAAGGAATTACGTTGCTCTTAATTATTGAAGAATAATATAATACAAAAATGCAATATTGAGTTAAAGCTCCAATAACTCCACAAAGCAAAAGTATTGTTCCTTTTTTCCCTAATTCTCCATATCTTTTATGATAAATTGCTTTCATAATTGAAAAAGCTACGAAAACACAAATTAATATATTTATTGTATCAGTTATATTTTCCAATAATTCCATAAAGTCCATTGGCATCAGCAAAGCTGTAAAGATACTAACAAAAATTATATACTTTGCTATTTTTATTTTTTTTCTAGTAATAAAATCATTGCCATATTGTCGTATAAGTAAGAGCAGAATATATATGCTTAAGCTTATTAATGCTAATTTTATCTTCAAAATTTCGGAATATGATATAAACGAAAAAATTTTATTAAATATCTTTTCATTTACCATTGATGAAATGAAAGCATAAATTATACATACACTTCCAATATATAAAAATTTCTTTTGTTTAATATTTTCCAAATAAATTCCAATATAATACATTCCAAAAATCCCTAAAATTAATATATTGGCTATATCTAATACAATAAATATTATATAGTAATCTAATATTTTTTCATAATCTCCAAAGAAAACACTTTGGATTATACCTCCACTAAAATAATCTAGATTTGCTACCTGAATAATAATATCTAAAGTATCTCCTTCTGGCTTAAAGCATGCAACAGTCCGTTGAATATCTGAAAAATATCCTTCCTCAAAGCTTGGCTTTGGGTCACCTCTTTGTCCAATTTCTTTTCCGTTCACAAATATTTTGTTTGCTGACCGTATATGTGTAGTCTTTATACCATACATTAAAACACTTTTATTTATCTTAATTTTTACTCTGTAAGTCCCAATTCCTTTATCAGATATCACATCATTTGGAATTTGATTTCCCCATGGACCAGGAGTATTGATATAAAACTTATGTAATTCAACTTCACTATTAATTTCCGAAGGCGATAAAAGTTCATTAGGATAAAATTCCCAACGCCCATCTAATTTCACATTTCCGTCCTTATTAAAATCCCAATTCGAAAGATCTATAAAACCATTTTCAACTAGAGGCGCTTTATTATAGAAACTTTTATTCACAAAATAACCTATAGAAAATATTAATATAATTATCAATCCAAATAGTAGATATATATATTTCTTTCTCAATTTTACTTAACCCCTCATCTATACCCTTAAAATTTTTATTTTAAAATATCTATTTTTTAATATGTATATACAAAACTTTTGCTCCTCGGCAACACAATTTCTATAATCCCCTCTAAATATTGACTGTTATATTTATGTAAATAATTCACAAATATAATAATGCACATAAATAAAAACATATGATAAAGACATAGTAAAAAATCAGATAACTACCATCTAATTATATTTTTTCTATAAATAAGTGAATTTTAATATACTAATCTAACTAATATAATTAAGATCAATTCTTTGTAATTATATTAATATAATAAAAACATAATCTCATATCCAAAGCTTTAAACAAAATAAACCAATCAAGACTAGGGATGAATTAGTTCCTGTTGATCAGTTACATAACCAACTTCAAATACTTAAAACAATTATATAAAAAGGAACTACTTAGAGTTCCCATATCAACATTTTTTATATAATATACGTTGCAAAAATAATTCTTCATCATAATTCTAAAAATATTGTAAGAATTTTAGTCGTAATTGTAAGATGCGCATTGTGAATCGCAACATATATATTTATAATTTTAATACAATTAAATATATTTTATCATTATAATGCTAGAAAATCAATGTTTGATTCACTTGAAACATTAGTAAAGCAGCCCCAAATTAAGTTTTAACTTAGAGCTGCTTATAGCTTTATATTTTTTTAATCCCTAATATACTGTATATGTAACAATGAATAATATTAACAGATAAATTAACCCTTTAAGACCAATTCTTATTTTTATTTCTCTTATTAAGCTTTCTATTCTCCTTGTTAAACTCCCCATATTCAAAGTTACTTTTAAACTTGTTTTTTCTATAAGAATAACTTCCATCCTCAAATTCACCATTTTCCTTAATTGTTCTTGTGTACGCTTCAATTATATCCTTGTATTTTTCTTCTAAATCCATCTCATCTCATCCCCCTGAATATCAAAAGTATTATAATGCTTTTAAGTTAAAATACACTCCCCATTATCACGATGCTTACAAGTATGTATTATTTCTTTTATATTGCTTTCATCATCTAATACATAACAACATCTTATGGGAAATATTTTTCCACAAGTTAAAATATAATTTTCTTTCACTTTTACTTTTCTATTTGTGAATTCACAATAAATTTCATAGTTCTTTAATGTTGACATAAGTTCATCATCCTTATAAACATTTTATTAATCCAATTAGATACACGATCAAATTACAGCATAAACACTTATTAAAGACATTTTTCCTTAATTTCTTTACACTCAAATAAATCTATTTCATTCATCTTTAAATCAGTTAGCTCAACAACTTCTCGTGCAATCTTATTCATTTTAATTAAAAATTCTTCTTTTTCTTCTTCTTTAATAATAAATCCATCAAATCTTATATCAAATTCTTCTGCAAATTTTGAATTTAAATTTACAAGCCAACTACTCATAAATTCCACCTGCCCTCTGTTTAGAATCAAGCATCGTTTACATTTCTTTTTTTCATATATATTGAGATATCAGTTCGTATAAAAAGCATCTACTTTCTTTTATATAACTTTTTAACTTTTTCTGACAAATAATTAGTTATTATTACACGACAAAGCATTCACCTCTCTTCAATTCTTCTTTTATTATTTTTTATTTTAATCAAACTAAAGCATTAGTAAAAATACTTTAAATAAATCTTATCATAGCTTATTGAATTTTTTTGTCTTATTTTGTATTTTTAAAAAATATTTTTTCAAAATATATATTGAAATTAAATTTCATACGTTTTATCATTAATTAACTCACTAGGATAACCCACTGTTGTAAATATTAGCTTATTTATTGAATTGTATTAATTAGTAATAATTTCCCTAGTCTACTAAAAATAAATTAATGCATTTCTAAAACAGCTTTATTAATCATTCCGATATAATATTAATCTTCGCTTTAACCAAATACGACTCGAATTTTTCATCTGAAGTTATAAAACTATTGATAATCTTTCCTATTTCATATTGTTGCTTTGTGATGTTCATTTTTTTATCCGGGAAAGGAATAAAACATGTACACGCATCTACAAAAACTCCATATACCACCTTAATTATTTGCTCCCTATATTTAAGAATAAACCTTTTATTATATGCATGTTTATTGGGAAAAATACTTGTCCAATCTTCATAACATGTATCATCGCTATTTTCAAGCCATTTTATATCATTTTTTATAATTATATCGATATTATTTCTATATAAATATACTCCTATATCATCCTCATAACACCAATCGCTCATATCGCTTGAGCATACTTCTTCAAAATATTCCTCATATTTCATCTCTCTCACTCCATTAAACATAGTTGCCTTTACTATATAGCAGTTAGAAAAGATATTGATAGAATCCATATTAAAATTAGACGTTATCAACTATCTTTTCTGCAATCTATCTTACAGTAAAAAATCTTTTCTATCTCTATACTCATCATCAACATCACTTAACTTCTTCTTTAGTTCTTAACCATTGAATATATTTAATATTTCTAATAATCCTTCATCGCTCCTACCCAAACTACTTAACAAACAACTTTATTAATTGTTTTGATGTTTTGATTCCCTTTAGGCTTTTTCACACTCAGCCTTCAATAAACCCCTTTAACTTATGAAGCAGCAAGTTTACTACAAAATTCATAGTTAATCATTAGAATTTGCTCCTATTTTGATACTAGTCTATTCAGTAAATTATTAATTCGTAATATATATAACCAAAATATTAATTATAAGCATAATTACAAACAAACATATGAATGTAGATACTTTAAAATCTTTCATGAAATCTTTCATAATCTCTACCTTTCTCTGTTAACATAAAGATTAAACATCAGCACTTCATGTGCTAAATATTTTTATCTTTACTTTATAACTTCATTCGCATCATATTAAAAGCTTCTTAACAATTAATTGCGAATTAACCCCAGTCTTTAAATGTAATTGAGTTACCTTTGAATACGAAATATCATTATCATACTCTATGTATGCATTATCTAATACGCAATGCCCTACAAATTCATTGTTAAGAAGCGTATAAAAATCAATAATATACGGTTTTACATTATCATAACTTATTTTATCCTTACCATTATAAAGAATGATTATTTCCTCCGTATTTAATCTAATATTTATGAATTCCTCGTTCCCATAATTCAATTGATTTTTTATAAGACTTACTTCTTTTGATAGATCAAATTTAATTTTTCCAACTTGTATGCTATATTTTTCTCTTGTATACTTAGATCTAATTTCTATATCATTAATTAAATGTACCATATACTTCCACCCTTCATAAACCCAATTGTATTATACCCAATTTTAAATCCACCACAGCAATCTGCTATAAATTTTATTTTGATGATTACTTTAAGATTCCATAAACAGTCTATTTAGACATCCATAAGAAACTTGCCTATGTCTTTATCCAATTCTATTACATGTTTTCGCCACCAATATGACATTTTTTGTTGTTCGCTTATTACAAATAGCGTGGATACACCTGTAGTTTCAAACACCTTCCTTAATTCTTTTAAATTATTTTTAAAAATTTCATGTTCCTTATGCTGAATCTCATAATTAGGATAATTATTTTTCTTTTGAATTTCCTCCTCATCGTTGAAATGCCTAATTACATACTCTTCAAGAAAATTCAAAGTTGTAATCATCTCCTCTTTTCCTTTTGCACTTTTCATAGAACATACAAGTAAATTGATTCTATTAAACAATTCTTTGTGTTGTCTATCTATCTTATCAACACCAACCGACCACATTTTATCCCATATTAACTCCATCCCTTTTCACCTCTCATGCATATTTCCCACGTTAAAATTTCGAATTACTTTTATCACTCATAATCTACCCCCATTTAAATCTCAGCCTGATTAATCCCATAGCCACCCGCCTTCCAGAAAATAATTTATTTTATTATAATTAAATTTTTCTACAAAATATACTTAAAAACCTTCTTTTTACTTCATGATATTTCTTCTTTTTTTCGTCATTTAATCACTTTTTTCTGTATTTTTTCTTTTTTTATTCGTGTTTTTATAATATTATTTATACATATTTGTCGTTATTAAAATTAAATTGTAATACGATTTCTTCTATAATGATTTATCCTTTTTACATAATAAATTCATTTTTATAAAATTTCATTAATAGATAACCAAAAATCGATATTCCAATTTTAATGTTTAATCAATATTCATCACAGTAATAATAAAAGCTAGGCATATTTTATACCTAGCTATACTTTTTATTTAATTTCCAAAAAACATAATAATTTTCATCAATCACACTATATTTTCACCGCAAGCAATATATTATTCATATATAAATACCATTTCTCATATGTTACCCTCAATATATTAATACCCATATAACGTTGAATAGAATTATCCCATTTAAATTTTTAATATAAGATTATCAAATCAAACTAGCAAATACAATTTAACATCATGCTTATGATTATATTTACGCGTATTACGTCTATTCATCATATCAAATATAATTTTTTCCTCCGTAATGTTTACTTGATTAATATCTTTTACTACACTCTCATTTATTCCATCAATTTCCTCATAAATTGATGGACAAATTCTACAATTTAAATTTTTTCTTAACTCTTTTTTGTCTTGCTCTAAAATTCCCCACATAATTTTACACCCTCTTATAAATATTCTTTTTTCAATCAAAATAAATTTAATACTTTAAAACTAATGGATTATCATTTTCATTAAATAAAGCTTCATGCATTGAAGCAAACATGACATTCTTTTGATATTGATCAGCAAAAAAATTTATAACTTCAATATCTTCATCTGATAATTTACTTCTAATGACCATCACTTCATTATAGTTAGTTTTTTCTAGTAATTGAACAATATCTCTCGCGTATGTACTTTTCATCTTTATGCCTCCCATAACCCCTCTTTTTTAGTATTACGTATCCGTTTTCGTCGATATATTATTTTTTCCAAAATCACCAACCCACTTTTAACATTTCCTAATTAAGAAATTAACAATTCTCCTCTAAATATATAATCATATGTAAAAATAAATATATATTAAGAACATAGTATAAAAAGTTAATCTCCCTCATATATTGACATTCATCCTTATATTGGATTAGAATTATCTAAATATATAAATTAAAATTAATAAATAAATTTAATAAAAATGCAAGGTATAAAAACATATTAAATTTATAATTTAATATTAATTAGTTCAAAGCTTAATTCTACTAAAAATCTTTTTATGTAAACTAGTATTTTTTGCTTATGTAGTACTGATTAATAAGGTGATTCAATTTAATGCTAATGCAAATTATCTCATCATTTCTACAAATATCTCCTTCACCAATTAGTTTGTTTAGATACTCTCTAACAGATTCTATTTTAACTTCCAATTCTTCCATAATACCCTCCTGATAGCATTTTATTGATTTTATACCCTAACTTAATAGTACTATTTTTATAATTCTCTGGCAACATTTTTTTGCAAATAGTTCATAAATTAATTCAAATAGCTACTTTTGTTATATTGCTTAAGAATGTACAGTTATATAAAAAGAGAAATTAAATTAAATAATATTGATTTCACGGATATTAAAAAACTATGAAAAACTAAAAGAAAAACTAACGGAATAACTAAAGATTATTTTTAAATATGCTGATAAATCGGCTTATTAAGGCCAACTTAAATTGGGACAGCATCATTTAGATTTTCTGCTTCAATTAGAATTTCCCAAGTTAAATATTCCTTTATTCTTTTAATTTCTTCAAAAAGCACATGTTTTCAGTTAATGCGCTCAATAGTATTTTTGTGAGAAACTTATATCTTTTAATTTTCATAAACGAACTCAAATAGCTTTTTTTGTTATTTGCCTTTAAAATATAAAGTTATATAAAAAAAGGAATGATAAACTTGAATAATATTAATTATATAGATATCGGAAAACGTATAAAAGCTGAAAGAGAACGCAACGGCTTAACTAGAGAAAAGTTTTCAGAATTGGTTAGTATTTCTCCAACTTATTTAAGCCAAATTGAATTGGGACAACGTCACCCGTCGCTTCCAACTACAATTAAGATTGCTTCAACTCTACATATTTCTTTGGACTTTTTAGTTTATGGCGAAAGAGCCCTTAATGTTAATAAAGATGACTTGATAGATATAATAAATCATGCTCATGAGAAAGATTTATATGTACTAAAAGAGATTCTCACCGCTATCCTTCCATCCGTAAAATATTAATCAAACGTATATTTTTATACTTCTATGCGCAAAAAGTAGACAGTTAGAATTAACTGCCTACTTTTTTTGTACTATGTTAAAAGCTCTCAAAATATAAATTTCAAATCCCAACTTGATAATTATCTTTTTTAGAATGATATTGATATTTATTTAACAATTCACGTCCTAATTCTAAATGCACATTTTTATGTATATATAGAGAAGCATCATGTACGCAAAGAATACTTGAATTAAACTTTTCATTATATCGATTCCAATAATCTTCCTGCTGTAAAAAATATTTTTGCAAAGAAGATTGAATTATCCATCTATTTTTATCATATCCCTTATTTCCACTCAATTTCATTTCTTCACTAAAACTAATCGAATTACTCTTATTACGAATAATTTTTTTCATGTCTTCTATACATATAAATTGCACCTTTTCAATAGAAATTCCATTAATTATAAGTAAATTTTTTAATTTCTTGTAGAGATTTTTCTGAATAGAAATATGAACTTTTTCACTATTTCTTATACCTTCTTCTATATAATTATACAAATTAATAAACAAATTGTAGTCCCCATAATAATACACATCTCGTTGCTTATTACCTACAACAGTATTTCTTCTGCCAGCTTTATAAAACTTAAAAGCATTACAATCTATGCACTCAGCAATCAAATCACCAACATATTGATTTAAAGCAATTATCTCATCATCTAAAAAATTACCTTTCTTTTTAATAATCATAATATCTAATCTCTGTCTCCATTTTTCCACACTACTTCTTAAATAACACTCATTACACATTCTTCTCATTCCCCCACCCTACAATAACATTAAATACTTTTATATTTTTTCAAATTTTTAATGTTTAATTTTTCCTAATTGATAGATAGATTATTTAATTCCAGATATATAATTCTTTTTTCCACATTAGACCTATTAATACTTTTTTTATATATAATACCTTTATTTAATACTACTATTATTACAGAGTACTTGCAATATATTTTTTTACAAATAGTTCATTTTTTAATTCAATTAGTTTTTTAGGGATTAGTTTCAAAATTTACGAGTTCTTATTAAAGCTAAATTAATTTCCTAATCGAAAAGTGCATGTACGTTTACAAAAAAATAGCTATATGTAATTAATCCAAATTACATATAGCTAAATTGTTTAAAAATCAATTTCATCTAAAATATTCTTAACAAATGCCATTACATTCAATTATTCCATCTCTTAATAAAAGCATCAACTGATTACAACCCAAATTACTAATAGTTTCTTAAATTCTTCTATTACCTTTTTTATTTATTTCTCATTCACTCTCCATTACAAGTTTTTTTAGCGTTTTTTCCATGCTATAGACTGCTTTCATTAATAAATCTTTATCATCATTTTTTGCAGCATTTTCTGCTTGTAACGCAAATTCAGCTATATCATTAACTCTTACAGTACCTGCTGACCCTTTTAGTTTATGTAGAAGTATATATGATTCATTTAAATGATTTTGATCTACAGATTCTCTAATCTGACTCAAAATTTTCTTTGATTGCTCACAAAATTCTTCAAGAAGTTCTGTACAAAAACTCTCATCAAATCCTGATTCCTCTATAAGACTTTTTACTATTTCAGTAAAATAATCACTTTGATTCATCTCAAAACCATCGTCATTTAAATCACTTAAAATATTCATATTATCATCATGAATATTTTTCACATGCTTTTCTAACATTTCCATAACTTGATCAACAGTAAAAGGTTTGCTTAAGTAATCGATCATTCCAGCTTCCAAACACTTAATTTCGTCATCTTTCATAGAATAAGCAGTCATAGCTATTACAGGCACATTTTTATAACTTCTTAGCAAAAGAATTTTTCTTGTTGCTTCATAACCATCCATAACTGGCATCTGACAATCCATAAAAATTATATCATATTCCTTGTTCTCACATACTTTTAGCGCTTTTGCCCCATCAATAGCAATATCACAAGTCAATCCATTTAATTTTAAGCTATTAACAAAAAATTTTATGTTTATATCATTGTCTTCTACTAAAAGTATTTTTATCTTTTTATTATATTTAGCTTCATCAACATTTTGCTTTGTTATAAAAACATCATTATTATCTATTTTAGAATTGTCTCCTTTAATCACCATTGCAACACAATCAAGCAAATCACCTCTTTTATAAGGTTTTGAAATATATCCAGAAAATTTATTTTTCTTTGCCATCCTTGCTTCAGAATTTGCTGTAACTGAAGTTAATAGTATCAACGGAATGTCATTTATTAAGCCTCTTTCCTTCATTATTTCAACAAGTTCAAAACCAGTTATCTCCTTCATTTGGTAATCAATCAAAATAACGTCGTATGCTTTCCTATTATTTATAAGCATATTTAATGCCGACTTTAAACTTTCCGCCTCATCAATCATACACCCAACCTCTTCAAGATAAACTTTTGCTATATAACGATTCATCTCATAATCATCAATAACTAATATTCGTTTACCTTTAAATATAGAATAATCAGGAAGAATTTGAATTACTGATTGTTCTGATTTATCTAGTACTAAATTAAAACAAAAGATCGTCCCTTTATTTTTTTCGCTTTTCACACTTATAGTACCACCCATCATCTCAACTAATTTTTTGCATATCGCAAGACCTAACCCGGTCCCTCCATATTTTCTAGTTGATGAAGAATCAGCCTGACTAAATGGTTTAAAAAGCTTACTTATCTCTTTCTCATCCATACCTATTCCTGTATCTCTTATTTCAAAATAAAGCTGTACTTCAGTGTTCATTTCTTTTATAGCCGAAACCTCAACAAATACTTCCCCATTGTGTGTAAATTTAACTGCATTGCTAACTAAATTGCTTATAATTTGTCTAATTTTAGTAGGATCTCCTATTAAACAACTTGGTATGGCTGAATTTATAAGCATATTAAGTTCAAGCCCCTTCTCTCTCGCTTTTGCATCATAAAGAAATATAGTGCTTTCAATTACAGAACGAATATCAAAAGTAACTTTCTCTATTTCCATTCTTCCAGCTTCAATTTTAGAAATATCAAGTATATCGTTTATAACTACAAGCAATGTTTCAGAAGAAGTTTGGATTGTCTCAACATAATCTTGCTGGGTACTATCTAGGTCAGTTTTTTCCAAGATACTCAAAAATCCAACAATTCCATTAAGAGGAGTTCTTATTTCATGACTCATATTAGCTAAGAATTGACTTTTCGCCATATTAGCATCTTCAGCCGCTTCCTTTGCAATAATCAGTTCATTTGTCCTTTCTTTAACTTTTTCTTCAAGATTGTTTATAAACGAACATAGTTCTTCCGCCATGCTATTAAAAGCCTTAGACAAACTTCCTATTTCATCATTTCTAAAAATCTTGGCCCTGTCTGATAAATTACCTTTAGAGAATTTATCAGATATCTCTATCAAATGATTTATTGGTTTCAATATAATTTTAGTACTCTTCATATGAATTATAACAGCTATAATAAGAGCAATCAGAGTAAGTTCTATAGCTATATTAATATTATTCCTTATTTCTTTTGTAAAAACACTTTCTGGAACAGATGTTATTATAAGCCAATCCAAACCATCTTTATTATACTCAAATATTTTAGTATGGTAGTTCTCATTATTAACTTCCGAAATAAAGTTTGTACTAGAGGTATTAATATAGTTTTCATATGCATCATTAATTGATTTATCCGTAATATTCTTAACTAAAGTTCTATTAATATTTCCATCAGAAAGTATTTCAAAATTAGTTTTGTTTAACGAATTCGCAACTAGAAATCCAGAATTCTTTTCAACTATATATATTGAAGCCGAATTCTCATTAGCTATTTTTTCCAAAGATTCATTAAGAGTAGAAAGAACTATATGTGTTCCCATTACTCCTTGAATACTCCCATCTTTATTATAAATAGGATATGCCGCTGACAAAGCCAAATCATCTTTTGTAAAATGTTTATAAACGGGAGAAAATACCGGTTTTCCATTTTCTTTAGCACTTATATACCAATCTCTTGTTCTAGGATCGAAATCACCATAGTCATTAACCAAATCTCCCTGTTTTAAATTTTCATCTACATTATAATATAAAGAATGACCTTTGGTTTCAGGCGTACTTCTATATATTTCTATTTCATCATTTCCATCTTTTCTAGCACCATAGTATTCACCATCTTCTGTGCCAAAGCTAAAACTATAAATCTCATCACTACTATATTTAACTATTCCTGCAAAAAAAGCATCTCTCTGATCTTTGTTATGCATGTCTATAACTTTGTTTTCAATCAAAGCGTGGTTAACCTCATTGTTATATAGAGGTATGCTAAATATCGATTGTATTTCGCTAAAAACATCCTGATTGGAATCGTCTTCAACCTTCATAATAGTATTATTCACCGAACTTTTCCAATTATTAAATATAATATAGGTTATAATACCAACAGTTGCAGCCATAAGTGTAATAAACAATACACTAATTAAAAGCCTTAATGAACCCTTTCTTCCTATCACTGTATTTCTAATTCTATTAATTATAAATATCACCGCCCCAATATCTCACATAAATATGCAGAATTTTAATGGAAATAAATGAAAACTTATATAAATTATTCTTTGAATCTTATTATATCATCGCTCTAATATTTATACAATATTTTTAATATTTCATTGTTTTTCATCGTAAAAGTTTATTTTATTAATTTATTGCCATTTTCCAAATGAATATCCTTAAAAAGTTATGTAGTTTTTTGACGAAACAGATAACATTTAATTCTAAGTATCAACAAGTACTCCATTAAAAAGCAAAACGAGATATGTATATTTTCTAATTTCAACACATCCCGTTTCAATCTTTAATGATTTACATTTAATCTAAACACAGATTGGTATTTAGTCGTTCGCATATTGTCTATTAAAAATCGAAGTATCTATTTCTCAAATCTTTTATAACCTCTATATTAGTGCTATAAGTTGCCCCCTCATCTCTAATATCCTTAGAATTTTCGTCATATTCTCCAGAGAAAGATAATAAATTAAAACTTGTCTCCATATAATATTGCTCATCGCAGATTAAAAGCTTATTATGAGAGTTCACCTTTTTTATTTTAAAATTCCCTCCATAATATTTAAATTTATCTTTTAGCCTTTCTGCTATTATATCGCTATTTCTATTCTTACTTCTATTATTGCCATCCTTTTTAATGTGATAAATAGAGCTATTTTCTTCTATACCATATATGATTTTGATAGATCCTCCTCTTGAAAGTAAATTTTCCATCATATTTATCAAATTATTGTTAACCACATAATTATTCATCCATGGGCTCGCAATATTAAGTTCATACTTGGCATCAGAAAAAGCTTTAATAAATTTATCTCTTATCTCTTTATTTTGTAAGTGATACTCTTCATATTTGTTTGTGATTTCATTCAATGTTCCATATATTTCTTTATCTAAAGGTTCTATATTTTTTATTACATATTTATTTTCTTCATAACTTATATATAAATCACATATATTCTTAATCCTAAATTTACTTAACTTATATGTTTTTTCTATTGAGATTTCATCCTTATTTAACTGGCCTATAGTTTCTTCTATCTGAATAATACTTTCTTTCCAAAAAAACATTAATGCATTTATTGCTTTACCATCAATATTCACATTCTCATATTTAAAAAATCTTCGAGATAAACTTTCTTTTTTACAGCTGATTACAGAGTTTAAATCATTAGATTTTATTAGACAATAATCCATTTCTTTTAATTGATCATCATACTTAAGAAATTCATTTTCATACTTTTCCAATTCTTCTTTCTTAGCTTTAAGCTCTTCAAACTGTTTTTTTGCAGATTCTAATGTTAGCTTCTCTGCTTTTCTAGATTTTTTAAATTTATATTTAATTAAATTCTTAAATTTAATAGTGTTTTTTGTAAATATATCTAATAATGATATTCTATTATCTTTTCTATTTTCAGAATATAATAAATCCTCCTTCATTCAAGCACCTCATTTCCTTACTATTATGGATTACATTCTTTATTTATCCTAATTTTACATACTCAAATTATGTACGTCAATCTATATTTTAAACAAAAATATTTTTAAGTTTTTTTTCAATTTTAGGAGGATTTTAACCAATTATGTCAAATTAATAATACTGAGAACATTTACTTAGTATATGTTTTAATAATCTAATGGTAGGATTAAAGGGAGGAATAATTATGAAGAAATTATTTAAATGTAGTGTGTGCGGATTTATATGTGAAGGAGTAGAAGCTCCAGAAAAGTGTCCAAAATGTGGAGTTCCTAAAGAAAAATTTGTCGAATTAACTAGTGAAGAGGCTGATAAAATCTATCACTCTGATAGAACTAATGATATTCATTTAGAGATCATTAACTTAGCTGATAAAATTTTCAAACTTTCTAGAGAAGGAATAGACTTAAATTTAGATCCTACATGTGTAACAGCTTTTGAAAAAGCTAAAAATAGTGCTTGGACTATTAAGCAAATATCAAAAGCAGAATTAGCAGCGCATATGAGCAAAGGAAAATGGTAAAATATTAAAACGAAAATTTTCTGTTAATTAAACTATTGTTTAAAAAGCTGAAAATCCTCAGATTTGAAGGATTTTCAGCTTTATTAAATATCTATCTAGAATTCCAACAGCTTTGTGATTATTTATTTTCTACAAATTGAATCTTCAATCCATTAGGATCTAAAACATAAAAAAACTTAGTATTAGGATTTGGTTGAAATGGTCCACTATGAATTTCTATTCCTTTTTCCTTAATAAAGTTTATTTTCTCATCTATGCAGTCAACTTCAAATCCAAGAGAAATATGCTCGCCATAACTTACTTCTTTTACTTCCTCATCACATATTAGTTCTATTTTAGTTTCTCCATCTCCTAAAAATGCAATTTCCCTTCCAGGTCCTGCATTAAATCTTTTATTAGTCTTAAGACCAACAATCTCATGATAAAACTTCAATGATTCTTCTAGATTTTTAACTTTTAAAGTACTCCAACAAAATTTCATAACTTATTCCTCCTAATATATATCACTTATGTATAAATGTTATATTTTACATTTATTTTAATATTTATTAACCTGTCTATTGCTAGCTTTTGAATTACATATGTATTAAAGTATGTCGCTCCTATATTTAATCACTAGAAACATATTACCCATTAATTTAGCAAATTTGTAAATCCAAGTTCAGTAAATATGTTTTTCATTCCCTCTTCATCTATTTGAAGTTTCAATTGATCTATTGTTATATTATTAAGTTCTTCTATATCACACTTTATAGTGGCCAATTGTTTGCAAAGCAAAGCTGCTTTTTTCCCGACTATTTTTTCATTTGATTCCTCAACTAACTTTGATAACGGGGAACGTAATATGCCAAGATCTTTGAACATTTTTTTTACTTCTTTTTCAGGTGAATTTTCTATAAAATCATATATACCTTCCACTGTTTCAAATTCTTGAAGTAATGGTATAACAGACTTTTCTCCAACTCCATTTATTCCCGGAATATTGTCAGAAGCATCGCCTTCTATAGCTTTTCTATCAATAATTTGGATAGGATCTACACCATAAAAATGATTTACATACTGTGTAGTAAATTCAAAAACTCCGCTAGGTATATTAAGTTCTTTAATATTTATTCCAAGACTTTCGTACATATCGGTACACTTTGAAGTTATAAGCCATACCCTTACATTATCATCAACAAGTTGAAGACAATCTTGATCTTTAGTCCAAATGCTAACTCTCATAGATCTTCCAAATTTCTTTGCCAAGGTACCTATTATATCATCCGCTTCATACTCTTTAAACACAAACTCTGGAACATTCATTTCTTTTAGAACTTTTTGAGCTAATGCAAACTGGCTACCCAGCTCACTTCTCATATCCTTTCTAGTACCTTTATACTCTGAATATAATTTTTTTCTAAAGGTAAATTCTTTAGTTAAATCCCAAGCCACAGCAATATGAGTGGGATTTTGATTTTTAATCATTTTAAGCATTGATGCCATCATTGTAAAGACCCCATTAGTAAACTCGCCTTTAGGTGATTGACGTAATTTTTCAATATATTTATCCTTCTCTTCATCAGTTTTAGCAAATCTATATTCTCTTGGAAGATTACCAAAAAAACAGCAAGATAAAAGAGACGAACCGTCTATTAATAATAAATTGTCATGCATAAATAAAAACTCCTAGCTTTTCTTAAGTTTATTCTGATTAATACCTTTTTATATTAAAACGACTAACCATAATTATTATACCACTATTAATTTGCATAAAAAATACAGCCAAACTAATGACTGCATTTTTTAGTTCCATATTATTGCTATAAAGGTTTATACATAATTACATATTTATAATATCATACTTTAATGTGATATTAAATATCGTTACATATATTTGTTAAATATTACAAAACATCAATTAACTTATAACTAAATTATTAAATAACTATTTTTCTTTATCGTTATTTATCAGATTTCTTATCGTATTTTATGTACTTCTTCTTGAAATTTCTATAATTATTATAGAATATTTTTAATATTGTATTTTTGCTTAAATATTTTTTATAAGCAAAATTTGATTTTGTATTGAACAATTACCAGTTTCGAAGATTTATTTACCTAACAGCCTTCTATACCGTAATTATATCTCCTTTTCCCATTTTGTAAATATTTTACATTTGTGTTATAATTTATTTGAGCCTATTATGTCTCATTAAAAAGCACCAACAAAGGGGAGTGGACAAATGCTAAGAGTAAAGAGGCTAGTGTGCTTATTAAGTTTTATCCTAATACTTGATACATATGATGTAAGCACAATAACACCATTTAACGCTTTAGCAACAGATGTTGTAGAAGATAATAATATAGAAGTAACACATAAAGAAGAAATAGAATTCAAGGAAAATCCTATAGATGAAATAAATCATGAAAAAATCGAGCAGAGAGAATTAATTAAAAAAAAGGAAGCAGAAGAAAAAGAACAAGAAAAAAATGTTACACCTGAATGGAAAGAATTTATACTAACTTTTTATACATCACTTAATTCCGAAAATAGCAGTGCAGGTCCAGTAACCTGTCAGAATAAGCCATTAACTCCAGGCGGTGTTGCAAATAATGTAATACCTCTAAATACCCAAATATATTTGGAAGGTTATGGACAAGTTACTGTTAATGATAAAGGTTCAGATAGATATTTTGGAGTAGATAATAGATTAGACGTCTTTGTAGAAAGAGAGCCTGGCGAGAGCGATCATCAATACTTCCGAAGAGTAAACAACTACGGAGTACAAAGAGTTAAAGGTTATATAGTTAAATAGATCACATTAATTACTATCCCCTCATAACTCCAACTAATATATAATAGTAAAATTTATAAATACACAGTTTTATTATAAAAAATAAAGAAAACTTCTGAGTTTTCTTTATTTTTTATAATAATCAACTCAAAAAAGATTACCTTTATCAAGTGCACTAATCACAATTTGATAAATCATCTTTCCTTGTTCAACTTTTTCCTCCTTAATCTTATAGCTGTTACTATTACTCCAGCAAAACAAATAATAGCTGAACAAATATATACATATCTCATTCCATACATAAAAACATCATCTCTGCCATCTATATATCCAAGCACTTTTACACCCATTTTCATACTCATAAATGAATATAAAAGCATTGTTGCCATAGCAACACCAGATGATTGTCCTAAATTTCTTACAAAAGCGTTTATACTACCTGCAATCCCTAATTTATCACTAGGCGCTGAGGACATAACTAATGAATTATTAGGAGGTAAAAATAATCCATTTCCAATTGCAATGAAGACTATATAAACAATTAATTCATATATATTTGAGTTTTCGTTTAAAGTTGCCATTAAACTCATTCCAATTCCTATGAGTATCAGCCCTAAAAATGTTAGAAATTCCGACCCTATTTTATCTGATAAATAACCGCTAAAAGGAGAAATAATTGTTATTAATACAGGCGATATCATCATTATCATTCCTGCAAATCTTGGCGTCATTTTCAAGACATTTTCAAGATAAAAAGGTTGTACAATATTATTACTGTTAATTGATGCATAACATATGAATGTACATAATATGCCAACCGTGAAAAGTGAGTTTTTAAATAATGATAAATCTAGAAGTGGATATTTTAATTTTCCTTCTATTTGTATAAATATTACAAATAAAATGGCAGCTACAATAAAACTAACTTTAATCATATTATTATCGTATCCAACAGTTTGTCCGTTTATAAGAGAATAAAATAATAATACGACACTTACGCAAAAAATCATTGCACCAATAAAATCAATATCTTCCTTTTTTTCGCTTGACTTTCGTGGCAATACTTTAAAGCCAATTACTGTTCCAATTATTCCTACTGGAATATTTATCAGAAATATATAATGCCAACTTAAGTAAGAAATTATAATTCCTCCTAACGGCGGACCAATCATAGTACCAAGAGCTAGAAACGTTCCTGATATGCCAAGAGCTTTTCCCCTTTCATTAGCTGGAAATACTTGAGTTATTATCCCTTGATTATTTGCCATAGCTGCTGATGCTCCTATAGCCTGAACTATTCTAAAAAATAATAGGTACGTAAAGTCTTTTGATAATGCACAAAATAAAGACCCTAATGTAAACACCAATAAACCCAAATTAAATACTATAGATTTTCCTTTTATATCACCTAGCCTTCCAAACAATAATATTGTACTAACTATTGTTATGAGATAGCAAATTACTATTAACTGAATAGACGACATCGTTACCGAAAATATATTTACCATAACAGGAAGTGCTACATTAACTATTGTGCTATCAAGCGTACCCATAAATGGAAGCAAAACTACAACAGCTAATATTATCCATCTATTCTTATATACATTTTTATTGTATATTTCCATTATTAAAATCATCCCTTTTCATTAATTCTGTTATAAATATACTTTATTACAATATTTAGAGTTTTTAATATATTCAATAAAATACAAAAACTTTACCAAGTATAATTTTTCGGATATGTTATATTTATATATTATACAGAAGCTATAAAATAGACATTATTTATAGGAATAATCCAGCTTAATAAAATTACATTAATTTACGCTCTTACTTTTACTCTTTAATTTTTTAAATATTAGGTTTTTCAACTGCCAACTCCAGCATTTCTCTTACTTTCTCATTGCCCTCATTAACATGCATCCAAAATACTATCCTTAATTTAAATTTCAACTTTAACATGTATATACATATATTTTGAAATAATATGATTTATTAATAATAGATTAGTGTTACTATTACTTTTTCAACTATACCTATAGATCTATTACTTTCATATTAATTGACATACATAGGAATTTAAGTTAAGGACTTTTTATCATTAAACAAACTACTTCCATAAATGATAAGAAGTAAAATAATATATGGTTATAACTAAGTCATGAATATGAATCAAATCATTACTTAGGTACTTTATTAGAAGAGTTATTAATAAAATTTTGTATTTGCGCTAACGTCTTTAAGAATTCTTCAAATTTCTCAGCGCCTATCTCCTTCTCTATTGGAGATTGTACTTCATTCCATACAGGAATTGCCTCATCGAGCTTCTTAATTCCGACATCACTTATTGAAATGCACTTTCTTCTTGAATCATTATCATCTGTTCGCACATCTACATATCCCTTTTTTCTTAAAATTTCAATATTGCGAGTTACTGTTGTCTGATCCATTAGCAAAGCCTCTGCCAACTCACTTACAGCAACATTTTCACGAGATGCTATGTCCGCTAATAATGAAAACTGTGGCGCAGTTAATCCAACCGCTTGAAAAACTTGATCAAAATACTGAGTAGTGACCCTTGTTGTCATGCGCAAATTTCTACAAACACAACTTCCAATTTTCTTTAAATCATCTAAATTAGACATAAATAAATTACCTCCGTCAAAACCTCTGAATATACATATAGTAATCTATAGCAATTCTTATTGTCAATATACTCACAAGCAGATTTCAAAAAAACAGCTTTATTGAAGAATATATTATTTTATCTCATAATATCATTAATTTTTAAGTTTAAGATATTATTTCCTATTAAAAACACAGATTGTTTTGCCAAATCCTGAACACTTACCGCATGATATACATTTTGATGGCTCAGTATTACCTTCGCTCCAACGTTTAATAAGATTACTTTCACATACTAATGGCCTGGACAATGCAAAATAATCAATGGAGCTTTCATTAAGAATTTTTGTTAGAGCTGAAATGTCACGTATTCCGCCTACAGAAATAACTGGAATATTAACTTCTTCCTTTATCCTTTCAGCATAAAATGTATAGTAAGGAGCTTGTCCTTTCACTATTTTTCTTGAATAACTCTCATTTGGGCGTGAAGATAAACTCCCCCCACTAATTTCAACAGCATCTACGCCAAGCTCTTCAAGTTTTTTGCATACATATTTACATTCTTCAAAAGTCATGCCTTGATCCATAAAATCTTCGCAATTTATTTTAACTAAAACTGGATAATCTTTTCCTACTTTATCACGTATTTTTTTATACGTTTCTATAAGTATTCTAGATCTATTCTCAATACTACCACCATATTCATCTGTTCTTCTATTATAATAAGGTGTTAAGAACTTACTAAGTAAATATCCATGAGCTGCATGTATCTGAATACCATCATACCCTGCTTTTTTTGCTCTAAGCGCTGCATTTGCAAAATCTATCTGAATTGAAACAATTTCTTCCAAAGTCATTTCTTTAGGAGTATTTTTATATCCCAAATCTGTTATATTACTTGGACCTAAAATTACCTTTTCTTCATTTCTAATGGTTTGTGTTCCTGCTGCTCCGAGTTGCAATATTATATTAGCATTGTGCTTATGAGTTATTTCAATAATTTTTTTATGATTATCAATAAATGAATCATTATAAATTCCCATTTGGCCTGGAATAAATCCCTCTAAATCAGTCACAGATGTTATTCCAGTAATTATAGTTCCTACACCTCCTTTAGCTAAATCTTCGTAAACTTTAAATAGTTCGTCATTTATATTTCCTTTTTCATCTGCCATTCCTTCATATGTTGCAGATCTTATAAATCTGTTCTTTAATTTAAGTGGACCAAATTGCGTTTGATCGAATAATGATTTCATAATTAACCAACTCCATTCTAATTATATGCATATATTTTGTTAAAATTTTTTATTCAATAAAAATAAATTTATTAAAACAAATATTATATGTATATACATATAATATTATAATCGTTAATTAATTGTCAATCAACTAAAAATTGTTATATCTTTACACTTATTACTTTTTAACTTTTTAAACACTTACATTTGAATATATTCCTTCTTAAAAATGTATGAAATTAAACCTCTACTTAATTAATATTTTCTTAAAGCTCCATTTAAGGAATCTTGCGTATTTCGAAAAATTTTACTATTAAGCATTATAAAATTCGCATTTTCTTTTTATAAAACTTTTTCCTCCGCAACAGCTAGTTGACTAGTCAACATTGTTAAACATTTCCAAGGTTTACTAGTCAACTTTCTTTCTATTTTTGAGATTATTATTTCCATGGATAAATATAATGACCTAGGATTAATACAAATTAATCCTAGGTTAAATTCAAAATTACTAAAATTTTTATTTAAGTATATATTCAGATAATAAATTTCCATTCAGAACTCTATTAGGTAAATATTCAATTAGGACTTAAATATAGGAACTTAATTTCAATATATAATAAATTTAATTAGAATAATATCTAAAAATGCCTATCATAGTTTAGTACAGTAATATTTAGTAATATTTCACATCTTTTATAGATACATAGTTTCATTTAACAATAAAATATCACATTAATTATCATATTATATATTTTTTGCCCTAAAACTAAAAAACAGTATTAGAATTTCTTCTACTACTGCTTACCATATTATCACTATGAATTTGTATTTTTTACCAATTAATGTTATAATTATTATGCCATCTCAAATCGATATATTATGGAGGCGTAGCATATGAAACGTGTACATGCAAAAAGACGTTTCGATAAAGACTTAATGAAAAATATATTTCTTTTTCTTAGTGAGCTACTCAATTTAATCTCTATAATTTTAAAACTCTTCAAGTAACAATAACACAAATGTACAGTTGAAACATTATTTGTATTTTAGGACTAGTATAATTATATTGCTTTAAAAACGTAAGTACCAATTACGCGAGATGGTAAGTTATATAATTGAACGTCCTTTTTTATTCTTTAAGAAATTATACTGTGTTTAAAAATGTAGATATGTGAAAAAATCTACGGCTCCACAGTATTCTACGACTTTTTTATTTCATATATCACAACACAAGTATAATTATATCACGCCTGGAATTTAATGTAAATACATTCTTATGAACCTACTGATTTTTAAGACCTTTTCATTTTTGCGCATTAACATTGTAAGCTACACAAAACTTTATATCTATTTCATATTTCTTCATAATAAAAACAATTTATTATTTATTACTTGGATCTAAATTTTTATATTTATCAGGATTTTCAAGCCTTAATTTACTATCAATTTTCAGAAAATATCGCTGTTTATCAAAATCTTCATAATTGAGTTGTCCATATACTTTATCTTGCTTTATATCTATAATCCAATAATTTTTAGAATTATTCTTTGTTTGTTCGGCTATTATAAAATTTTCATTCCATGCTATGCCACTAACCATACTGTCTACAACTACAGTCATATTCCTATTTTCCTTTTTATCTAATTCGGTACAATCTGAACTTGGACGATAAATTATATATTTGCTAGATAAGTCATAACTATAATCAGCTGATCCCGGGCCTAAGTAACCACACCCCAAAAAAATAACTGGTATAAGAATAATAATGAAAATAATTGAATAAGATCTTTTCAATAGATTCACTCCAATTCATTATTTATTATTTCCTTGCTTAGAGTTAACTGTAATTCAGTTAATATTATGTAACACTATAATGAATTTATAAGCACAAAAGTATCATAAAGGAAAATTCACAAAATAATTCCTTATGATAATATATTTTACTATTAAGCACTTAGAAAAGGATTCTTAGGTCTTCCTAAAATCCATAGAATCCAGTAATAAAGCAAATATTATTCCTTCTCTAAATAAAAATGAGAGAAGGAACCTTTTTTAACCATCTTTAGTCTTCTAAAAACTTTTGTTTTCTTTCATCTTTTCTATCTATAACAATATCATCAATTTTAACTTTATTTGCTCTTAATCTTTGAATAATATCCTTTATAAATTCGTCACTTCCAACAACATAATACATAGCATCCTCTGATTTCATTGATTGGCTAAGTATTTCATAAAATTCTTTCCTAGAATTTATCCAATAATTCTTATAATTTTCATCTGATAATTTATCCAGTTGATTTTTAAATACAAATTTATCTGATGAGTCTATATTTATATTTGATAAGTATGGGATATTAGTTTTATCATTAATAAATGATAAAACAAGAGGTCTCATAGTAGCTATTCCAACTCCCATTGATATTAAGATTATAGGTTTATTTATACGTCTTAACCCCATTCTTGAACCTATCTTAAAAAATACAACTTCATCACCAATTTTTAATTCAGATAGCTTATTCTTGAATTCAGATTTGCTCCCTGGTACTCTTGTTGTTATAGCAATTTTATTTTCCTCTGGTAAAGTTGTAATGGACATGTGTCTTATCCATTCTTTTCTAGGCTGATCACCAATATCAAACCCAATATGCCCAATATGGGTATGCGAGCCAGGTTCCCATGTTAAATTTTTTGGTTTTTCAAAAAAATATGTTTTGGTATTATCTGTTTCATCAATTATATCAATAATTTTTAGTGTATATTTTTCCATAATCCCTCTCCTTTAATAACAATTCTCAATTTAATAGTATCAACTAAAATTTTTCAAGTCAATATTTATAAATTTCAATTATGCATGAAATACATTTTTTACATTTTAGAATAGATAATTATTTATAATACTTCCTCATAAATAAATTAGTATATTTCTAAAATACTATTTATACATATTCACATTAACTGTTTATTAATAATTTTTAGCTCTCATTTATAATATGCTTTATTATAGTTATTAAGTATGATGTTACTAATATCTTCTCACTAAAAATGATCTATACTTTATAAAAAAATTAAGAAGATAAATTTCTATTTGTATTATAGAAATTTATCTTCTTAATCTATATAAATACTATTAAACTATTATTCTTTAGATAACTATTTTATTATTTCAAGGCATTTTTCCTAAATTAATAGGTTTTAATGCTTCTTCAATTTCTTCAATATTTTTACCTATACTACTTTCAACTGCTGCTGTCACAGCTCCCTCAACTATTGGGCAATCTACTATCTTTATTTTTTCCTTCATCTTTTCATCTAGAAATTCTATTGCCATTTCTGCATTCATAAAAGCACTGCCTAAATCAAAAATAATAATTACTCCATCTTCAGAATAAACATCTTCTATTGCAGCTGATATTTTCTCCATATCAGTGCCAACTCTTCCATCTACTGTTCCTCCAGCCACACCTATAGCTACATTAGGTGCCATTTGACTTGCTAGTTCCTTTACACCATCTGCTATATTTTTACTATGCGATATTATCACTATTCCTACCATATATATTCTCCTTCAACGACTATTTTGATGTAACTCAAAATAAAAACTACTAATTTAAAGCTTCATATATTGTTTCTAATATTATTGCGGAAGACGTAGCCCCAGCATCTTGGTGTCCTAAACTTCTTTCCCCAAGATAACTTGCCCTTCCTTTCTTAGCTATAATTTCTTTTGTATGCTCTACACCTTTATATGCAGCTTCTTTTGCTACCTTTAAAATTTCCTTAGCTTCAAGCCCGCTATCTATACCTTCTTTTATTGATTTTAATGCTGGCTCTATAGCATCTATCATAGTTTTATCATCAGCTTGACCTTTACCTCTCATTTTTATACCTTCAAGAGCCTCATCTAGCATCTTTGCGAAATCATTAATATCAACTTCCGATTTTCCATTAACACTTACAGCTGCCTTCATAAAAGCTGTTCCATATAGTGGTCCTGAAGCTCCACCAACATTAGATACTAATGCCATTCCTGACTTCTTTAATATACCTCCAATATCATTTCCATCATCATCTTTTATCTTTTCTACTACAGCCTTAAATCCCTTGCTCATATTAAGTCCATGGTCTCCATCTCCAATTGCAGCGTCTAGCTCCGATAAATATGCTTTATTTTCATCTATCTTTTCACTTATTTTTTCTAATATTTCAATTACTTTCTTTCCTTGAATACTCATTTCTATTCCTCCTATATAGCTTAATTTAGATGATTCTTATATATTAAAGCTTCATCTAAATTATAATTCTTTGGTAGTAGAATCCGTCACACTCTTAGATATTCTCTACTAAATTCATCTAATCTCAAAAACTCTACCTAAAAATCTTTGCTTTATATCACTTTAAATGCTGGTGTGTTTGCTGGTGCATCTAATAATTCTTTTAATTCACTATCAAGTTTTAATACTGTTATTGAAAATCCGGCCATTTCAAGAGATGTCATAAATTCACCTACAAATGTTTTATGAATTTTAACCCCTTTTTCCTCCAATATTTCATTTACCTTTTTATTTACTATATATAACTCCATAAGTGGTGTTGATGATAAGCCATTTACCATGACTGCTACTTCTTCTCCACTACTCAATTTGATATCTTCTAGAATTTTACTCATCAAATGTTCTGTAATTTCATCTGCTGTTTTTATTTCCTCTCTATGGGTTCCTGGTTCTCCATGAATTCCCATACCAATTTCCATCTCATTTTCTCCTAATGTGAAATTTGGTTTACCAGCAGCTGGTACAATACAAGATGAAATAGCCATTCCCATACTTCTAACATTTGATATTACTTTCTCTGCAACTCTTGTAACTTCTTCAAGACTAGCTCCTGTTTCAGCTTTAGCACCTGCTATTTTGTGTATAAATACTGTTCCAGCAATTCCTCTTCGTCCTGCTGTATAAGTACTATTTTCAACTGCAACATCATCGTTTACTACAACAGCTTTTACATTAATCCCTTCCATTTCAGCCATATCTTTTGCCATTTCAAAGTTCATAACATCCCCAGTATAATTTTTAATTACAAGTAAAACTCCTTTACCTGAGTCTACAGCTTTTATTGCTTCATATACTTGATCTGGTGTAGGCGATGTAAATACTGCTCCTGCTACTGCTGCATCAAGCATTCCTTTTCCTACATATCCTCCATGAGCTGGTTCATGTCCACTTCCTCCGCCACTTACTAAAGCAACCTTTCCATCTATTGGTGAATCTACTCTTACTAAAACATCTGCATTTTCTAATTTCTTTATATATTCAGGATGTGCAGCTACCATTCCTTTCAACATATCCTCAAGTACTAAATTTGCATCATTAATTATTTTTTTCATAAAATTCTTCCTCCCATATTTAAATATTCTTTATGATTAAAATTATTTATATCTAATTTTTTTATATATATAATTTTGATTTGCTTTTATTTATATTTGTACTTTTATATAAAGCAATACTCATGCCATAATTTCAATTGCTAATTAAATATACTTAAAAGTATGTATTTTCAAGCCTTCTGGCCTAAAACACAAGTAAACATTTACAGAAAATTGTAATATAAATAGTATATCTCTTGGTAAAAAGTATCAAGTTGTTCTTTTTTATCATGATACTTTTTACCAACTTGCTATTTTTTATTCCCAAGTTACCTTTTTCTCTATTCCATATTGTCTTGCCTTTGCAGCTACTGTTTTATGAGTAAGTCCTAATGCTTTTCCCGCAGCATTATAACTTCCATATTTCTTAAGTGCTTTTTCTATTATAATTTTTTCATATTCCTTTAGTGGTAATATTTCATCTGCTTCAATAAGCATGTCTATTTCATTATTATTTTTACTTTTGATTATAGTGTTAACTGTATTTATATCTTTTCTCATATAAGACGGTAGGTCACTTAATTCTATTACTTCTGTTTCATTTAAAGCCATTATTCTCTCTACCAGATTTTCTAGCTCCCTTATATTTCCTGGCCATTTGTATTCTAATAGGGATTCCATTGCATCATTGGTTACTATAGTTATTCTTTTATTTATCCTTTTACCTATTTTATCTATAAAGTGCTCTAATAAAGGAGCTATATCTTGCTTTCTTTCTCTTAAAGGTGGTAAAAATATTGGAATTACATTTAGCCTATAATACAAATCTTCCCTGAATTCCATTGACTTTACCATTTCTTCTAAATTTCTATGAGTCGCAGCAATTATTCTAACATTTATTTTTATAGTTTCTTCTCCACCAATTCTTTGAAATTCTTTTTCTTGAATTACTCTTAGAACTTTGGCCTGCATACTCTTATCCATTTCTCCTATTTCATCTAGAAGTATAGTACCATTTTGAGCCAATTCAAATTTACCTAATTTTCTTCTTATAGCCCCTGTAAAAGCTCCTTTTTCATATCCAAAAAGTTCACTTTCTAATAAATTTTGCGGTATTGCTGCACAATTTACTCTAATAAAAGGCCCTTTTGAATTCTTACTTGAAAAATGTATTCCTTCTGCAATTAATTCTTTTCCTGTCCCACTTTCTCCTCTTATTAATACTGTAGTATCTGTCTTTGCTGCTTTTAATGTTGTAGCTAGTGCATCTAATATCTTACCACTATGACCTATATACTTTGAAAAAGCTGAATCAGGTTTTTTAGTTCTCATAAGCTCTTCTTCTAAATAATCAGCTTTTGCGGAGACCTGAGTTAATTTTTCTGAGAGCTTTTGTACTTCTGTTACATTTTTAACTATGGACACAACACCTGTTATTTCTCCATCAATCACTATAGGGTTTACATTTGAAACTATTATTACACCATTTTCCTTATAGCTGATTGCCCCTATGATGCTTTCTCCTGTTTTAAGTACTTTAATTCTTGCACCCTCTGGAGATACATCTCTAATATTTTTATTTAATATATCCTCTTCTTTTTCGTTCAAAATTCTAAGATATGCCTTATTTACGTATGTTATATATCCATCTGAATTTATAACACATATACCATCTTGTACTGTTTCTAATATAAGCTGTAGCCTCTCTTTCAAATCTTTCACCGTTTTTAGTTCATCTTTAACTTTTTCTAATTTTGATATATCATTAAATACTGCTAATGCACCTTTAGGTTTCTTGTCTATTATTATTGGAGTTCTATTTATAAGCAATATTCTGTTATTTATTATTTCTTTTACCATTAATTCTGATTTGCCAGTTCTATTTATTTCATGAAGATTTGTAAATTCTATTATTTCATATACCTTTTTTCCAATAGCATCACCGGAAGATATCCCTAATAACCTTTCTGCTTCCTCATTGAATATTGAAATTATATCTTTCTCATCTGTAGCAATGATTCCATTAGGTATATTACTAAATACATGCTCCAACGTTATAGTATTATTATTTATTATGTTATCAACTTGATTAATAGTACTTTTATCTTCTAAATCAAAATCACTTTGTAGAAAATCGCATAATTCATCTAGCGGTTCTTTTGGATTTTCTCCATGAACTTCTACTATAATTTTCTCATTCTGCTTTACCTTCAATAAAACCAGGGGCATAAGACTTGTAGCTAAAATTTTCTTTTTATCTTTATAAATTATAAAAAACTTTAAATCATATCTCTTCTCAAGTTCGCTCACCTTATGAACAACCATAGCCAAGACTCTTGCATGCAGCCCTTTACTGTGCCTTATAACCACTTCTTTGCTAAGTATCAAAATTCTCCACTCCTAATCTTAGTTCTTTAACATATATTATTTTAAAATACAATTTTCAATAATCACTAATTTATACTCTTTAGAACACTCGCATAAATTTCATTTTATCAATTTACATATTATACTAATGTAGGTATAAATGAAAGCTAAATTTTGCCACTCCAAATTCTTAATTCATTGGCTATTTATACAATACACTTTAAATAATACTATAACTTAAATTTAACATTATAAGTGATAAAAATCATTCATATTTTTAAATTTCCATTAGCTTAATGAACCTTAACTTTCTGAATCAGTGTTTCCATAACTTATACTCTCAAGTGGCACAATGTCCACATGTTTAATCTGAACATAAATTCCTAGAGAACAAAAAGTCCCCATCTTATTTTATAAATAAGATGGGGATAATAATTAATTATTCTATTATTTTAAATTCATAGCCTTGCTGTTTTAAATATTCTATTATTCTTGGTAAAGCCTTCGCTGTTTCTTCTTTTCCATAAGTATCATGCATTAAAATCAGTGCCTTTTCTCTACTACCAATACTTTTTATAGCTTCCTGGGTTAGTTCATCTGCATTCTTTTTATGAGTACCTTCTGCATCTCCTGATAATGCATTCCAATCAATTTGATGCCAATCCTTATCATGTAGAGCTTTGTCCACTTTTTCTGCTCCTTGAGGATCTTTTTTACTCCATGTTTCTTGTCCTCCTGGAAACCTGATTGACCGTGTTGAAAAATCTTCGCCCAAAACGTTTTTTAAAGCTTTATCTGTTTTATCAAAATCAGACATACAATTCTCCAAGTTTATTTTACCCTTTGGAAATAAGTAACCATAGTCATGTGAATATGAATGTATACCAATTGCATTACCTTCTGCTACTTCCCTCTTTACTAGGTTCTTGCTTGCATCATCTTTATCAACATACTTTCCTATAAGGAAAAATGTTGCATGTACATCTTCAGATTTAAGGATATCTAAAATTTGAGGGGTAACTGTTGTCGATGGGCCATCATCGAAAGTTAAGTAAGCAACTTTTTTACCATCAGCGCCATCGGGCTTTTGGTTCTTCTCTTGCTGCTCAATATACTTTTCTAAATATGCAACATCTTCTACGCTGCCATTACTTTCCTTATTAACTGAATCGCTATTTTCTTTATCATCATTACTACTTTCTCCCGTGCTGCTAGCAGCTTGTACCGTTTTACTACCTGTTGAAAATTTCTGTGCCGCTACTATGCTTCCTATAATTACAAGTAATGCAACTGCAATAACTAATATAGCAATTCTCGCTCTCTTAATATTTTTAGTACTATTACTATTATTACGTTTCATTTTTCTACCTCTTATACATTTAAAAATTTATGATCCTCTATAACTTTAAGAGACTCATGATAAAAAAGCTATATTATTAAATATGATATTACTTATACAATTTATACTAACATATAAATTTTTTTAAATATACAAACATCTTTTTACAGCTGATGCTTAAACTGACTATTATAAAGTTCTGTATAAATTCCACCTTTATTTACAAGTTCCTCATGATTCCCTCTTTCAGCAATTTTACCATTTTTCATAACAAGGATTATATCTGCATCACGGATAGTAGAAAGTCTATGAGCTATAACAAAGCTTGTACGTCCTTTCATCATTGAAAGAAATGCATTCTGTATTTTTAGCTCAGTTCTTGTATCTACATTACTTGTTGCTTCATCTAATATGAGTATTGGCGGATCAATTAACATTACTCTGGCTATAGTCAAAAGCTGCTTTTGACCTTCAGAAAGATTTCCTCCAGATTCAGTTATAATCGTATCGTAGCCATCAGGAAGTCTTTTTATAAAACTATGAATAAAGGCAGCTTTAGCTGCATTTTCAACTTCTTCTAAAGTAGCATTTGGTTTACCATAAGCAATATTTTGCCTTATGGTTCCTTCAAATAGCCATGTATCTTGAAGCACCATACCAAATTGCCTTCTAAGATTATTTCTTGTAAGGTCATTTATACTCTTGCCATCTATAGTAATCCTACCTTTCTCTAAATCATAGAACCTCATAAGTAAGTTAACTATAGTGGTTTTGCCAGCACCAGTTGGTCCTACAATAGCTATTGTGCTTCCTTTTTTTATATTAACGCTGAAATTTTCTATAAGTGGAACTTTCTTATTATAAGAAAATGATACATTATCAAACTCAACATTTCCATCACAGCTCTCTATATTTTCAGCTTCTTTAGAATCTGCTTTTTCTGGCTCCTCATCTATAATAGAAAATATTCTTTCACAAGATGCAAGCGCTGCTTGAAGCTGAGTAGCTACACTAGTAATATTGTTTATTGGTTGCGAAAACTGTGTTGAATAGGTTAAGAAACTTGAAATAACACCAACACTTAACCCGCTTAAAACCGAAAGTATTCCTCCAACAAGGCCAACTAAAATATATGTAATATTATTTACAAATCTTGTGGCTGGATTAGTAAGCGATGAATAAAACTGTGCAAGCTGTCCACACTTGTAAAGCCTTGAATTAATTCCCGAAAAGTTCTCTTGTGCTCTTTCTTCATATCCAAAAAGTCTTACTACTTTTTGGCTTCCCACGATTTCTTCTATATAACCATTTAATTCACCTAAAGTCTTTTGCTGCTCTTTAAACATTTTATTTGATCTCTTTGTAATGAAAGAAGCAATAAGAAAACAAAAAGGTGTCATTAAAACTATAACCAACGTTAATTTAAAACTTAAACTTACCATCAAAACAATTGAACTTATTATAGTTATGATTCCTGGATAAAATTGTGTTATTCCTTGAAATAACCCATCTGAAACATTATCCATATCATTAGTAAGTCTGCTTATAATATCTCCATGAGGATTTTTATCAAAGTATTTTAAAGGCAGAGAGCTTATCTTATTTAGGGCTTCATTTCTAAGATCTTTTACTGTGTTATATGCTACAATATTAGCTACTATAGTAAATAGCCACGTAAATAGTGCACTTATTACATATATTACTCCTAGTATTATAATTGTCTTAATTAATCCATCAAAATCAACTTCACCTTTAGCAACTATATGATCAATAGACCTTCCCACTATTAACGGCATAAATGCTATAAGTATATTACTTATTAGCGCAAATATCAAAGATGCAAACATATATCCTTTATATTTTGAAACATAACTAATTAATCTAGAAAATGTACTTTTTTTCATTTACATAGCCTCCTTTGTAATTTGAGAGCTACATATTTCTCTATAAACCTCGGACTCTTTAAGCAATTGTTCATGGCTTCCAACTCCCGCAAGTTTTCCATCATCTAATACAATTATTAAATCAGCATCCTTTACAGTGCTTATTCTTTGAGTTACCATAATTACAGTTGTATCACTGGAATTTTCTTTAAGAGCTTTTCTAAGTGCAGCATCTGTAGCATAATCAAGAGCACTTAAGCTGTCATCCATTATTAATATTTCAGGTTTCTTTACTAAGGCTCTTGCTATAGTAAGTCTTTGTTTTTGACCACCAGAGAAATTAACTCCGCCTTGGGATATATATGTGTCATATTTTTCAGGCATTTTTTCTATAAAATCTGCTGCCATTCCAATTTCAGCTGCCTTCTTAACTTCACCCATGCTTGCATTTTGAGAGCCCCATCTTATATTTTCTGATACAGTGCCGGTAAATAAAACGGCTTTTTGAGGAACTAGTCCTATATTGTTATCAATTTCTTTTTTATAATAATCTTTAACATTAATTCCATTTAGCAAAACATTTCCTTTGCTTGTATCATATAGTCTAGGTATTAAATTAACTAAAGTAGTTTTTCCTGAACCTGTACCACCTATTATCCCAACCATTTGTCCTCTTTTTATTTCAAAAGAAATATTACTTATTGCATCTTCCTTAGATCCTTTATAAGAAAAAGATACATTATCAAATTTAATTATTGGAATATCTTTATTAATATTTTTACTAAACTCAGAATTTCCACTGTACTTAATACTTGGTTCTGTTCTAAGTACCTCATTTACACGAGCTGCACTAGCTGCTGCTTTAGTAAAAGTAACTATAAGGCTAGCAAGTACTATGAGCGCCGATAATACCATGTTTATATAATTTATATAAGCTATAACCTGTCCTGTTGTCATTCCACCTACATTTACTCTTATTCCGCCAAACCAAATTACTGCCATAAGTGCAAAATTCATTATTACACTTGTAACTGGATTCATAAGCGCAGATATTTTTCCTACCTTAATTGCAGTGCTTGCAAGTTCCTCATTCGATTCTCTAAATCTTACTTTTTCACCTTCTACTCTTGAAAATGCTCTTATAACTCTTACTCCAGATAAATTTTCTCTTAAAATAAGCGACAACTTATCAAGTTTTCTTTGAACCACCTTATATAGAGGAAGAGATTTATTCATAATAAGATATATTGCAAAAGCAAAGAATGGAATTGATAAATACATTATAAGCGACAATTTCACGTCAAGATACATAGCCATTATGATTCCGCCGATGCAAAGAAACGGCACCCTTATAGCAAGTCTTATAAGCATTGCAAGACCAAGTTGAAGCTGATTCACATCATTTGTAACACGATTAATAAGAGATGGTGTCCCAAAATCATCAATCTCATTATATGAAAAAGTTCCTATCTTTTTGAACATCTCATTTCTAAGAGCCGTCCCAAACCCTTGTGAAGCAATAGATGCAAAATACTGGCATGTAAAAGATGATAACACACCTAAAATTGCCATAAAAAGCATTATTAATCCTATTTCAAATATATAGTTTATGTTTTTTGTTCCTATTCCTTTATCTGTTATAAATATCATTATTGTTGGTATTGATATTTCAAATACAGCCTCGAGCAACTTAAATATAGGACCTAATGTAACTTGCCTTTTATACGGTTTTACGAATTTTAATAAATAGTTCAAGATTTATCCCCCTATCTGTAATGTCTTATTGAACATTCTCAAAATTTCCTTTATCATTATAACAAAAACATATCTATATAAAAAATACATAATATGTATCGATGCCATATATTTTTTGTATATCAGAAGGTGGATGAAAAATGGATATTAAACAATTAAAATATTTTTATGCAATTGCAGAAGAAGGCCAAATAACAAATGCTGCCAAAAGACTTCATATGGCTCAACCCCCTTTAAGCTATCAGTTGAAAAATTTAGAAGATGAACTCGGCGTTAAACTGGTTGAACGAGGAAGTCGAAATATAAAACTTACCGATGCTGGAGTTATACTTTATAAGCGCGCTAAGCAGATATTATCTTTAACAAAATCTACTGAAAATGAATTAAAAGATTTTAAACAAGGAAATCACGGGACCTTATCCATAGGCACTGTATCTTCATCTGGAGCGTCACTTTTAGATAGCAGATTAAATATATTCCACGAAAAATACCCTTTCATAAATTTTGAAATTCATGAAGGGAATACCTATGAATTATTAGAGTTATTGGATAAAGGTATAATTGAAATTGCTATTGTAAGAACTCCATTTAACAATTCAGGAATAAACTCAATTTTTTTACCAAAAGAGCCTATGGTTGCAGCTATGAGAAAAGACTTAAACTGGACTGATAGTGAAATCATAAACATTACTGAATTAAATAATAAACCCTTGATATTCTATAGACGATTTGAAAGTCTCATATTTAAAGTATGCCAAGATTTTAATTTTCAGCCAACTGTATTTTGTAAAAATGATGATGCACGGACTTCCCTGCTTTGGGCGAATTCTGGACTTGGAATCGCCATAGTGCCAAGATCTGCAATAAAATTAATAGGTTCTTCAAATATAATTTACAAAGAAATTGATAGTGACATATTAACAACTCAGATAGCTATAATATGGTCAAAAACAGGGTACCTTTCATCAGCTGGAAGAAACTTTTTAGACCTGTTCGAAAATACGTAAATTTTTGATATGAGACTTGATTACTTTTTAAAATTAAGCTACTTATTTACTAAATTAGGTGTACTTAATGTATATGAACATGGTCTTTTCCAATACTTTCTCTAACAATAATAATATTTCTTGCTAGAATTAATCTTGTCAGATTAATTCTAGCAATCTTGAAGCTATTGGCTTGTTTAGAATTTTGTATCTATATTCATTATACATATAACATGATATTTTAAGAATTTTTACATAATTATATTGACAAATTATAATTTAGTTTTATAATTATCTTAAGTGATAATCATTATCATTATTAAATAATAGTATTTAATAAAACAAATTATAATTTAAATATAAAAATAATTTTTAGGAGGTAATATATTATGTCATTAATAGGAACAGAAGTAAAATCATTTAAAGCATCAGCTTACAAAAACGGTGAATTTATAGATATCACAGAGGAAAATTTCAAAGGCAAATGGAGTGTGGTTTGTTTTTATCCAGCAGATTTCACATTCGTATGCCCTACTGAATTAGAAGATCTACAAGATAATTATGAAACTTTAAAAGGTCTTGACGCTGAAGTATATTCAGTTTCAACAGATACTCACTACACACATAAAGCATGGCACGATAGTTCAGAAGCCATCAGAAAGATAACTTATACTATGATCGGTGATCCTTCACATACACTATCTCGCAACTTCGATGTATTAATTGAGTCTGATGGTCTTGCAGATCGAGGTACTTTTATCATAGATCCAGATGGAGTTATTCAAGCAATCGAAATTAATGCTGGCAATATCGGGCGTGATGCAGCTGTAATAGTTAATAAAATTAAAGCTGCTCAATATGTTAGAAATAATCCTGGCGAAGTTTGCCCAGCAAAATGGAAAGAAGGCGCATCAACACTTAAACCAAGCCTAGATCTTGTAGGAAAGATCTAAGAGGTACGCCTATGATACTAGATAACGATATAAAACAACAATTAGCTCAATATCTTGAACTTATGGAAGGAGATGTACTTATAAAAGTCAGCGCTGCTTCCGATGACGTATCCAACACTATGATTGCTCTAATAGATGAATTAGTTGCTATGTCTCCAAAAATAAAAGCCGAAAAGTCAAAACTATTAAAAACTCCAAGCTTTAGCATAAATCGTGCTGATGAAGAAACTGGTATAGTTTTTGCAGGAATACCTTTAGGACATGAATTTAATTCATTAGTATTAGCTCTTCTACAAGTTAGCGGAAGAGCTCCCAAAATTGATCAGAAAACAATTGATTCAATTAAGAACATTAAAGGAGAATACCATTTTGAAACTTATATTAGTTTAAGCTGTCATAACTGCCCAGAAGTTGTTCAATCTCTAAATTTAATTAGTATCCTTAATCCAAATGTTACTCATACAATGATTGATGGTTCCGTTTTTAAAGAAGAGATAGAAAGTAAAAATATACTTGCAGTACCATCAATTTATTTAAATGGAGAATTCTTTGCAAGTGGCCGCATGACTATCGAAGAAATTCTTGCAAAAATCGGAGAAGCCCCAGTTTCAGAAGATTTTGCAGATAAAGATCCATACGATGTGCTTATTGTTGGCGGCGGTCCAGCAGGTGCAAGTGCTGCTATTTATGCCGCACGTAAAGGCATTCGTACAGGAATTATAGTTGAACGTTTTGGTGGTCAAGTATTAGATACCATAGGTATTGAAAACTTTATAAGTATTAAATATACAGAAGGCCCTAAACTTGCAGCAAGTCTTGAAGAGCATGTTAAAGACTATAACGTTGATATAATAAACTTACAACGCGCTAAGACTCTAGAAAAGAAAGACCTTATTGAGATTGAACTAGAAAATGGTGCACGTTTAAAGAGCAAAACTGTAATAATTTCGACAGGTGCCCGCTGGAGGAATGTTGGTGTTCCTGGAGAAGAAAAGTTTAAGAATAAGGGTGTGACATATTGTCCTCACTGTGATGGCCCTTTGTTTAAAGGGAAACATGTTGCAGTCATCGGTGGAGGCAATTCAGGCATCGAAGCTGCTATTGACCTTGCTGGCGTTGCTAGTCACGTAACTGTTTTTGAATTTATGACAGAACTTAAAGCAGATTCAGTTTTGCAAGATCGTCTCTACAGCTTGAATAATATAACCGTCTTAAAAAATGTTCAGACTAAAGAAATTACTGGCACTGATAAGGTAAATGGAATTACCTATATTGAACGTGACACAGGAGAAATTAAGCATGTTGAATTAGATGGTGTGTTTGTCCAAATTGGACTTGTATCAAATACTGATTGGCTAGGAGAAACAGTCCAGCACAATAAATCAGGTGAAATTATAATTGATAACCATGGTGCAACCAATGTACCAGGAGTATTTGCCGCAGGAGATTGCACTAATACCCCATACAAGCAAATAATTATTTCTATGGGATCAGGAGCAACCGCAGCTTTAGGTGCATTTGACTATCTAATAAGAAACTAATAAAAAAAACCCTTTGCTATAAAAACTATTACTGCAAAGGGTTTTTTTTTATTTCCTAATTATATTTCAAATTATTATTTTAATCTAAAAATTGAAATCATCTTATCTTTTAATTTTTTCCAACTATCCCCTCTGTTTTTCCTCTACCTTTATCTTTATTATTAGGAAAACCAATTTCTGCACCAACGTCTGACTTTACCGTATTTGAATCAGTTCTTTTTCTAGATAGTGAATTTTTATGTACTCCACTATTGTTTAATGACATTTGAATCTACCTCCCTTAATTTATAATTTTGTTTTGCAGTAATATATTAACCACAATTATAAATTATACTCGGTAGAAATGTTGCCTAAAAAAGAATCTAAAACTTAATATAGCTACTTTCATCCACTCTTTATAAAAACTATCTAAAGGCTTAATTAAACACTTCTCTTTGCTCCATGATCTATCAATATATTTTCAATAGATTTATTTTTACACAGATATAGTGGAGTGTGACCCAAGTTATTTTTTGAGCTTATATCTAACCCAAAAGAAACTACTTCTTTTAAGTATTCTTCAAATTTATCACTATCACTGCAAGTTAAATAATCATCATGCAAAAGAGTATTGCCATATTTATCTCTATGTTTAATATCTGCACCATATTTGACAAGAAGGTTTAAAAGCTCTACCGAATAATTAAAGTTACAATAAAAGATAGGAGTTTTTCCTGATATATTTTCAGCATTTACATTAGATCCTCTCTCTAAAAGTAATCTAATGACGTCCATCTTAGGACTTACTCTTGCACAGATTCTATGTAATGGTAGTTCTTTCAAATAACTTTGTTTACTATTTATATCAGCACCATTACTCACTAAAAGTTGTATTATTTCAAAGTAATTTTTCTCACAATTATCTATAGCAAAATGAAGCAGGCTAGTATCATTATATTTTTCATTAATATTTCCACCATTTGTTATAAAACTTTTAAGTTCATCCAAATTCCCTTCTTTTATTATTTTCAAAATAGATTTTGGCTTTGAACCAAACAAAATTTCATGAATTTTCATGATAATTACCTCCAATAAATTACTATATATTCTTTACTATCTTTAATTCGAATAACTTCTTCATAAATCAATACTTTCTTATTTTAATTCATCTATACATTTTAACATCTATTTCGTCAATTTTTCAATGTTAATATTCTTTAAATTATATGTGTTCTAAAAAGTTTAGTTCATCGAAGTTATCTTAAATTTCAGGTAATACAACCAATAGCTTTTTAAAGATTAAATTAAATTATTTAAATCTTATATATATTAGATACAAAAAATTATCTCTAGTACGCTAGAACTTATACTTATTTAATATACAAAGTTAATGCTAATATATTAAGTTTATTTATTTCCAGCTACTTTTCAAAAATATAAATCTTAATATATAAATTTACAATTTATATTTTCTAATAATTTATTAACTCTTTATTTATATTACTCACCTAGATTCAAATGATAATGCTATTTGAATAAAACAATATGTTTTTTTACATAATAATTTGGCAGTATTTGTAGTATGATTCTTTTTGAAAAATTATTTTATGTAGATTATAATTTATTTTATGTGTATAAATTAGTAAAAAGAGGTACGATCATGAATAAATTTGAATTATTTAAATTAAGATATAACATACTTTTAAGAAAGTGTCTCCTCAATAAGATGCTTTGTATTCTTTCTCCCAGAAATAAGATCGTTATTCATATTTCTCAAAATTTGGACAAACATATTGTTAAATATCAAAAAAAGGCCTAAGAATGAGGATCTTAGCCCTTTTTTGATGATTACTCATCTCTCTCATAATCACTAATTTTATACCCACTTTTATTTTACTATCTTTCAACAAAATCTTCACTTGTTTTCATACTGCTTTTTTATATATATTTTTATCTTTTTCTACAATATATCTATAAATATATGAATTTTAATGTCGTTTGTGGTTGTTTTCTGAGTTTTATTGTATTTTTTCATCGTTAATTGCAAAATGATTTATTTTGATAAAAATCACCATACATTTTATACTTTAATTGTAGGAATTTAATTCAATACTCTCTAATTTTAGAACGGCTTACTCCCTTGATAAGTCGTTCTCTTTTATAACTTTTTTTTGAATAAATTCAGAAAATTAACGCAATAAAAATTTATTAAGTTAACTTTTATATATATAAATATTTTTAATAATATTAAATTCAACTTTTAATTTTTCTTTTCCTACGATACGTAATCTTCCTTTTTTTATTTCTCATTGCTAAAAAATCAGATTTTTGTTTTGTTTATATTAAGTTAATAAATTTGACACATTGATGTAACATTAATAATATAAAATTAAATTTGTAAAGTAGTTAAAGCATTATTATTTATCCCCTTAAATAATAATAAAAGAATGACTTATTTCCCTAATTAAGTCATTCTTTTTTTGTATTGCACAATATTATTTAAACAATTTGAAACATTTGATAATTCAAATACACAAAATTTTATTTAACTACACAAACTTAAATGTCATCTGGCTGCTCGCTGTATTTTCAATATATTTTTTATATTGTAACTGTACTTTGTAAAGCTCCATAATCGTCAAATTGATAACTTTTTCCAGCCTCCAAAATAGATGTATTAACCATCTTTCCTCTTAGATTTTCAACATCAGTATCAGACTCTCCATCAAAATCGGAAAAATAAAACCAATTTCCATTAATACTTTTCCAGCCCAAACAACGTTTTCCATTCTCCATGTAATACCAATTATAACCTTTAGTTCCTCCTAATCGCTTCCATCCAGTAAAATACTGTCCATTTTCTGTATAGTACAAATATTTATTTTTATTGGTCATTTTGCCAATAACTTTATCATTTTCTATATAATAATAGTTATTAGAGATATCCTTAGTTTCTCCATTTTCATTTTTCCATTTATAAGAAGTTGTGTCTTCATATTTTTCACTAGGATTGCTTGCCGCAACTCCATTTGAATATATTCTATAGCCATTTATTTGTGTATCTTTAGCCATATATCCATTTTGATAGAAATAATACCAATTTCCATCTATCTTTCTCCAACCAGTAGCCCATAGATTTCCCTCATTATACCACCATCCAACATTATCTTGCTTCCATGATGCGTTAGCTCCTACCGGGTTCAATAATACTATTGATGTGGCAATCATTGATAAAGCTACAGCTTTTTTCCAACAGTTTTTTATCACGCTATCATCCCCTTAAACCTTTATATCATAATTATATATGATTTACATATTTTGTCAAACTAATAACATACATTGTTGTATTCATTTCCCAAATCCATATGATTTCTTAATCCTGCTTTCTTACAAAAAGATGAAAGCTTCCTCGATAATTAAAGAAATACTTTTCATCAAATCATGTGTTTTATTCCTGTATGAATCACCAAATTAGAAATACCGAGGTTTTAAGATTTGAAAACCTCGGTATTTTTCTGTTTTAGCACCATAGCTTTTTACTAATAAATTCACCTCTTTATTTTTTGTTGCACAATTATTTAACCTTTTATATTTTTTCTATTATGAAGTACTTTCTATAGTTGCATTTTATACCTTCGGACTTAGCGAGTTCATACGAGTCAGATTCCATTTGTAATATTTAATAATTTTTAATCCTTCCAATAATTTTCTTACAGCCTCAATAATTTATCTGCTGCTATTATGGATATATGATTGGTACTATAAAAACATTAGATATGAATTCTATTTTATATGAAATCACTCTAAACCCGCATTTTGAGCGCATATTCTTCAGAATAAATATGGTACAGAATATTAGAATATGCGCTGTTTATTCATATATCCTAAATAATATAAGTGAAAATCAAAAATATTAAAAAACAAATATTTAACTTATCAAGTTAAATAAGAAAATTAAATACCATAATATCAGCAAAGCTTGGGGTTGTTCTAGATGTAGATTCCAGTGACGATTCTCATAAAATAGCTTAAATAAAAACAATGAACATTAATCATATTAGTAATACCTTTAATTCTCCGTTTTAATTCATTATATCTAGTAGCATCATTTTCACATAAGAACCACCTAATAGGTATCTTCCACTTTTGTCCAATAATCTCTAATGCGTACATAAAGGTTGGATACCCATCAACTTTTAATAAGCTTGAATCTAGACTTGGACGCATACTTACAAAACCATCAGTTATGTATTCAAATAATACTTACCAATTTGATGATTACTCAAAATATGAATCTAGTGCCTTTTCAGAAGAATAAAAATTAGAACATAGAAAAATATAATTTCCTCTAGATTGTCAAAAAGCATTTGAGCTAGGTGAAAATTTAATAAAATAATATGTTATCAAAGTGAATAACTCCTTTGAAATATTCTTATTAAATTTAATATTTCAAAGGAGTCTCGTAATTTCTTAGAACTGGATTTTTTATGAATTGCCAATGTATTTTCGGGTCTTCGGTTAATATGCTTACATTAACTTTCTCATAATGAATAGTCGTTAAAATAAACAGCTACCATATTAATAAAATCATACGTTTTTATCCTAATATATCATCTATACTAACTAATCTATACTTAATATTTCTGGATTCAAAACTGTTATCCCTATTAATTTTGTTTTTACAACCACACGTCTTTTCTTTGTAATTCTTGTCATCTTCTTCATTTATATATACTTCGTGTGTATATTCCATATTCTCTTCCATCTTACTCATTTCATGTTCTTCATCATTATCCTTTTTCATGTGATGCATACAATGTTCATGTTTCATAGTATCTTCATCATCTATATCCATCATTTTATGGTGCATACTCATCATCTTATTCATATCATCACCACTACCCATCTTTTCATCATGCATATTAGGTACCTCGTGTTCCATTTCCATCATTTCACCTTGGTGATTCATATTATGCACGTCCATGCAATCTGAGCAGTACTTATCAGTTTTCATATTCATCATTTGATGATGCATACTCATGATCTTATTCTTGTTATCATCCCTCGTGTTCCTTTCTCGGTGGTCAGTAACGTTTTTGGTGTGCATGCTATCTGAGCTGTGCGTTGGGGTGTCCGTATT
>CAURJV010000020.1:0-70399 GCA_963524945.1 uncultured Clostridium sp.
CGTCAACTTGTTTATCTAACTCTTGTGTAGACCAATCTGAATATCCCAAATTAGTTACTACAGCACCAAGTTTTGGAGGATTATCTAGCTCATATTCTATAGAAGTCTTCAGCCAATTATCCTCATCCACTCGTACTACTAATCCACATTGGTCAAATTGATTGATTGGATTAAACTTAACCTTTGTTGTCATAGTAAAGTCCTTTTCGATTTCTATATAAAACATATGAGCATTATCATTTCTAAAACCATAATGAGTCCTTTGCCAAAAATCAGTTACCTTATCAGGTTCCACGTAAATTCCCTTTTCTCCCACTTTCCACACTTTAGGTTCATATAGCCACTTCATTTTATCTACTGACGAAGGATCATTTACTGAATCAATAAAAACCTCTGACTCTTTTTCTAATATTTTATCATTTTTTATTATTATATCTACTTTTTCCTTAGGGTTATCTATTGAAAAATGCTGTCTTTGGAGCCACATGAAATAATCTCTGTAAAGATCTTTTTTATCTTCATGGCTTCTTTCTATGGACGATGTAAAAGTACAATCTAACCATACTCTTATATCAAAATTAATATCTACAGTATTCTTAAATATTAATGCTCCCTCAACTATAACTATATCATTGCTTTTACATGCATTTTCAATTTCATTTTTTATTGAAGAAAAATCATAAGCATTTTCATAGTAATACTTAGATGGATTAATATTACTAAGAGATTCTTTTAATACAGCTTGATTCTCCTCTAAAGAAATTATATAGACCTTATATTGGCCTTGGTATCTTTCTTTTAATTTATTAGCGAAAGTAGTTTTTCCACTTAAACTTATGCCACTAATACCAATTAACGCCCTCGAATTTTCTTTCACTTTTTCATTTATTAAAGAATATAACTTTTCCATAATTAATACATCAACTCCCTCAGTAATATTTCTTATTATATTTTAGCATATGAAATAAAATAATAGATTAAATATGCCATTCATATTTCGTGCCAGACAGATATGTAAATTCTGCTTATAGTTGATCTAATAGAAGAATTTATTTACTCAACATGATACGAAATATGCAAACATACTAGTCTATTATTTTTTAGTTGTACCTTAATGTAGCTTTATAATAAATAATTATACTACATAATTATTTTCAGAAGTCCTCCTAAAATAATCCTCACATAAATCAATTGATTTATTTAACTTGACAAAATAAGGAATTAATATTATAAATATATATATAATAAATGTACTTATAATAAATATATATATTAAAGGAGAGGTTAAAATGGAGTTAACATTCAAATTAGAAGTAAATGCACCTAAGGAAGCTATTTGGTCTTATTATGCTGATCTTGAAAAAAGACATATTTGGGAAGAAGATTTAGAAAGCATTAAATTTGATGGAGAATTACAAACAGGAACTACTGGTACAATGAAACTAGAGGGAATGCCAGAGATGTCTTTTACTCTTACTAATATCGTTCCTAATTGTTCTTATTGGGATAGAACTGATGTCCCTGGGGTTGGAGGCATATATTTTGGACATGACATATTGCAAAAAGATGGTAAAACTTTTATTCAACATACTGTGAGATTAGATAAAGAAAACCCATCAGAAGATGATTTAAATTTTCTTTGCAATGTATTTTCTGATGTTCCTAAATCTACTATGATAATCAAAAAGGAGGTTGAAAAATAAATTGGAATTTCCATCAAATCGCTTTAAAGATGATGCAGAATCGTCAACCGGACTTCTTTTTATTCGCGTATATAATAAATGGCATTCCATTATAAATCAAGAGTTACGTAAATTAGGGATTACTCATCCTCAATTTGTAGTGCTTACCACCTTAAACTTTCTTAGTCAATCTGACGATAATGTGACTCAAGTAAGTATTTCTAAGATGGCAGATATGGATGTCATGTCAGTATCCCAAATCGTTAAGGGATTAGAAAAGAAGGAATTTATAAGAAAAACTGTAAATCCGAAAGATAGTAGAGCAAATGCAATTATACTACTGCCAAAGGGGCAAGAAATGGTAAAACTCGCTCTTCCTGTTGTTGAAAAAATAGATGATAATTTTTTTGGTATTTTACAGGAAAATGAAAAACTCTTTCGTAAGTATCTAAATCAACTAGATTAATATCTATTTATAGGTAGGATACCAAAATATAGAAAATGGATAGATCTCAATATATCTATCCATTTTTATATATTTAATCATGTTAAACATTAAGTATAATTTTTATATGGAAAACTGGATTATGTGCTAAATTAAATAGTATTCTTAGTAAGAACTTTAAATAGTTAAAAGCTCTCTTCCAAGAGTTCTGTCATACATATCTCTTTTTATCCTTTATTTATACCAAATGCCCTTTAATATGACATTTTACTTTTCAACTTTTTCCCTACCAAATCAATAATTAATCTTAGTATAACTCCAAATAACTTTTTTAAAGGATTTATCTTTACATCGTAAAAATAATATGAATTTAACCAATTCTTGTCATTCCAATAATCATAATCAGCCCTAGAGGTAAAAGTCTTAGTTCGTAAACAATTAAACATAAATATATCATAATAAGATGGAGCTTTTCTAACTTGACTTTCAATAGCTTGTCTAAATTTATTCGTAAGTTTCTCAATTTTTAAATATGTCTTTTTATGATAACCTTCATTGTAAACTAAAGCAAAATTATCCTTTCTATTTTCAAAATACATAGGCGAAATAATACTTATTGTTCCAATTAAATTACATGCCCAACCACTAATAGTCATCTTCATATATTTACCAACCTGCTTATGGCCACCTCCATCACTGGTAACCACAATCAATGTGGGCTTTCCCACTAATTCTTGACGATGGAATAAAAATGCCATTCTATCAATAATTCTTTTTAATGGTGATGGAACTTGATATGCATAAACAGGTGTAGCAATAATAATTCCATCAGCCTCTAAGAGCTTTTTTCTTATTATATCTAAATCATCCCTGCAAGGACAAAGTTTTTCACTCTTCTTAAAACATAACCCGCAACCTCTACAATCTTGGATTTCATAATCCTTTAAGAAAATATAATCATAAGTCATGTTCTTAGTTCCTAACCTCAATTCAATTTCATTACATACATTTAAACTGTCCTGCTTTCTTGGACTTCCCATTAATATAACTATTCTCATTTTATTCCTCCACACACTATCCAACATTGGATATAAAGTTTATTAATATATCCTATCTAAAAAAGATAGGATGTATTACTATTTACTTAATTTTCTAATTAACTCTTCTAATTTTTCTGACGCATTTTCCGGATTTTTTAAGATTTCCTGTTTTAGACTTTCTATTGAATCATTTGTTGAAGCTTCCATTTCTTCAGCATTAGAAAAATCAAAATTTGAAATAAGGCTTGAGATTTCATTACTTGTAGCAATGCATTCATCAATCTCATCAATAAGTGCTTCATGCCATTTTATTTGGTATTCAAGATTTGAAATCATTATTTCGAATGAAATTTTTTCAACCGCAAGACTTTGCTTATTGACTTTTATCTTCTGCCACTTTTTTAAATATGTTATCTTATCTCTTAACCCATCGATATGGCTATGTATAAGAGAAATCATACTTTGTTTATCAAGTGTATTTAACAATGGATAAATAATAAATTTATCAGAACCGCTTGGGTACAATTCATTAGTTATTTCATTTTTTACAAGTTCCTTTAATTCATCTCTGCCCTTATCAGTTATTTTATAAATTTTTCTAGCTTTTGATCCAGAACCAATTTCTTCTTTTAAAACAATCAATCCATCTTTTTCAAGCTTATTTAATGCATAATATATTGATCCCGATTGAATCTTTGTCCACTTATCCATATGGTTTGTTTGGATGAACTTTTGGATTTCATATCCATGAGTAGATTTTATGCTTAAATAATATAAAATTAATACCTTAATTATGTTTCTCACCTCTTTATCCAATATTGGTTATAATTCATGATATACCCAAGATTGTATAAAGTCAAATATTTTTATTCACTATATCACTTCTTACCCAGAACTCATTTATTTATGATATTACCTCTCTATTACCATATAACCCCTTTTGGAATTATCTTCATGAGGCATCTTTCATTACCCATTTTTATACTTTTCAGTAGTTCAACATCAACTTCACACTTAAAGGCTTCTTCGAATAATACTTTACTATACCCAGTAGTACATTGGCACCATGTATCAGACTCTAACCTATCTACATCCGCAAGCATTGGGCATGGACAAAAATTAAACTGTAAATAAAGTTCTCCATTCTCATAAAATAGCCCTATATCTTTTGCTTTTTGTAAATTTCCGAATTCTTCTAAACTTGATGATAGTTCCATTAGCTCTTTCACAAGTTCTAACTTCTTATCCATTCCATATCCACACTGGCACTTCATTCTGATCTTCTTAATAGCCGCCTTATCAAATTTGCTTTCCAATCTCTTCATTGTAGAATTCACCCATATGGCGTTGCTTTCTAATTTACCACTTCCCTCTTTTCCATATACAACTTCTCTTGCAATATCCTCATTGCTTTGCCCCTTAACAGCTTCATAAATAACATTCTCTTGGATTTTCCTTATATCAAACATAAAATTCCCCTTTCCTTGGCTTTATCTAGCGATAACTTTAATCACATAAAACAAAATAACAATCCTAAAATTTCATAATTATTTTTTAATGCGCCTTATCACTATTTTTATAATAAGGGAAACCTTACTTTTCTACTTCTGAATTCTTGCTCTATTTAATAGCAACACATAAATCCATAGTAACATGATTATTTTTTCTATCAATACTATGGTAAATCCCCAATGCATATCTTTCGTCTCTTCTATACCCACTACGTGGAAGCCAAACATTAAAGATTCCCAGAAATGTTATAAAAATATCATATATATATCCACTAAATCTATAAATTGCAAATTTACCACCTTTTATTGTTGTAAGATTTTCTGACTGTACATCTTCATCGACAGTGATACATAGATCATATATACATTTGTCTAACTGAGTAATAGATGGATCATTATAAGATTTTTCGATCAAAAGCGTATCTGTTTTAATATAATCTTTATACCGTTCCATAAAACTATACCAATTAACACCTATCTCACTATAATCTCCAATATATCTTTCATAAATCACTTTAAAATCATTCAAATTTTCTATAATAATGTGCCCATCATAATGCTCAAAAGATTTAAAGGAATTATATTCACTAGGACAAAATGGATTAATAACGTCTGCTGAATTCATAGATTTTCTAAATTCTACTGGACAAATACTATATTGCTTACTAAAGGCTGAACTATAATTGGAAGAACTGTATCCATAATTAATTCCAATATCAGTAATAGTTTTGTCTTTTTCAACCTTAAGACTTACTGCACTTTGATCCATTTTTATACGTTTAATAAAGGAATATAAACTTATTCCTGTTTCTGCTTTAAACATTCTACTAAAATGATATTTTGAAAAACTACAGTAATTGGCAACATCTTCAATAGAAATCTCCTCATCTATATGCTGCAAAATGTATTCAATGCTTTTATTTATCAAAGATTTTTTAATTATCACTTTAAGGCCCTCTTCCAAATACTTTTTTAATAAACTAAAAATTTCGTTTTGATAAAAGTTTACTTTCATTATAAAGAAATATTACTGAAATGCTGATTTTCAATAACAACAATAAATAGAAAATATAAGCTTCACCAATCATTATTTTCATATTTATTTTATATTAAAAACATCTCTCACTTCTTTAAATTATAACATATTTTGTAAACATGACATTGTTCATGACACATTGCAATCACTTATAAAAATAGCCTTAGACAATATATAAATGTCCAAAGCTGTAAGTCATATTTATTATATAATTCATCGTATCAGTATAAAATACTAAAATTTCTGCATGCCCCATATTATTAATAAATTAAAAGTATAGAAGTATCTATATCAAATAATACTTAAAATATATAAGTCTCTTATTTCTATTTTATGAATTTTCGTCTATATACAGACAGTAACAAAATAATATCAAAAACAATTAAATATATCCCTATAGGCATACTTATAACTTTTAAAACCATTAGAATTATTTGAACTATTTCCATTATTAAAATTAGTATTAAAAATCTACTTATTTTATGCCTTTTATCTAAATCAGACATTTTTTGAAGTTCGCTTATTTTACTATAATGCTCTAAACATGATATTGTTGTAAAAATAGAAACTGCCATTATTGGTATAGAAATAATTAAAAGTACTGTATTATATATATCAGGCAAATAGCTATATTTAACAAAAGCCATTAAAATAAAAAGGATAATAAAACAAATAGAAAATGGTATTGCCACTTTTTTTAGTGATTGATACATGCTTATATGCTTTTCTATTTCAGTATCATTATCAGTATAAATTTTTTTTGTTCCTTCAGGAGCACTAAATATGTGAATTATATTTCCTATTGAACACACATTAGTCCATCCTGCTTCATTAAAATATGAAAAATATTCTTCATCTGGATTTATTCTATAATCTAAAGCATATTGGAGTTTTTCAGGCTCAGCTTTTTTTAATTTATATCCCATAAATGCAAATTTCTCTATTTTCCATCCTCTGCTAGCATATTCAGATAGCATCTGCATTTCCTCGTCCTCAGCAGATGACAATACTTTACTCATAATATATTTTGTACCAAACATCTATTATAACATCTCCCTATCATTAAATGCATTCTCAGCAATTTTAACCATTTTACGCTTTCTTTCAAGCTCATTTTTTAAAGATTCGATTCCTTTATCAGTTATTACATAAACTTTTTTCTTTTCTGATTCTTGCGTAAGTTCTATAAATTCTGCATCAAGAAGTTTTTTTATGCTAGTATATAATGATGCAGGGCCTATTGAGAACTCCCATTCTGATATTTCCTCAACTGATTTCATAATTAAATAACCATGCTTAGGCCTTATTAAAGATAATAAAATATAGTAATACGCATCCGTAAGTTCGCCCATATCTAAAGAATTATTTCTAGCCAACTCTCATACACCTCCTCTGTATCATTTAACGATATATCATTAAAAGATATACATGTCAATAAATGATATAGTATATTTTTAATATAAATACTATTATTGGTAGATTATCTAAATAGCAGTATTGTATTTGCAGGATTTATTATGAATTTTCTTCTTTAAACAAAACAAGAATTTTTATGCTTCTACTTCAAGTCGGGCTATTCTTAATGTCACTATTAATATTGATTGTGATTCTTATATAAAAAATCTCAAAAAAATAGTAGCCCCATGTTCAATTTGGATGGCTACCATTTTTAGCAAAGAACAAACACCTATTTTTATTTAATCTTACTTATCATTATTTACTAGCAATATGCTTCATGGTATCACTAGCAAGTAATAACGCTTTTATAAAAATAGAATATCCAGTTTTCAGACACCCTATTTAGAATTATATTTTAATTACATTTCTTATTTATACTTTATTTTAAATTAATTGTAACAATCTTATCTTCAATTATATATTTTATTCTACCATCATTAGAAACAGATGTAGTATTTGTATTTATTTTGTTAAAAGTATATGGAATAATTTTTATGGAATTTATATTAAAATGCTTTTCGGGTAACTCATGTACATAATTTCTATAAAAATATGCTCCATTTCCTATTTCTGCTCTTAAAGGGACGGAATCATCATTTGCATCAACAATATCATAATAGTAATTTGCATCTTTATTATTTTCATGCGCACTAAAACCTTTTGAATCACCAGAAATAAGTACTTTATCTGGTGTAATAGTAACATTGTCTAAAGAAAGCTCATTATCACCAATTGTAATATTTTCATCTACCTTAACCACTTTAGTATCATTCTTATAACTAGTGGCATCATAAACAAAGGTATAGGTAAAATCCGAAGAATTAACACCATATTCTTCAGCCAAAGAAGAAAATACTAACTTTACATCCTCCTTTTCAGTTAATGGCAATTCCTTCATTTCAACCTCAAGAATCACATTAGTTTCTTTCTCAAGTTCATTATTTTCTACCTTATCGTATCCAACAAAATCCTTATATCCTGCAATACTATATCCAACATAATCAGAACTTCTCTCAATTTTTTTTCCGTTAATATAAATATCTGGTACTACTTTATGGTTAATATCAACAAGGTCATTTTTTTTCTTATTAATATTAAAATTAATAATGATTCTTGAATTATCAGTAAAAAACTCATTTAAAGTAAGCTTAATATCTTTCCCCTCCAAAGTTTTCTCTATTTCAGTTGAATAGTTTTCTCCATTAGTATTAATACCTAACCATTTATTAATACTATCTTTAAAGCTTGCTGCTCCTGCTAAAACTTTATCTCCATGAATTCCTAAATTTATAATCAAAAATAGGGCTATTATAGCTGTTATCACCTTCCTTTTATCCCAAAACAATGTCTTCCTTCTAGACTTTGTAAATTGCCTCATGAGTTTCTTCTTTTCTAATTCATTAACCTCTTCTATTACATACTGTGAAAAATCTATTTCTACATTATTTAATAAACTATATTCATCTTTCATGGCTTATCCCTCCTTATGGTTTAGAAAATATACTTCTAAGTTTATTCTTTCCTCTAGAAATTCTGTTATATAACACAGAGGGTTTAATATTAAACTCTTCACTAACTTCCTTTACAGATTCTTCTTTTACGAAAAGCTTAATAAAAAGTTGCTTATCAAATAAACTAAGGTATTTTAAAATTTCCTCTGTTTCATATTCTAATTCATTTTTTAAAGCCTCTTTTTCTATTGTGAAGTCACTTTCTATATCTAGTTCAGATATATCCATATGCTCAAGAGTTTTTAAATATTTTCTCTTATAATCTATAGCTCTGTACTTTGCTATTGCGGCTATCCAATTTTTTAAAATGTTCTTTTCTTTATCAAAGCTTGTGATATTATTCCATATTTTAAGGTATACATCATTGATGCATTCCTCATGATACTGCGGAAAATTGTATAAATGTTTTTTTACTATAGCTTTTATTAATGGTGCATATTCATTAATAAGTAACTCCATGCCTTTTTCACTTCTTTTTTTTATTAATAAATAAATTTCTTTATCCATAGCAAAATCCCCCTTTCTGACAATGCCTTACACTTACTATTACGAATAGGATAATCCTAATTCTATCAATGAATAAAATTTTTTTGTGTCTCATATAAGTACTTTCATAATAAAAATAAATCCATTAAATGATAACTCCCAATATCTCTATGCAAATTGCATACATTCCTTATAACTCCAGGATCTATTTAAAAATTTATATTATTTCTATCCAAGCTATAAAAAATGCTAATATTATACCTTTAATTCTATCATCATAAGACAATATATTATCATGATTTTAAGCGCAAAAAAATAGTAGCCCTTTTTTCAATTTAGATGGCTACCATTTTTAATAAAAAACAATTATTTTTGCTTAAACTTACTTATAATCATCTATTTGTGATTATATGGTTTACTGCATCAGTGGAAAGCGTCAACTCTTCAATTCTAATATTATATTTATTCCTTTGTATGTTCTATCTATAATTTTGACGAATATCGAAAATTCCTTAATTAGTTATCATCTCTTTAGTTATTTTTCAAGCTCTACCTCTCCTATTGATGATATGATTAATTTTAACTTACCAACATTATCATAGGAACTTAAAGAAAAGTTTGTAGATATTATTGTCTTATTACCTCTTAAATCCATGCTATAACCATTAAATTTATACTCTTTTCCGCTTTCATCTATTAGCTTCATGTTTTCTTCTCCAAATGTATTTTCATCTTCATATTTTCCATCCACTCCAAAAGTTATATTAAACGATGTTGGACTTGACTTAGCTGATAATATTTCTATATTAGATGAATTATTTTTTGCTTTATACTCAACTGAATTAACTGAAATTGTTTTTCCTTCATTAAGTTCTAAATTCCATTTTCCTTCAATACCTTTTAACATTTTATTATCTTTAAAAAACTTAACAGTTTCTACTTCTATTACTGCATTTTCTAGATTTGGTATATATCCATAATTAGATTCATTAATTCCATCGTACTGAACTTCACTATTTTTCAAATCAAATTCTGAGTTTTTCTCAATTGCTGAAGAAATATATTGATTTTTTCCTTTTAAATGTTTAGTGTCAGGAATAGATTCTACAACATACTCTCCATCGCCATTTTTAATTCTATAATCCAATAAAACCTTATCTACTCCATTTAACATTTTTGAATCTTCAAATTTTAACTTAATAGAAAAACCTATTTTATTAGAATCTGCAAAATAACTATCTAATGTGACCGTTATACCATTATCATAAGCAGAATTGCCGTTTTCATTAATAAACCCTTTATCTACTGCTTTTTCAATACCTTTATCGTTAAAATCAAAAAATGTCTTTATACCTGCCCTTACAGATTGATTAGAAAACAAAGCACCTGATATAACAATACAACAAACTACTGCCGCTATTTTCAAAACCGATTTACTTTTCTTCTTAGGCATGGCTCTTATTCTATCATAAGTACTATCTAAAGAACTTCTAACTAAACTAGGCATTTCTTTTTCCCTATTTAAAACATTAACTAATTGCTTTTCAAAATTATCTTCCATACTCAACAACCCCCTCATTCTTAAAATAATTTTCCCTTAATATTGTTTTTGCCCTAGAAAGTCTAGATTTAATTGTTCCTTCTGACTCTATTATCATTTCACTTATTTCTCTTGTACTCAAGCCCACAATATAATATAAAATCATGGCTAATTTATAATCTTTATTCAGGCTATTAAGAGCCTCTTCTAATTCAATTTTTAGGAAATCATTATTATTAGCTTTTTGTGTTACTGGTAATATATCATCTAACACTATTTCGTTCTTATTTTTATTCAGTATATGGTTACATTTATTTATTAAAATTCTACATATCCATGTATTAAAATTGCCATCATTTTTAAGTGTATGTATTTTTTCATAACCTGTCATTATTGTTTCCTGCAAAGCATCAGCAACGTCTTCATCACTAGATAACATTCTAATAGCTACCTTATATAATACTTGTTCGTATTGTTTAATAAGACTTATGTATGCTTCTCCATCTCCCTTTTTAGCTTTCTTAACTAAAATATTATTAATCTCCATATATCCCCCGCCTTCATTTTCAAGAATTAAATATACGTATATCCTTCTTTCATACTATTAGATAAATTAATTAATCATTTAGTTGCATTATTTTAAATTTATTAAATTCTTCTTGAAACAATAGAAAAAGGAGAAACTCTTCCATCTGGACTTGGTTCTCCTCCGCTAATTAGATACATTATTAAGTTATCATTTATATTAAGCTCTATTGATTCGATCTCCCTAATCTGGCTTATTATTATTTTTGAGAATAGCATATGCATTAATTTCTTTTGTTGCTCCGTTAAAGTGTAGCTGAATAGCTCTATTACAATTCTTTAATTTTGCATCTTATATTCTATTTTCCATACGTTTCATCGTATCATAAGACTTCAGCTTTTTATTATATCGCTTCTCTTACCATGATATATTAATGTACCACTCTCAAAAATTAATATATATAGAGTCTTTAAGCCGTTTTATATCACTTATAGGTGGTAATCCAAACATTCGTGCATACTCACGACTAAATTGAGATGGACTTTCATAACCAACCTTATAACCTGCCTCTGCTGCTTCTAGTACTTCTGAAAGCAGCAGTCTCCTTGCTTCTTGCAATCTAATCTGCTTTTGATATTGTAATGGACTCATTGCAGTAACCTTCTTAAAGCAATGGTGCAACGATGACGAACTCATATTAATTTCCTTTGCTAATTCATCAATACGCAGGGGTTTCTCAAAATTATTATTAATCAAGTTAATAGCTTTTGAGATAGCTCGTGCATGGCTACCTATCATAGCAAATTGCTTCAATATGTATCCATGTTTATCTTGTAAAACTCTATAAAGTATTTCTCTAATAAATAGAGGAGCAAGAACTGGAATTTCCTCTGGAGTTTCTAAAAGGCTTACAAGCCTTAGCAAAGCATCAAGAAGTAATGAAGTACCTTTTGTTACAGTTAATCCTCTTTCCAAGCCAGGCTTTTCTTCAAAATCTTGCTTTGATTCTTTAATGATATCAAGAATTTGATCTGAATTAAAACTAAGCCTGACACATAAATATGGCTGTTCAGGAGTAGCTTCAATTATTTTTCCTATAATAGGTAAATTAACAGATGCAACTAAATAAGAGTTTGCATCATATCTATAACTTTCTTTTCCTAGAATTACAGTTTTCGCCCCCTGTACAATTACGCATATGGATGGGATATAAATCGAATGCAGTGGTTCTGAAATATTAGAGGCACGTATTAAATCCAATGATGGTATATCAGTTGATTGGAATCCATCTCTATAAGTAAACTTCTCAACTAGAGAGGCCAGACGCCTTTGCTGATTACATAATTTATAATTTTTTACATTGTAAATCCTTTTTTCCATAATAATATCTCCTCATAAAAAAATTATAATTTCTTTTGCAGGATTGTGCAATGATTAGGAATAAATAGGCTACCTATTAATATCTAAATTATCCTATAATCAAATCAATAAATAAAGAATATGCAAGACAAAAATATTTACTCAATGCAAATACTCTCATATATCTTTAATTATAAGTAAATTATTTTAATGGAGGTTTATATCAATGAGAAACTTAGAAGGTAAAGTTGCAATAATAACAGGTGCATCTAGAGGAATAGGAAGTGCTATAGCTAAACAATTATCTGCACTTGGAGCTAAAGTAGTTATCAATTATTCTAGTAGTGCAGTAAAATCAGAAGAAGTTGTAGAAGAAATAACTAAATTAGGCGAGCAAGCTGTTGCAATTAAAGCTGATGTTAGTAATATAAAAGACGTTGAAAGATTGTTTTCAGAAACAATCACTAAATTTGGAAAGGTAGATATATTAATAAATAATGCAGGAGTAATACTTTATAAATTACTTTCTGATGTAACAGAAGAAGAATTTGATAAGCTTTTTAATATAAATGTAAAGGGTACTTATTTTGCATGCCAACAAGCTATGAAACATATGGAGAATAACGGAAGAATCATTAATTTTTCTACCTCAGTAGTAGGAAGTATGTTCCCAACTTATAGCGTTTATGCAGCCACAAAAGGAGCCGTTGAACAAATCACACGTCAACTAGCAAAGGAATTTGGTCCTAAAAAAATTACAATTAATGCTGTAGCTCCTGGTCCAATAAATACCGAACTTTTCAACGTTGGAAAGACAGATGAGCAGATAGAAGCAATTAGACAAATGAATTCTTTTGGACGTATTGGTGAACCAGATGATATAGCAAATGCTATTGAATTTTTAGTTAGTGATAAGGCTCAATGGATAACAGGTCAAACTCTTCGAATTAATGGTGGATATGTTTAATACTCTTATCTGTTAAAAAAACAAAGTTTTTTAGCCAATATCCCCTAAGCCCGCATTATTCAAGCATATTCTGAAGAATATATATTCTCCACAGAATATTAGAATACAGCAGTGATCTACAGCAAATAGAGGCCGTTACATTTTAACAGCCTCTACCTTTTATTAATCTTCATCTATTTTTACTCTCAGCATTTTATTCTTAACTTTTACTGCATATTTTAATTCATATACTGGTATGCCTTTATTTAATTGCATCTGCAATTTCATCCATTTCTGGATAGCCACTTTCCTGCTCCCATTTAGAAACTGCCTGGCGGCTTACTCCAACTATTTCTGCTAGCTTCTCTTGTGAAATATTTCTTTCTTGCCTAATTGATTTTAAATTATCTGAAAAACTCATAACTTCATACCTCTTTTCTTTATTATTATGTGCAAATTATAATGAGTTCTACGCTAAAATAACACCAACCTGTAATTGCAGATCCGCAACTTGTATTTTCATTGCCAATAAACTGCATAAAAAACTTAGTTATAAATTACTTCTTATTGAAATTATTTCATTATATAAAAATAATCACACTACCAACCCGAAATTTTAATAGTGTGATACTTTAATCCAATATTTACTTTTTATTGCTTATAAGTCATTATATATTTCTTTAATAGATTTAAATTTAAAACTCTAGAAAAACGATTTCCTAATTAGAGCTAGATTTCAATATATTAAATGTTAATATATTTATTACTCCCAACTTTCGTAATGAACCATATCTTCAAGCTTCTTTCTTGGGCGAGCTTTAGGAGTTTCATCTGGATATCCAATAGTTAAGACTCCAACTACATATTTGTCTGATGGTATATTTAATACTGGTCTAATTTCTTCCTGTGTGAATTCTGCAACCCAGCAAACGCCTAGTCCCAAGTTATTAGCTTCCAGTAGCATATATCCTGTTGAAATTGAAGTATCTCTAATTATTCTTTTTAATTCATCCTGAGGACTGTTATCATCTAAATACACATCCCCTTCTTTAATTCTGCAACGTATATCTGCAACACATACAATAAATACTGGAGCTGTAAACATCCATTTTTGATTATGAGAAGCTTCTACTATTTTTTGTCTCATTTCTTCAGATTTAACCACTATGTAATGCCAAGGCTGAGTATTGTTACCTGATGGAGCAAGCCTTGCACTTTCTAGTAATTCATTTATTTTTTCGTTTTCTACTGGTTTATTACTATATTTTCTTATGCTTCTACGCATTTCAATTTCTTTAATCATTTATATAAATCCCTCTCTTCATGGAATTTTAGTACATTTTACAAATAATTATAACATATTCAATAGAACACTACTCTTTATTTTAGAAGGATATCTTTTCTAAATAACTACTTTATAATGCTATAAATATATGAATCATGATCTGTACCATGATGATAACGATATTTTCTCAATATACCTTCTCTTAGAAATCCTGCTTTTTGCAATACCTTTTGAGCAATGATATTCTCCACGTCAGTATCAGCTTCTATCCTTACTATTGGGTAATTCTCGAATATATACTTTACTATTAAATTAAGTATAATTGTTCCATTTCCTTTGTTACAATTATCGGAACTTAAAACTAAGCCAATTCTCACAATTCCTTGTCTATAAAAACTTAAGTAGAGCAATCCAATTGTTTGCTCTTCTTTTTCTACATTCAATATTTGAAACTCAGAGGAGCAAAAACCATCTTTCTCATATTCAAGTTGTAGTTTTCGAAATGATTCAAATTGAAATTCTTGATAATTTCCACGTGTCTTTTGTGAATTAAATTTATAAATTACTTTTAAATCACGTTCCTCAATAGTTCTTATATTAATATCTCCTTCTGTAATCATTTTTTATCCTCCTCCAGTATATATCTTTAAAATAATTTAAATTGTTCCTTCTAAAAATATCTTCAAACTACAAACATCATTAAATATATGATTTGCATTAATTTTTTTCAACTCTTCTAAGTCAACACTATTTGACCACGCTGCTGATAGACACGTTACGCTTGCTTTTCTACAGGCCACTACATCAGAAAGTGCATCACCCACATAGCAAAATTCATCCTTATTAATACAATATTTTTTTAACAGCTTTATAATATTATTGTACTCCATTAATTTTCCTAATCACTCTACATGGATTTCCAACTGCTACACTATTTTCAGGAATATCCTTTGTTACTACACTACCTGCCCCTATAACACTTCCATTTCCAATATTAACTCCAGGTAAAATAATAACTCCGCCTCCAATCCAACATCCATCACCTATAGTAATAGGAAGTGCATAAGTATGGCAAAAATATTCCCCAGTTTCTGGATTCCAATTTCCTACTAATCGGTCCTTTAGCTCTATTGGATGAGTTGCTGTATAAATTTGCACATTAGATGCAATTAGTACATTATTGCCTATAATGATTTTATTGCAATCTACAAAAGTACAATTCATATTAACAGATACATTATTACCAATATGGATATTGCGGCCATAATCACATATAAATGGAGATCCGACCGATACATTACTCCCTATTCTACCAAAAAGGTGCCTTAGAATTTCTCTTTTTTCTTCCTTATCCTCATAGCTAAGACTATTATATTTTGAAAGTGATGCTCTTGCTGTCTTTTTAAACCCTAAAAAAATTTCATCATGACAGTTATAATTCTCTCCTGCCATACATTTTTCTAATTCTGTTTTCATATTATAATGCTCCTTTTTTCGTAATTGAGTTTATCAATAGTATAAGAAACATCTTGTTACATATCTAGTAACAAGATGTTTCAAAATTCATATTCTTCTTGCCAATGCTTCTATAAGGAATAACACTGGTACTTGTGTAGTAGCATTATATCCACCATTAGCCTGATGCATGTCCATATTGTATGAAATATTCCAGTCTGACATCTTAGCAATAGTCGAATTGGACTGATTCGTTATACTCAAAATAATACATTTACTAACTTTGAATTGATTTATCAAGTCTATAACACCCTTTGTTTCTCCAGAAACTGAAAGTGCAATTACCACTGTAGTCTTCATATCCTTTGTAATTGGATAAAATGTATCTTCCAATCCCATTGAAAATTTCCCCAAATTAGAGAAATATCTTGCCCCATATTTCGCAAGTGCACCAGATGAACCTGAACCTAAAAATAACACTGTTTCTGATTTTCTAATCACCTCTGCGCCTTGCTCTATTTTCTGTTCAAAGGAATTAATGTTAGTTTTCTTAAAGTAATTTAACATCTCAGTCAAATCACTTTGTGGTGGTATTTCCTGCATTCTATGTACATATTTCTTAAGTTTTTCTTTGAATTCTTTATACCCATCACAATCTACCTTATTACAGAATCTAATAATCGTCGATGTTGATACCTGAATTGAATTAGCTAATTCTCGAATAGTCATATAAGGTATTTTTTCTTCATTATCAATAATAAACTTATATATCTTAATTTCAGTTTCATTAAATCTTTGAATATTATCATGCGAAAACATTATCTCCTCCAACAAAGTTACTATTTATCTTTTAATTACCTTTAGAGTCTGATATTTTTCTTGCCTTTACATTTCAAATTGCAAGCAAATTAACACTCGTGAACACTAATGCTTCCTTCTTTGAATGCAAGATATTCTGAACTAGCATCGATTGTGTAGATATAATATTCTCCAGGCTCATCTGCTGTTATTTCATAACTTCCTGATAAGTCTTTAAAACTTTCTCCTTCTACCATTTTCCCATTTACTACATAGCCGATTACTGCTGTTTGATCCTTAATTACTTTTGATTGATATTTATCAAAAGTAAATACTAATGAATCTCCTTTTTTTAGTTTCCATCCACTGCCATCATCCTTTGTAAATACACCTATGCTGCCATTTGTCTCTATTATCTCTGGAGTTATATATTCATTGTTTTTTTCTTTTGTTACAAAGTCACTAATCAAAGCTGAATCCGCTAGCTTCATTTTATCAGGTATATTTTTTATAGTTTTACTATATTTCAGCATGTTATGCTCATCATATTCTTCTACCTGCCCTTTTCCCTCTACAACTTCCGTCCCAACTAAGTGCTTATTCTTTTCTGTAATGTACGCGGCACCATTTATTGTATATTTATTATATTGTGTATTGTGATAAAAAATTAAAAAAGCTATAATGCAACAAACTAAAACACTACAAAATGCAATAATTTTTCTTTTCATAATATCTTCACATCTTTCCACATAATATATGTAAATTATAACACATTTTTGTAATCGAATTGTTCCGTGATTCCTAAAAAATATTTACATTTACACTAACTATATTTTGCAAATTTAATGATATTTTGCTATTTAGAAATGACAGAACAATTATATTTGTACTTAACCCCTAAACCTTTAGTTCTATAAAATTTAAATTTCTAATTATTAGCCAAAACTAAAAATGCTAACAATAAAATAACTAAAATTGTTCCAGCTAATGCAATAATATTTATAATTTTATTTGCTTTAAACTCTGTTTTAAATAATTTGAGGAAAACACCATAAATCGTAATTCCAACAATTCCTCCAAAGGTATTTCCTATAATATCAGTTATATCTGATGCACCTATTGCAAATATGAATTGTAATACCTCGTATAACAGACTTACACTTGCTATCAAAGCAATTTTTTTCACGAAAGACCATTTACATTCTATCATACCAATATAGATTCCAAACGGCACAAATACAAGTATGTTATCATATATTTCCGAAAACTCAATCCTACCATTTACTATCACAGATTCATGAAATGGAATTATGTTAATACTTCTAAAGTATCCTAATTCCTTAAGTGAGAATTGCATTTTAAACAATATAATCCATGTTAACACTACTAAATATACTAGCAGTAATCCAATTGTTAGTGTCTCTTGTTTTGTTTTTTTATTTTCCATACGTATTTCCCATCTCCCTTAATGCTTTTACAAAAATTATTATGAATATTCCAATAATAGTGATGCAGCTAAATTTTTTTATTCTAAAAATTAAGAACTTGTTCTACTGAAATATTAACTGCAAGTTTATTATCTCATCATATATTACTTACTGTTTCTAGTATATCAGTATAATATTAACTATTTATGAGTATAAAATTAAAAATAACTTAATATATATGTTGCAATGCACAATTGCAGTTAAAATTCTTGCAATATTTTTAGAATTATCATGAAGAATTATTTTTTCAATATATATTTCGTCAATTAATTGTACAATATCATTCTATTATTCAAGAAAAATAACTTTAGCTTCAAGTGATTTTATATTTTAATTAAGGGAACTTATAACTAAAAAAATCACATCATCATCTTGACTAATGGGATTTTGCTGTTCATTTTTCATTACTCTTTTACTTAGATTTCCAATATTTCTATATACTCGACTTGACATTATAAATAAAAATAGTATAATTACCCTGGGTAATAGTTAACCATGGTAACTATATTTTTTCGGGAGGGTATAATATGCAAGGACTATTTCAACGCTTTTTTTCACTACATCGACCTCTTATAAGTAAGCTAAATGAATTACTAGGTGAATATGATCTTTCTTATTCATTATGGCAGGTTATTCTATATCTAAAAAATAACCAACCATCTTCCCTAGTAGATATTGCTAACTACTATAATATAGAAAAGCCTAGCATAACACGAAGAGTTCAACGTTTAGAAGAACGACTAATAGTAAAAACAATATCTGGTAAAGATAGACGTGAAAAAATAATTGAGCTAACTGAAATCGGTGAAGAACTTTATGATGTATGCCGTGAAAGAATAACTCAATTAGAAAATGACGTGGTAAAGGGTATTTCAGAAAATGATCAAATCATAACATTTGAGACACTTCCTAAAATACAAAAAAACATTACGGATGAAAAGGAGATATAAAAAATGGATAAACCTAAATTATGGACGAAAAATTTCTTAATTGTTTCGACGGCAAACTTTTTTCTTTATTTTACATTTTATTTATTGATGGTTACTATAACCACATTTGCAACAGAAAGATTTCATGCATCACCAAGTGAGGCTGGATTAGCTTCTGGTATATTTGTAATAGGAGTACTTCTTTCACGTATTTTCTCTGGAAGATATATTGATCAAGTTGGATGGAAGAAAATGCTTTATATCGGATTTATTTTATTTTTAGCTACTACATTTTTATATTTTTTAGTGAATAGTATGGTATTCTTATTCATTAATCGTTTCTTAAATGGTGCTGCAATGGGAATTGCTTCAACAGCAACTGGAACTATTGTGGCAAAGATAATTCCAAATGAACGTCGTGGAGAAGGTACTGGGTATTATGCATTAAGTCTTACTATTGCTGCTGCAATTGGACCTTTTTTAGGCATGTTTATTACTGAGCATTCAAACTTTTATATGAATTTTGTTGTATGTATTATTTTCTTAATACTTAGTTTTTTTGCTGTCTTTTTTATAAAAATTCCAAAGTTAGAAATTGTAAAAGGACATTCAAATAATAATAAAGATTTTTCTTTGCATAATTTCTTTGAAATAAAAGCTATTCCTATTTCAATTATTGCTGGAGTAATTGCTCTTGGTTATTCAAGCATCCTTACTTTTATAAGCTCTTATTCTAAAGAAATTAATTTAATGAGCGTTGGAAGTCTCTTCTTTATCGTTTATGCGGTATTTGTTTTACTTTCAAGACCTTTTACTGGACAAATGTTTGATAAAAAAGGTGAGAATTTTGTTATGTATCCAGCAATAGCATTGTTCGCCTTATCTTTATTTTTCCTTAGTCAAACTCATGGAAGCTTAACTCTTTTATTAGCTGCCGCTATATTAGGTCTTGGCTATGGTACAACTTCATCTAGTGTACAAGCAATTGCAATAAAGGTTTCACCAAAACATCGAATAGGATTAGCTACTTCTACTAATTTTATATTTCAAGATTTAGGGGTTGGTATTGGACCATTTATCTTAGGTTACTTTGTCCCATTGATAGGATATCGTGGTTTATATATGATGATGGCAGCAGTTGCAGTTCTCTGCATTTTCTTATATTATTGCCTACACAGCAAAAAAGCAACTTCTATGGATGATGATACCGAATCAATAATGGCTTAGAAATTTAATATAATTAATAATAACAATCAAGAAATAATTTTGTATTTGCAAATAGAAGAACTAATGGAATTATGTGCTTAAATTCCATTAGTTCTTTTATTCAACCATCTTTAATGCTTATAACAAATCTTGTGAATAAATACGATTCTTGATTTTCTTTAAACACTCCAAAATTTATTACAATATCCTTTGTATATAATATATCCCACTTAATCACAAATATCTTACGTAACTTGAAAGCACTCCTCATCTAAGATAACAATCTAACAATATAAGTAATTATTATAAATAAACCTGCAACTATCGCAATTATTCCGCCAGTCTTACTTCCTTTATTAGTCTCTTCTGAATCCATACCTTTTAATAAGTTAACTTCATCTAAACCACCAAATAATAGAGAAAATCCCAGAAATATAAATGCAATATCACTATGAATAAAAAATATTGAAATAATTGTGAGTCCGCTAAATATAATGCTTGCTATAAAAAATACTTTATTGTTAATTTTCAATTTTAACACCTCTCACACATTATAATTTATAATTATTTTTCTACTTTCTGATTCTTTTCCAGTGCATATCCTCCTAATTTTCAAGTTATTTTAGTAATTATCATACTAGAATAAATCCACCATCACAAATTTCCCTATAAAATAATATCTGTATTCCATTAATAAATCTACATTTAAAACTCGAGCAAACCATGCGCGGAATTAATGCTATAATAATGATATCGTTTAGAAGTTTAATTACACATATATTAATTTCAATTTACAAATCAGCAATTCTCCTTCTAGTTAAGGCGTAGGCTATAGTTAACCCTTTAATAATTTTATACTACTTACTTCTTAATCATATCTATCTACCTAATTTTACCACATAATCAAATTTACTTCGTTTTTATTAAATAAAAATTTTTTTTTGTAAAATAATTCTGAAAATATTGCAAGAATTTTAGCCGTAATTGTGAACTGTGCATTGTGAATTGCAATATGTTACATAAAATAAAACACCTCATTATTCAACTTCTTTACTAATGAGGTGTTTTAACTAGTTATTATATTAAGCATACCTATTGATTTCTCTATAATTAACATTTATTAATTACTTTTTATTTATATATCTATACCATGAAATTAATAATAAAGATGATACCCAATATAACGCAGTAACTTTTAGGGTTGTTCCAGCAACAAAACTTGTTCCTGAGCTTATAAGTAACGCATTAGGTATAATCTTATTTAGTCTAGCATCAATATTTTTCATACAAATCCTCCTTAGATTGCAAATATCCAGTTCATATTTTAGTCTCTTTTCTTTGCTTATTCAAGTAGTATATATTGAAATTACTGTCCCATTAGCATTGTAAATACTTCCAATGCTGAATACATATGTAAACCCTATAAAGTATTCTTATCGCTTAAGATATGCTTATTATATTACCCCTTCCTTTTTTGCTACCTCTATAAAATTGTATCCACCTATGTACATCCAATACACTTTCCCCTATATTTCTTAGTAACTATTTCACTTAATAACCTTAGACAAGTATGCACATTACCATTATAATCGTTTAGGCATATATCTGTGATACATTTATTTCCTTCTCTTGACAAAGGAATTACCTCAAGACTAGTTTCATATGCATCCAAGAAACTTTAATTTATACATGATAAACCTACCTATTTCATACATCCTATCAATGATTCTATGCGATTTTCTTTTATTCCTTCTACTACAAGTCCAGCTATTTCTTTTGCTCCTTTTTCCGAAAAGTGAGTATTGTCTTGAACGCCATCAGGATGATTGAGATTTTCACCTGGTTTAACCCATAAGAATATTTCTTTAGTTTTCTCTATTCCTACTTGTTCAAACAAGCGCTTACTTTTTTCACTCATATCTATTAATGGTACGTTTAATTCAGCCGCAAGCTCTCTTACAGCTACAAGATAATTTCCATGTGTATTTTTTATAATACCATTTTCATCAAAATTTCTTCTATGTATAGATGTTAACAATACTGGGTGTGCACCAGCATTTCTAGCAACTTTAATATACTCAGTTAAATAAGCCTTATATGTAGTAAATGGCTCTGTATATAATTCCTCATTTTCTTTTTCATCATTATGGCCAAATTCTATAAATAAAAAATCATCCGACTTAATTAACTCAGATATCTTTTTTAATATACCCTCATCTATAAAACTTTTAGAACTTCTTCCATTGATGGCAAAATTACAAATTTCTATATCATTAGTAAAAAATTCTCCAATTCTCTCTCCCCATCCTGTTTCTGGTTTCTCATCTGGTAATTTTGTGGCAGCTGTAGAATCACCTGCAATAAAAATTTTTATACTTTTTCCCATCCTTAATGCAACTCCATTTCAAATAAATATATTTCTTGTCCACAATTTTATCGTAATCGTGTTCTAAATTTTTTATATAACTTTTCAATTATGAAAAAAATAATCATAAAGAAATCTACTGCAAAAGTAGATAAAAGTAAAAATATTGCTCCTCCACCGCATCCATCATCCTCTGAAAAATATAGAAGTCCATAAATGCCTATAAAAACAATTATTGATAATACAATTACATATCCCATTATGCTTTTATTTAATACACGTTCTAATACTTTTACTCCAAAATATATAATTCCAGATACTATTAATGCAAACACAGGTAAAATTCCACTTAACCCCATAACATAACTCCTTATTTATTAGTGCATCATTATATAGATTAATTCTTTGTTATTATTCTTGTACATATTATACTACAAATGTATTTATTTACAAGTTTACAATCTAGTTTAATCTTAGCAGTGTTATCCATAAATATATATCATCATCTAATTATCTCCATTCCATAGCGCCTCTAAAACGGCATATAACACCATTCTTTAATAACAGAATCACTTATACCCGATATTGTAAATTGCTACCAGTATATTGTTAATTTTTTAACCATGAATTTTATTCACGACCAAATTGTAATCATTAACTTTGAGGCAAATAAAATTCATTATCAGAACAATCTCATTTTTTAATTCCATAAATACATTTTTCAGTCTAAGCCATATATTCTTTAAATGGTAATTGAATTATTCTTCCACTTTCATCACATCGATACTCCTTAGGACATTCAAAGTGTGTTTTGCCTGATAAATGCATTGCAACGTCAAAAAATGCATTTGCCATAACATCTGGATCTTGGAAAACAGTACCTGCCATATATCCTTTTTGTATGAAATATAGTGATTCTGGAATAGCATCAATTCCAGCAACAGGTATTGTTTTTGTACCATCACCTTTATTATATCCATGCTTTTGTAAAGCTTTTACAGCTCCAACTGCCATAGTATCGTTATTAGCTATTACTACTTCAATTTTATTTCCGTATCTAGTCAATAAAGCATCCGTTGAATCTCTAGCTAAATCCTCGCTCCAATTACAAAATTCTGATTCAAGTTGTTCAACTTTTATTCCAGCATCTCTGATTGTCATAATACAATATTTAGTTCTATCTGTTGACTCATTACTATTACTATTAATTCCACCTTGCAATACTATATACTGCATAATATTATCTTTATTTGTATCTATAGTATTTTTATTTGCATTCCATAAATTAACTAACAATTTTCCTTGTAGCCTTCCCGCCTGCTCTGAATCTGGCAATATGTAATATGCTTTATCATATGATTTAACTATATTTTCATCTACCTTAAGTATTCTTTTACTAGCAAAAATTACTGGAATATTTTTTTCTTTGATTGGATTAATCAGTTCTTTGGGATCGTTTACCAAATCCACTAAACTTAATATGAGAAGATCAATATTTCCGCTTTCTAGCAGCGTATTAATAGTCTGATTTTGTATATCTCTATTATTTTCGCTATTGTAAAAATTAAATTTAACCCTTCCTTCATTTCGTGATTCAATATCTTCTAAGCTATGCCTTAAATCAATAACATAGGGATCATCGAATCTATAAAAAACTACCCCTACATTTACTGGATTTGTTGAATTATTATGACTCCTTAATGGGACTGCTTCTATTAAGGTTTCCATTACTATAACTGTTATTGTGATAATTACTATCATCTTTTTTAATAACTTCATTCTAAAACCTCCTGTAATTCTATCTAATTTATAGGATTACTTTTAAAAATAAAATTATTCTAAATTATATATTAATAATTATAAATACGTTTTTATAATATGATATTTACTTTCTTTATACTTCTTTTACTTATCAATTGATATTCACTTTAATCTTAAAGAACACCTCATATTTAACGTTCTAAACTTGCATTATATAAAATTTTCATATGAAAACAAAAAATATGATAAATTCATTTCTGAATATTACCATATTTAAGTAATCCTCTTAATTAATTATTTTTTATATACATTATATAATTTTGTAAATATTTTTCTTATTATTAATAGTGCATAATAAAGAACAATTATATCAATGAATAAATTTACTATATTAATGTTCATTCCAATATTTCCATTAAATAAATTACCAAATAAATAAGGACTTCTTCCACTTTCTTGATATATAAACCAATAGTTAAAAGGAAAGCCAAACGAGTACTCTAAAAAACTCCCCATATCCTGTTCTATTTTCCCTGGTAAAACAAAAGTGCTTATAAAAACTATTAATATACTTAATCTACATTCCAAAGTCTCTATTCTTCTCTTACCATTCATATTTTCTAGTTCTAAAGTTTCTTTTAAAAACATATATCCCAAAACAACTGCCGGTATTAAAAATATTAAAGATATAATTGCTGTATAATGTAACCCTGTATCAATATTTGACCATGGGCCCAAACCTATAGACTTTAATATAAGATCCCCGTAACTAGGATTTCCTCCTAATGAAATTCCAAATAATATTCCTAAAGCAAACAGCATTAATGAAGTTATTCCTAGCAATACCTTTCTATTAATTTTACTCAAAATTCACACCTCTATTTAAACAATATTTTAACTCTAATTACTTATATACACATTATATTCTTAAAACCCAGGTTTCACAATATATCTTTTGCAATTGAACTACTATATGTATATCTTATTATACATAAGCACTTAATGAATATTTCCAGGGTAATATTAAAGGTGCAATGTTCCATTTAGACGCAACAACTTGCTACCTAATTCAGGACTTGACCGTCCCTCAAGCATGCTAATGTTCGCTTTTACTAAATAATCATAGAAGTTATGAAAACTGGGTAATTAAAACTCATATTCACCATAATGAATTTAAACTCAAAGAAGGAGAAATATATCTTAATTCCCTATAGGAACTATATTATTTTCTTTGCTTTCATTAATATAGTTCCATCAACCAATTATAATTTATAATATTCTAGTCTAAATCTAATAGGACCGAACTTCATTTGTTCAGTACTTATAGTTTCAATACTCTATATGAGTTTGTAACCTTATTAGTATACTTATTTATTTTTAAAATCTGAATATATAGCAATTAAACGTAGATAAATATTATTCATTGTCTAATAAAATCATATTTTTATTTAAACTAAGTATGCAACATCCAATTATTTTAGTATTTGCCTCATCGCCTTACCTTTCTCACTATACCTGATATCATTTACAGATTCGACCTTAAATTTTTCATTTTCATATATTACTTTGGATATACTTGAATTATCCATATTCCTTATATCGAAATTTTTATCCAAATGTTCAATAAATACTCTAAGCATTCCTCCATGAACTACTACGAGAACATTGCCCCCATTATCTTCAGAATTCTCAATGCATATATTGTCTATAGTTCTCATAAATCTTTTTAATGCTGTATTATAATCTTCAGCTTCATGTGTTTCATCTAATGCAGCACATGAATCACAATATGCCCTTTGAAAATCATATTTTTCTGCCATTTCTTCAAATGAAGTCACATTAAGAAAACCAAGTATAGCCTTAAACTTTACCTTTTCAAACTCTCCTTCATATTTTCCAAAATATACTTCTCTCAACCCTTCGAGTTCTTTTAATTCCAAGTTTCCACTTGCCTTATTCTCTTTTATTACAATTTGAGCTGTTTTTATTGCTCTGCCTAGATCACTGCTGTAAACTGCTTTAAACTTCACATCACTAAGTCCGAGTCCCGTATTTACAGCCACTTCAATACCTTCCTTAGTCAGAACCCCATCACACCATCCTTGAGTTCTTCCTGCTTTATTTAAAATAGTTTGTCCATGTCTCATCAAATATAAAGTAACTTTTCCCTTATTTTTATCACTCATTTTTTCCCCCATACTGCAAAAATCATCTGCCTTTTCTAATTTATATAAATAAATTATATCATAAATTGTAAATACTGGCATAACCAATCTTTAATTATAAGCTATAGTCTGATATTGAGTCTATTTATTTAATTCAATATGCTAAATTATTTTAGCTACTCCCCCTTGATTTCTATAGATAATTTAAGTTATACTAATTTTGCAAAATGGACTTGGTGGCAACGAAAGTTGCTGCCTTTTTATTCTCTAGGACTTTATATTCAAGTTAAACCTGTGGACATTGTGCCCCTTAAGGTTGTAAGTTATGGAAAAGACTGATTCATAAAGTTACGGTTCGTAAAGATCATTAAAAAAAAAATATTTTCCTGCCAAATTCTTCTAACATACGTTCGAAAAGGCATATGCGTGAAAAAACAGTTATCAAATTTCCACTGTCAGATAGTCAGTAAAAGTCCAATAGCTGTTTTTTATTAAAAATATATTGTTTTATTATCTGAATTCTATAAGTTCTAAATGACATAGAGTTATTTTATTTGTTATATAATAATTTATATTTTAAATTGAGTTTTGATTAATTTAACTTTTAGAATACATAAAGCTTAATATAAGCTTCTATGAATTGACTTTTTATAACTATGTATAAATTATATAGCCGTCTTTACTGGCAACACAATCGTAAATTTAGTCATATATTCATTACTTTCAACTTTAATTCTTCCATTATGCTTTTCAATTAATTCTCTTACTATGCTTAAACCATAGCCATGATTCTTGTTATTATTATTTTTAGTAGTAAATCCAGAATCAAAAATTTTATTAATTATGTTATCGGGAATCTTTTCCCCGTCATTTGCTATATTTATAACTATATTGTTTAAATCCTCATATGATTCAGCAATTATAATCCCCTTATTCTTCATAGCCTTTACCGCATTGTTGACTATATTAATTATTATTCGATATAAATCCATCTCTTTCATTGTTGTTAACCTAAAATTAGCATTATCGGATACAATAACTTTTATGTCGTCTCGTATAACATGCTTAGTCGCCAGTGATAAAAGTGAAGAGCCTTCAACATCCTTTTCATAAACATTTCCGCTATTTTGATATGTATTTATAATTCTTTTCAATAAATTAGATGCATCTCGATACATATTCATATCACAGAGTTCATATAAACTTAAAATATTTAGATTATAATTATCTTTTATATTTTTAAGCTCAATATTTTTTGATGTTAAAATTCCATTTAATTTATATATCTCATCTGAATTTTTCTTTGTCTTTCTAAAATCTATTATATTAAAGATTATAAATGCAATTAATGCTATAACTATGATATTTCTTGATAATACTGGTTCTATATCGTATGAAATATTATATAAAGACATCAAAAAGTCAGGAAAGAAACTTATTATAATTATGTATTTTACAGAGTTACTTTCATCTAGTAATATCTTATAAATCTGCTTAATCTTATTTTTAAATAAAAAGCATAAAGTAAATAAGAGTATCTGAGAGAGATACACAAGTATAATGTATATATTCTCTATATGATCTTCCAACGAATTAACATCTAGCATTACATATAGTATATTGCCAAATGTCGACACCCATATAATTACTATTGAATATATTAAACTATATGCTATTATTGGATTCAGTACATTTTTTCTAAAAGTAAAATATATAATCAATATTCCTAAAGCATGCGTTATAAATATACATATTGATAAATTTCCAAGTAAGTATGTTATAGAAAAGCCATCTACCGATAGAAGTATCACACTTAATATCAATTTTTTTATTTTTACTATTTTGTCCTCTTCTAAACAATAATTAACTATATAAGTAAACAATATACTTTGAAAAATAGTAATTAATGCATCAATGTATTGCACTTCCAATTTACATCTCCTTTTATAATGTTAAATAATCATATAGACAATTTTTATTATCTTAACTTTTTCATGGACTCTGGCATATCTTCAACACCAGCTGAACAAAATGATACCATAGGTGATTTAGTAATAGATTTTGAAAGATTTAATAGTAAATTTGCAATCATTTTTTTTATTCCCATAATACCCACCTCTTAATTATTATTTAAATTAAATTATTTAGAACAATTAAATTGATATATGAAAAGAATTAATTCTATCTAAGAAATCAGAGATGTAAAGTTGGAAATGTATATCTATCAAATTTTATCTTGTGTTGGATTATCAAATAAATTCCTTCAACTTATTTTACAACCTAATTATTCCATTAATTACATTATAATATTTATTGTGCAATTATTCAACAATTATAGTCATATTAACCAAAGCCCTTGTTACATTTTATTTTTAAATAATTCTAAAATGTATTCATTATTGAAGCAAATCGGACATAAAAATCAATTGCTCTATTCATATCCTTAACACATAGGTATAGAGATTTAATAATACAATTCATGTTATCCTCCTTTCTGTTTGAATAACTAATTCCTCTAGAATAGCAATGGCACGAACAGGCGCTCCATCTGAATCTTTAAATTTTATTGGAAGCGCACAGAATGTAAAAATGTCATTTCCCACTTTATCTAAAGATGTCAGATTTTCTATTACAACTATGTCTGTTTCAGCAAAAAGCTTTTTATGAATAGTTAAATTTTCATCTTTAATAGGATCAATTCCTATAACATCTATCCCTACCCCTTTCTTCTTACTTTTTATTAAGTATTCAGCTACTTCTTCTGTAATATATGGATAATTTCCAAAGTAAGCATCTGTCCCCCAGTATTTATCCCAACCTGTATAAAACAAAATATATTGTGCTATATCTGCTTTTTCTTTAACAGCTTCAATATACTTCATCGTAATCTTTTGGTCTTCTTTTAAATTGCTGCAATCAACTACTATGCCTTTTCCAACAAACTGTTCTGCACTAAATGAATCTAAAGTTGTTCTTTGAGAGAATAAGTGTGCCGGAGAGTCCATATGCGTTCCTGTGTGAGAAAACATAGTTAACAGTGTTTCCTTAAAACCATTTTTCTCATAGGTACTTGCAACTTCTAATTTAGGTCCGTCTGTACCTGGATATACCGGCATGTTCTCTGAAATAGTATGTGTTAAATCTATTACTTTCATATTAATCCCCACTTTCTGAATGTTTTTAATGTAATATTTTTCATTCTATAAGTATTATGATATAAAAAGATCGCATATCATTCTAAGTGATGCGATCCTTGAATACAAAATTATAAATTTGTTTATACTTTTCTTTAAGTTTAATCTGGTAATGTAAAATAGTTATCAATATACGCTATCATTTGATCTCCTAAAGTTAGATAATAATATACTGGTATTAAATAACTTGAATAAAATAGCCTTTTGCCCTCTTCTTCAGTACCTTGAAGTGCTCTTATCAAATTTTGCTGATGCCTTAAACTTATAACAAAACTTTGTCCTATAAATGATATTTGTTCTGAAAAAAACACATCAGAGTTTGAATCACTATAAGTTCTCTTATGTTCTTCTAAATTCCGAATAACTTGTTGATATTCATTGATATAATTTCTTATACTTGTATTTGCTGCAATCAATTGTTCATTTGTTGAATTTTCATTTATATTTATAGTAGCTATATTTGTTCTTATAGTTTTAATATCTTGAAAATTTTTTATGATATCTTGTTTATTCTTTAATTCTGATATTTTAGGTCCATATTTTATATTCTGCTTAGGTATTGGCTGTGCATATGCTAAATTCGTCATTGCTAGTAATATAACTACTATTAGTACCATTAATCTTTTTATTCTCTTCCTCATTACTAATTCCCTCCTCTTATAGAAATTACATTAATCATATAAAGCTAACCAGTATTTATATTTAGCTATTATAAGAATTCTATTCTTTATAAAAAATTAGTAATATTTTCAATGAAATTATAACTTAAAATTTAATTTCTATTCGCAACAATAACTCCTACAAGAGGATGTAGCTTGTGTACTCTAATCTGAAAATCAAAATTTGAAAAGCAATTTAATAATTCATCAACACTCGATGGAGAATCAACTTCTGGTCCATATCCTACTTCTGAAAACTCATTTTGATAATCATCTGGATTCTCGAAAAACATTAAATCTCCTATAATAATACTATTGAGACTTTCTCCTCCTATGGAAAACATTTTTTCTATCGCCTTTTGTTTATATTCTGTAGTCAAATGGTGTAACGCATAATTAGAAATAATTTTTGTAATACCTTTATCGTGTAAATCTACATTCAAATTTGGTTCTTCAAAGGTTCCTATATAAAGTTCAATATTTTTTGCCTTATCATTTTTAATATTTTTGCTGGCTTCTTTAAGCATCCCATCACTAATGTCTAATCCGATTGCTAATTTTACTTTTCGTGATAACTCAATAATTTGTTTTCCTGTACCACACCCTAAATCCAGTATAATATCATTAATATTAGGTTCAACTAATTTATTTATAAGCTCTGCAGTCTTAGATCTCCACTGATAACTATTAGTAATATACTCTTTACTTGCATTATTAAATCGTTGTTTTGCCATTGTTTCCATATTGGTTATCTTAATAATATCAATAAGTTGCTGGATTTTTAAAGAATTATTCCTTTGAATTTTCTTTTTAGCTTTATTTAAAGCTGTAAGAACCACTTCAATATGCTTTTTATTTTCCTCTAAAGCTTTTGTTTGAATATCAATCATATTGTACATATTATATTCTTTTCCACTTGTCAATTGTTTTATTTTCTCAAGAGATAACCCTATAAATTTCAACGTAGTAATCTGTTGTAATTTTATAAAATCATTATCACAATAAACTCTATATCCAGTTTCAGTTTTTGTAGATGGCTTTAACAAACCAATCTCATCATAATACCTTAATGTTTTTATGGTTACCCCTGACCTTTTAGCAAACTCACTGATTTTCAAGATTCTTCCTCCCTTCAAAATTAGTTTAAATCCTCCACTAAGGGCTGAGTCAATACCTATTTTAAATTTTATATTTATATCTGCTCTTAAAGTAGTAATCTTCCGTTTCTATTCTATGGCTATTATAAACAAACCCAATACCTTTGTGTAATCCTATTTCCTTCATCCACTTCGTTTTCCAATATTCCATTATTATTTACTATTGTTTTTGCAGATCCAATATTATTTTTGCTACAAATGATTAATACTTTCTTAATTCCTAACTTTACACATTCCTTTAGTACTAGTCCTAACATCTCAGTTGCATATCCTTGTCGTCTTTCCGATTTTCTAACACTGTAACCTATATGACCACCAAAGTTTAAAAGATAGTCATTTAATCGGTGTCTAATATCAATCATTCCAATTAAATGTCCATCGCTAACAGAAACAGCCATGTATGTAGTTGCAGGAACTAAGCCATCTCTTACAGTTTCTTCTTTTGAATTATCACAAAATGCGCTATACCATTCTTCAAAAGTTTCAGCACTACCTAATCCAGCTGTACCATCCATGCTGTCATTATTTTCAATAAACTCTCTTTTATAATCCATGAGTTTTTCCTTATCTTCTAAAGTTGGTAAAATTAAATTTAATCTGTTCATTCTCTCCTCCAATTATTCTATTATATTAGTTTTAATTATTTACTACATATATTTAGATTAGATTTCTATATTTTAGTCTCATCTACAACAATTTTATTTGTTAATAAATTCCAAACTTTTTTTAGAATTTTAGATCTAAATAATAAAAAATCACAAATTCACTTACAATCTATTCTCTTTAAAGTATCTAAAAAAATCAAAATCTACTACTTTAAGTAAAATATATTATTGTGAATACTGCGATTTTTAATATGTTATTTGTTCTTATTTTTTATTGTGATAACGAACCCATTTTACTAAATGGATAAAATCTAAATACAGCCTTACCTTTTATATTACTTTTATCTATATATGGGTTTTTCCATCTTCTTGAATCCCAAGAATCAGATCTATTATCACCTAAAAAGAAAAATTTATCTTCCGGAACATCAAATGCTCCATTATATCTTTCATTGTTTTTTACATAATCTTCTTTAATATCATTTCCATTTATATTAACAATACCATCATGTATTACAATATGATCTCCTGGTAATCCAATAACTCTTTTAATAAGCGTTTCCTTTAATTCGTCAGAATAGAATACAATAATATCTCCCCTTTTAATATTGCCCATATTATAGATTCTTGTAACCACCATCTTATCTTCTTTATTTATTGTTGGAACCATTGATTCACTAGGGACATATATATTAAAAAACAAAAAATTTTTTATTAACATAGCTACTATAAGAGCTACTGCTATTGGAATTACCCATTCCTTTAAAAATTTTATACCTTGATTTTTATAATTGTGATTAACTGTACTGTCCATTACTTCTCTCCTTTTGTGTTGATCCTTTTTTTATATTGTAATTATTATATCACATATCAAGAATATGGTATTATTCATTGATATTTTAAATATATCTTAAATAATACTGTCTTCCCTAATTAATCGCTATAGATAAAATATATAATCATTTATAATTAATAATTGTTAACTCTTACAAAAGATTTTTTTCTTTCATTTGTTTGCTATGTATTATAAAGATAGCTTAGACTAAGCAATATAACTCTTAGCACTATCATCTTTTCTATATACCTACCATTTTACTTCGTCTTTCCATAAGGATAGTATCATGCCATATTCCATCAGCATCACATCCTATTTTTTCTCTTACTCCAACAACTCTAATACCCAATTTTTTGTGTAATTTAATACTTGATTAATTAATAGAAAATATTCCTGATTGCAGTGTCCATATATTTTCTTTTTCAGTTTCCTCTATTACTCTATTCATAAGTTCATATCCAACATTATTCCTCCTACAAGATTCACTAATATAGATGCTGACTTCTGCAACACCTTTATACACACATCTACTGCTTGTTGGGCTTAGTGCTATCCAACCAATAATTCTATTATCACTATTAGTAGCAACAAACCTACCTATACTTAAATGTCCCTTGTCCCAATCTTCATACCTAGGAAGTTCTGCTTGAAATGTAGCCCTTTTAGTTTTCATTCCTTCAATGTAAATATCAGCAACACTATTCCAATCTTCTTCTTTCATTGGACGAATACTAAATTCCATCTTTGTTTCCTTCTTTCAATTAACTTAATTATTAGAACATTACATACAAATTTCTATTCTGATTAAACAGTGAAATCTCTTCGAAATAACACTAATTCACCTCCAAATCATAATATCACTTTTTCTAATTTATATAATAATAAATCTTCAAACAATTAATCCCTTAAGTATTCAATCTATACATTTAGGAATTTTCTTAAAGCTATTATACTTCCTATAACCCCTATTAAGATACCAGATACTCCAAATGGAAAAAGCATTATATTTGTTATAAAGATAGGTTGTACAAGACTAAATTCTGGTGCATACTCCATTGCTTTAGTATAAATAAAGCTATATACGAAAAACAGAGATAAATATCCTACAAAAGCACCTGCAATTCCTATAATTCCCCCTTCAATAATAAATGGCCATCGAATAAACCAATTAGTAGCTCCAATAAGTTTCATTATACTTATTTCACTCCTTCTGGAGAATAGAACCATTTTAATCGCATTTACAATTAAAAGTACTGAAACTAATGGTATTACAATAAAAATTGCAAATTTAAAACATCTTATAATCATAATCATTTCTTTCATAGCTTGATTCTCAGTGGAAATAGTTTCAAAGCTTCTGCCAATTGATAGCAAAAACAATAAAAATAATCCATTAATAAAGAAAGTTGCAGATATAGTAGTTACTGAAAAGATTGTTGTTGTAGAATTTCGTTTCAGACTCTTTACTGCGTCTAAAGAAAAGTATTTAAATTTATCAATATTCATCATACTGTTTCTCCTTTTATTTGCATATGTAATCTTGATGATTGGTTACATTAATAAATATAAAATCTCAAATTATTTATTAAGCACATTTCACATAGTAAGTATTTCATAATAATTCAACTTTCTTAAGCAAATCTTTTTAGCTATCTATTTTTACATTTGATACTTTTGAATTTATACTAAATGTAGCACTATTATCATCAATTTTAACATCATTTCCCACTTCAATACCTCTATTAGTTGGCCCAGTTAGATTAATTGAGCTTTCCTTAGGTATTTTAATCTCCACATCTCCAACCTTATCATTAATATCATACTTATAAGCAGGATTTAGGCTCTGTAAGTCCAATTTAATATTACCAACACTAGCTGTGAAATCCCCTTGTTTTACTTCTCCTTTATACGCTAAATTTCCTGTCTTCATATCAGATTTTAAATTATCAAAATCTCCTTCCAATTCAACATTTCCAACAGAGCTTTCTATATCTAACATACCAATGTTTTTAGGAATACTAATAGTAGCTTCTATATTTCTTGAGTTTAAAAGAAATCCATCATCTTTTTCAGGTTGTATATTAACAGTACCATCTGAAAATGTGCATTTAATATTATCTAGTGCTTCCTGCAACTTTTCTTCATCTTCTCCTCCAACAGATTTTCTCATACTAATTTTTACTTCATTAGTGTCACTCTTTGTAATTTCTAAATTACTGCATTTATTGCTAATCACCAATTTATTATCATTAACCTCATAGCTATAGTTGCTTTCCGCTTCCTTAGTATACGGTGATGTTTCCTCAAAAAAATTAGTGTTATGTGCTTTGTAACATGATGTTAATGTAAACATTGTACTAATACATATCATTATCGAAATTATTTTCTTCATGTCTTGTTACTCCTTCTATTGGGTATAAAATTATTACATAGGTATTTATAGAGGCCAAATAGAAAAATTTCTAAAAATCTAAATACACATTTTTCAAATTGTAATCAGTTGCTTTTTATTTGGATTTCCATAAATAACAACTCCACCTTATTTAGTATCGATTCATTCACGCATTTAATTATAACATATATTGTAATTTTATCATTATTCTGTATAAACATTATCTTAAAATCAAATAAATAGAAAGATAGACCAAGTATTTTCAACTTAATCTACCTTCACGGATGTTTTCGACTTAAATTACAATATTATATTATCACATGTTAATCATTGATTACCCCTACAAAATAAACAGTATGTCTTTAATTTAGTAAGCTTTTTGAAATTAAAGATAACTTATATGAACAAATTCCAATTGCTAAAATTTCAATAATCATCTTTATTTTTCTATATGCTACCTGAAATTTAGTTTATAATTAATAATGAATTAAACTATTCTATTTAGATTTTAAGGGGGAATTCAGAATGGCTGGTTGTAACGAAAAGAATTGTACATGCTCAAATATCGCTTGTGAAAGACATGGTAAATGCTGCGAATGTGTTAACTTTCATCGAAGTAACGGAAATATTGTAGCTTGCTTAAGAGATTTCAAGGTTGAAAGCAAATAATCGAAATCCTTATCCAAAACCATCTCAATCTAAAGCCCTATTAGGGCTTTAGATTTTTATCTTAATTTTTCTTTAACTTTTATTTATATCAACTAAAGTCCCCTTCTACTCTAACTCCCAATCATTTTTAATACACTCTTGAAGTCCTTTTAGTATTTCTATTGCTCTATGAACTAAATTCAATTTGGCAAACTGTTCAGCCATTGGTATATCTTCTAAATTATTTTCTTTTTGATACTGCTCCTTTTCCCACATTATGTTACGTCCATAGGTCTTTGTATGGACACTGTTTATAACTTGCCATATTTGGCCTTCATCTCTATTATTATTGTTGCAAAACTCCTGTACTTTTTCTTCTAATACCTCTCCACTACACATCATGATTTCATTATCTCCTTGATTTAACTTAGTCTATTAATCTTAATTCTTTCCAAAATATCCACTTTCAAAACAACCTATGTTAAATCATCTATAATTCCCTTTAATATGAAGTTTTTGCAGAATCTAATTAGAATATCTATCTCATTTTTTCACATAATAATAGTGCAATCTGATAACTACCACTAACTACACCCCAAACCATTTCCTCAAAATGGTGGTTGTCACTTGTTTCATAAGGATAGGAGCATAACTCTGCGTTATTCACTCCTATTCCTTATTATTTTTTCAATAAAAATTATAATAACTCACCTCTCTATGATTTTATATTCTAATATATTATTTGATTATTCATATCATAAGACAATTAAATCTGAATAATTTTAGCTATAAATATATATCAGAAAATTCTATATTAGTAGTTTGAACAAGTCGGTTATCATTCATTAAATCAATCATTGGCTTTTCATTTTGTTCTTCTATTACTTTCTCATCAGGGAGTAGTATTTTAAAAGTTGCACCTTTACCTAGATTGCTTTTTACCATTACACTTCCACCCAATGCTTCAACGAATCTCTTTACTAGCGACAAACCTATACCTGTTCCCTCCGCCTGCCTTGATAGTGAACTCTCTACCTGTCCAAATCTTTCAAATATTACATCTACCTTATTCTTAGGTATACCTATCCCATTATCTTTTACTTCAACACATACATTAGTTTTCACTGAATGCAAATTTACAACAATAGACTTGCCTGCTGGTGTAAATTTAATTGCATTAGAAAGAAGATTTAAAATAATTCGTTCATATTTTTCATCATCAATACCTATTATCTTTTTTGCAAGTTTTGATACAAATGTTAACCTTACTCCTTTTTTTGATGCAAATTCATATACAGATTCAGTTATGGCTTTTGTTAGGAAAACTACATCTATATTCTTTTTATTTATCGTGATACGACCTGCATTAACACGAGTAATATCAAGAATATTATTAACCAGTCTTAACTGTCTATTAGTATTCTGCTTAATAGTTCCCATATATGTTTTTATCTTTTCAGTCATTTGATTTGAGTAAACCAAATTTAAAGTTTGTATGGCTGTGTTAATTACATTAAGCGGTGTTCTGAATTCATGAGAAATAAATGATAAGAACTCGTCTTTCATTTCCATTGCCTGCTCAAGTCCTTCATTCTTTTCACGCTCTATAGATAGCAGTTTTTCTTGTGCATCTTTTAAATCTTGTTGACTTTTCATCATTTCAGTTACATCAAGAAAGCTCACCACTCCATACAAAAAATCACCACTACTATCATAGATTGGTGTTCCACTGATGATATTGTAATATTCCATACCATCCTTTGTAAAATTCACAATATTATTTTTTACTATTTCTCCACACTTTACACGATATATTGGAGTTTCCTCAATTAGAATTTTATTTCCTTCCAAATCGTAAATTTCTGTAGCTCTATACCCTTCTCCTAATTCTTTAAAGTCTCTAGAAAAGCGTTCTCTAGCTACTTTATTTTTAATTACATACTTGCCATCCTTATCAAATACGTAAATTGACTCCTGCATATTGTCTAATATAGCTTCAAACAGTTCTTTCTGTTCTTTAATATGCTTCTCATAATTAACTTGTTCTGTCACATCACGATTAATAATTATTCCCAAACTAACTTCGCCACGTTCATCAAAAACAGGAGTTGCGTTAAAATCAAAATATAATGCATCGTCTCCATGTTTTACCACTATCCTCTGGTTCTTAACTTTTTTACCTCTTACGACCTTCATGGAAGGAAAATCTTCAAGTAAAATGCGTTTGCCTTTTTCATCGTAATATATTTCACCAACTTCAAATGACTCGCCAACTTTATCGACTGGCTTATTAAGCGAAGTAACCTTTTTAGTATATTCCACTACTTTTTTATTTGTTCTTATATATTTACCATATTTATCTACAACAGTTAATCCATCTGTAATATTATCTATTATTATTTCTAATTCTTCTTTTTGCTGTTTTATAATTTGGTTTTGAATTTGTAATTCTTTTTCCATCTTCTTACTCTCTGTAATATTACGATTAGTTTCAAGTACGATTTGCCTTCCATTTTCATCTACTATTAGCTGCAATCTAGTTTCCACTATAAGTTTGCTGCCATCCTTCTTAGTTTGCTCTATTTCAGCATCCCAAATACCATCATTTAGAAGTGTTGATTTTATACTGCTAAAGCTAATAGGAAATATAGTTTTTAGCAGATCATAACCAATACAGCCAATAGCTTCTTCAGTGCTATAACCATACTTTTCCTCTGCACTTTTATTCCAATATATAATAGACCCATTAATCTTCCAAGCTAAAATAGCATCATGGGAAAGATTTAATAGGTTGGCCTGCATCATCAGATGTTCATTTTGCTTTTCAATAATCTTTGTTTGTTCTTCTATTCTTTTTCTGTTTATAACTTTTTCTGTTATATCTGTTGTAATTTCAATGCAATACTTTAAAATACCATTCTCAAACACCGGAGCAAGACTTGCCTCCCAATATGTCACTCCTCTTTCAAATTCAAACATATATTCATCACTGTAAAACGGTTTCTGTGTTGAGAGTACACCTCTCCATATATCTTCTGATGAGCTTCCAGTCCATCGTGATATTATTTCATTTAGCCCTTTTCCCATCGAATTTTCTGCCTTGTTAAATGGTTCATCAAGAAAATTTAGATAAGTTTGATTTGCTTTCAATAGAGTTATATCTGGAGTACTAAAAACAGCAATTCCAAATTTGTTATGAGAGCATAACGCTTCTATAGACGGAAATTTAACATCCAGACGTGAATTTGGTTTTTCTGAGAAAATATACACCTTCCCAATTACATCTTCTGCCACATCTATATTTATAAATCTGGCATCTAAGGATTTAGTAAAAAGAAAGTAATCTTTCTCCCTATCAATATCTTCTAAATCGGCATTAGGTCCGATTCTTAAAATACTGAATATTTCTTTAATGTTTTTGTTTATTAGTTCTTCCTCTGAATACTCAGTCATCTCAACAAATAATTGGCTGATTTCAGTAGCGATCCCATTGCTTACTACTATATATAATTGTCCACCAATGAAATCGAAGGAGTTATAAAGTTTCATAATAAAGCCCTCCAATTTTCAGCTTTTTTTTCATTTGTGCTGTTGCACATATTTATTATCTTACCATGATATTCCATGCAATACTACTATTCTACTATGCTAATAGGCAATTTATCGAGCAATTCTGCACGTTTATTGATAATAAATGTATCTTTCTATTCATCATCAACTATTTTCTACATATTATGTGATATTTTAGAATTATATATGAATAATTTTGCATTAATTAAATTATTATATTTAAATATATATCTTTTACTTTCACTTAAATTAATAAAGGTTTTAGTATTTTCAACAAATAAAAAACACCGCAAATCCAAATTCATGAATTATGCGGCATTAAAATAACTATTAATATAAAATGTTTATATCAAGATGTTTTTCCATTACAAAGTCTTATTCTTCAATAAATTTCATTAGCTCTTTATTAAATTCTTCACGTTGATCATAAAATGCTGCATGTCCACTATATTTGAATGGGACAAGTTTTGAATTCTTAATCATTTTTTCTTGTATCTGCCCTAGTTCAAATGGAACAATTTTGTCATGTATTCCATGAATAATTAGAGTTGGAACATCTATTTCTTCTAAATCAGAAAAAAACACTTCATTTATCCAAGCTCTTGCAATTGCTGCTGTTGACCATCCTGCTGCCTGTAAACCCAATTGAAAAAACCACTGTGAAAAAGCTTCTGTTATATGCTGATAAAAGAACATATCACCAAATCCTTGAAGCATTTTAGGTCTATCAGTATATGTCCCTTCAATGAGCTGTAACACTGTTTCCTTATCTAAGCCATATGGAAAATCAGGACGTTTAATAAGACTTGGAGCTACTGCCCCAAAAAGAGCAAGTTTTGATACTCCATAACCTTTATGACGGGCCATATATCTAACAGCAATTCCACCTCCATTTGAATGTCCTGCTAATGTTATATCTTTTAACTTTAATGTATCAATTACACATTTGACATCATCTGACAAGGTATCAAAATTGTAGCCCTTATATGGTTTATCTGACTCTCCAAATCCTCTTGTATCTATACCAATGCACCTATATCCCATCTTCGGCAAAACATCAAATTGATACTCAAACAGTTTATGACTTCCTGGCCAGCCGTGTATAAATAAAATTGTTTTATCAGCACCCTCATTAAGGTCTTCAACATAAATCTTTACATCTGGTTCTACTTTAACATAGTAGCCCATTACAATAACCTCCAAAAACTATCTATAATCTATATCATATAAATTAAAGCATAGATTGGTGAATCATCAATTCTATATTTTGATACCGTTCCAATAATCAATACCATTTAGCCCTCCATATTGATTACGTCCACATCCCCATGTACCATTAAATCCTATCTTTCCATTCCTTTTATAGAAATAAAATTTAAATGCACCAAATACACAAGCGCTTTCAGGATATGCATAAGGATAAGATACTGTTGACCATATACCTGTTAAAGTCAATATACTTGCATCATAATAACCATAGATGTATGGATACTTTCCCATAACTCCATTTGGTGCTAATTCGTCTAGATTTATAACACCATCTATTGCTCCGTTATTTATAGATGTTTTAAATGAATATTCTCCTAAGATTTCTGCAAATTCTATTTTATCAGCCGAAGCTTCATAATAAGATTGCATTATACTCTTCCTTTAGCATTATTTATTCTAATTAATAGTATATGAATTTATATTGATATAAGTTTATATATTTATTTTTTTGCACTACTATTTCCCCCCATGCAATACTGCCATATTCTAAAGATAAAACCTGAACATGTGCTTTTATTAGAAATCATATTTTTTAATAATTTAAAGTAATTTTCACATAAATATAATCCGTGAAACGAATAAATTTTATAATCAGAGATAATCTATTATTATAATTTTCTAATTAAAGTGAATACATGGAGGATTGCGATGAGCATATTAAAAAAACTTCTTTTATTGGCTGTTTTTATTTTCTTATTAGATACTTTTAAAATTAATGCATATGCCACTCCAAATACTAATAACCAAAGTCCAGTTAAAATAGCGGTATTTTTGCTTGATACTGACGAACTGTTTCTCTCCTACTTTTCAGAAAGCCTAAAAAATATACAAAAAGAAAATGAAAATAAAGTTGAATTTACTGTATTTGATTCAGAGAGAAATCAAGGCACTGAAAATGATAATATCACTAAAGCACTTGATCAAGGTTTTGATCTTTTTGTAATAGAACCAGTTACTTTTAAAGTAGAAGAGTTGAGAAATATTTTTGACATGATAAATCAAAGGAATGCTCCATTTATATTATTAACATCACCAAGCAGACAAGTATCAAATTTTGTTAAAGAATATCCTAGGACTATCATTATAGGTGGGGATGATGAACAATCTGGCATTATGCAAGGCAAACTTCTCGTTAACGAATGGAATTCCAACAAGGCATATATAGACCATAATAAAGATAACATCATCCAGTATGTAATGCTGAAAGGACCTTCAAGTGATCCTGCAACTAGTATAAGAAGTAAATATCCAATCCAAACACTTAATGAATCAGGAATAAAAACCCAAGAGCTTTTATCTAATTCTTGTAATTGGGATAAAAAATGCGCAAGAGACACTATAGAATCAATTATCTTAACACAGAATGGTAAAACTGAAGTAATAATTGCAAACAGTGATGACATGGCAGTAGGTGCTGTTGAAGCGCTCCAAAAGTACGGATATAATAATGGAAATAAATCAAAATATATTCCCGTTGTTGGTGTTGGCGGATTACCAGAAGCTACTGAGTTGATAAAACAAGGTTCTATGACAGGAACTGTTATACAAAATCCTGCTGATTATGCAAATGCAGTTTACTCCATAGGAATGAATATTGTTTCAGGAAAAAGTCCTCTTAGTGGAACAAATTATAAATTTGATGATACAGGTAATACAGTTAGGATTCCTTACAAAGAATATTCTAAACAATCATAGATACTTTTCCAGTGCAAATAACCTTTTTCATTACTTTTCTTATAATGAGGAACTTATTCTTTTAAAGTAAAGTTATATTTTTCTGAATTTAATGATTATATATAATTATTTTGGTCTATAATTATATTAGACATGAATTACTATTCTCCTAACATTATATATAAGATAAGGCAGCTTTTTTTAATTGCTGCCTTATTTATGTTCTTATAATTAAACTCTAGAAATCCATATATGGTAACATACTCTCTAACTTTTGTTCTTAATAAATTTATTAAAATTTGTTAAATTAATTTTTAAATTTAGTTATTTATTTCTTATTTATTTAATAATATATCTATGAGCAAACATTTTCAATCCTATAATATACTTAACAAAGAGGAACTATATCTTACTTTTAGTTCCTCTTTGTTATCTAACTCATTAAGTTTTTACACTCTTTTGATTCCATCATTAACCAACCTCATTGATTTTTATAATTATCATTCCATTCACTTGTTGTAACATAAGAAGAATCAATTGATTTTAGATATTTATCAATTTTATCTGTATCTAGTTCACCTTTTATGACATTATAATAATTATCATTAATAATTATAGGATTTACAAATGTTATATCCATCACATCTTTATCATTTATATAAAAATGTGCAGAGTGTATATATCCATCTGAAGCTTCAACATTTGTTGCTTTTTTAATGATATACCCATCTAAATATCCCGTGAATTCTTTAACTTTTTGTTTATCTTCTACTGTTATTGATTTACCGCCTCTTCCATCATAGAATACTATTTTTGTAACATCATCAAACTTTATACCAGTTACACCACTTATCTTCTGAGATTCAGAGTCAGTATTTGTTGAAGTATTGATTGTACTACTATTATTTGTAGAGGTTGTAGTAGTTGTATTTCCAGTAGTGCTATCAGTATTTTGAATCCATGCTCCATTTGAATCTACTGAATATCCGCCAATTGTAGTACTTTTAGCCATAGCACCACTACTATATAAATAATACCATTTCCCTTGATATTGTACCCATCCTGTTTTCATATACCCATAGTTATCAAAATAATACCATTCTCCATTAATACTTCTCCAACCTGTAGCATATCCAGTTCCTTCTGTATACCACCATCCAGCATTATCTTGTTTCCAAACTGCCCATGCTTTAACTGGCGCTACTGCTAAAACGCTTGTAAATACTAAACCAATTGTAATTAATCTTTTTAGATCTTGTTTTTTTATTTTATCACCCCCTATTTTTTATATTTACTAACTATAAGCAACAAATTCCAGTATAATATTAAAATCTTAATACTAGTAATATTCTTAATTTTAATTGCTTAAAAGTGTTTTAATTATAACTGAAAAAAATTAATTCAACCTTAATCTTAAGTTACATTTATCTTAAATCAAATTTTTATTTGTCTACAAAAGTGCCACAAACTCACTTAAAGAATATGTCACTTAGAAATTTCATTTTATTTACCTGAAAGTTGAAAGTTATATTCTACATTAAAGCATGTACATACTCATATAAAACCTTATAGACTATTTTTCTTCAAATGACATTGTATACTCCATTGCTTTTGTATCTTCATTTATATGTTCATCTATAACTTTGAAATTATTCTTCTTATAAAAATTTACTGCAGTCGTGTTTTTTGTAAATACATGCAATGTAAGATAAGAATATTTAGATTTGCAATACTCTATAAGCTTCTTTCCCACACCTTCTCTTTGATATTCTTCTTTTACAAAAAGTCCAGCTATATAATTTTGTTCTACAATTCCTATAAATCCTTTTATAACATTATTTTCTTCAAATATATAAATATCTGCTGACGGAAGCATTTGCTTAACTAATTCAAAATTATCCTCCCAATATTCCTTAGGTATAAAATCATGGGCCTCTATATTGGTATCAAGCCAGATCTCCATCACCTTATCCAAGTTATCTAATTTAAAATCTTCAATCATTTTCTTCTCCTTATTTGCTATCTCTCTAAATTATTAATTAAGTTATATCAATAAACTTCATCTTTGCTGTAAATTTAAGCTTTTTTCTTTTTCTTTTTCTTACGTATTCTTATACTACTTTGCTCATTATTCATCCCTGTCTTTTCTATTAATTTAGTGCCAAATGCGGCAACTTCTTGAATATCTATTACAGTTATACAACCGGTTTTTAACTCTTTTAATTCGAAACTTCCTCTCATCCCCTGCTGCTTTGCATTCCTTATAAGTTCTCTTAATTTTAATATATTTTCTTCCGTTGGTTCTTCATCAGTTAAAGGCGTAAAATATCCAATATATCCACTTTTAAATACTATTTTTATTTCTAACATCATTTTAGACCCCTTAAAGTCAAACTTACTATTTATATATATATTCATTAACAAAGTCCATAAATGTCATTATTTGAATATTTTATAGTGAATTACTTAAGTCTTTTATAAAATTAATGGCCTGTACCGCTAATCCGCAATATACAATTATATCAACTACTTCATTAAATATTACTGAATTTTATTTTTAAGTCCGTATAATTCTCATAATTACTTATATCTTACCTTTAATAAATTTTCTAATTAGAGCATCTCCAATTAAAATTAGTGGTACTGCTATACAAAGATACTCCCACAATTTTAAATCTAAATTATCTTTTAGAACCATTGCAATTAACAGACTAATAGCCCACCAAATACACTGAATAGCTTTTAGTGTTCCATTAGAAAAACTAGGTTTCTTAAACATAGCAAACTCCTTTCTTACTTACTAAAAGACCAACTTCTCATTTCTTTTTTAATTAATGTATTATGTTAAGCAGAATTTTAACTGTTACTATAATATTACTATACAGAAAAATCAAATTCCTATTAATACCTTACAACTCAGAAGATCATTTAATATAATTTTACATTTACCATAATGGATTAATTATATCATATTATCCAATGCATTCCATAAAATTACAACCAAGTAGATGCACTTGATTGTAATTTTATTATTTAACATAAAAAACACCGCAAAATCATTAGATATTGCAGTGTCAATTTATTTATAATTTCTAAATAGATTATTCTTAAATATGGTTTTAAAAAGTATTCCTTCTGGAATTTAAAGAATTATCTAGCTGAGTATTATATTTTACATATATGATTTTATAAACTATGAATTTTATTAATCAGTAATCTCTCATTTAAATCACTTTAAGCAACATATTCATGGTATGGCAAACGGACAGCAACTTTTGTATCATCAAACTTATATTGTGTTCCATAAAGTGGATCTCTACCTTCAAATACATTCATACCTATTTCATAAATAGCTCCTGCCATTTCAGATGGATTTTGCATAACAGATCCTGCCATAAAACCTTTTTTAATTAATTCTTGTGCCTCTGCTGTAGCATCAATTCCAACAACAACTATTGTTTTATTTTTATCTCCTAAATTATATCCATTGTTTTGCAATGCTTCAATAGCACCTATAGCCATCTCATCATTATTTGCAATTATCGCCTCAATATTCTTACCATATTGCAGAAGTAGTGAACTAATATTTGTTTTAGCCAGATCTCTTTGCCAATCGGCAGCTTTTAATGCAAGCTGCTCAGTTTTTATTCCTGCTTTATTTATTGTTCCAATGGAAAATTCCGTTCTTTCCCGTGCCTCTATACTTCCATGTTCACCCTCTAATATAACATATTGCAAAATTCCATTATTATTTTTATCTATAAGATCTCTATTCTTGTTCCATATATCAACAATAATTTTTCCTTGCATCTCTCCAGCTTCATTAGCATTTGTTCCTACATAATAAGCTTTACCATAAGATTTAAGTACATCCGCCGCTAATGGTTCTCTATTAAAAAAGATTATAGGCATATTTTTAGACTTAAATCCTTCAATAACACTCTGTGCAGCCTTCGTATCAACTAAATTTACCATTAGGATATCTGCACTATCGCTGACCAAATTACTTAGTACTTCATCCTGCGTAGATTGATTACCTTTTCCATCATAAAATCTAAATACTACTTTTCCTTCATTTTGCTTTTGAATTTCTTCTAAGTTTTCCCTAACTAAAGAGACATATTTATCCTTGAAATTATATAGTACTACATCTACCATTACTGCTCTCTGCCGTAATACGTTTGTTCCCGCGCTAACTCTTTTAGTATCCCATACTGATACCTCCATTGCAAACATCATAAATATAATCTCTAGGATTGCTAATATTCTCTTTGATAGCTTCATTTTAAATCCTCTCTTTCACTTTTGTTTAACATTATTGTTATCATTAGCAAAAGAAAATATTTATTTTCACTTTTATTGATATTAAATTTTATCAATAACTCTATAAAACAAAACAGCTAAATTATATTACTCCTGTATAATAAGCTGATTTTCATATCATTTTATTATGTATTACTTACTTTTCTTTGATTTACTATCTTTTATATAACTAGTTTTACTTAATCTAATATAATATAATCCTAACACAATAAAAGTACCTCCCTTTAAATAACTTTTATCAATTAAACTCATGATACCTACAACTATAAAACTAATGCTTGCAAATAACATCAATTGCCATGTTTTTATGCTCAAGTTTTTCTTCCTCCCTATTAAAAATTTCTGCTGTATATACTTTATTATACAATCTTCTTTTCAAAGCAAATTGCTTTTAAGTTTCCATTATATTTTCCATAATTCTGTATCTGATGATACCCTCTTTTTTTATAGAAATTTACGGCTTGCTCATTTATTAACCTAGTTTCAAGCCAAATAGCAGAGTAACTCATTTTCTTTGCTTGAAGCTCTAAATATGATAGTATTTCACTTCCAATCCCCACTGTCTTCACCTTTGCAAACATCCGCTTAACTTCCGCTACACTTTTGTTGATATAACGTATTCCTCCACATCCTATGGCCTCTCCATTATCATTATATGCTACCACAAACAAGGCCCGTGGAACACAGAAATCCTCTTGGCTAAAAGAATTCTTTCCACTATCTCCAGTTATATATTCCAGTTCCTTAGACAATTCATCCATTAAACGTATAGAATCAGGATCACTTGGATTCTTCTCAATAATTTTCATTGTTAATATCTCCATTTCTCCAAATTTAAACTTTGATTTTCTATTTTATCTAGATATATGATAAAATCATTTTGAAAGGTGGTTAAACAATGATTGAATTTATAATGTCAAACTTAAATATTTTTATTCCCCTATTACTTATATTTTTTACGATTGATACTTTTCTATTAGTTTATAAAGCTTTTTTAACACTTAATACTAACTTAAAATTATCATATAATAATTCAAAAAGTTACTACAATAAAGATAATAAAATAGCAATTATAAATCTAACTATAGAAAATAACTCACCTAATTCAATAGATATCATAAAAATAAAATTAACTTCTGGCTTTAAATCTCATTTGGCAATTTTTCCAACGGCAAAATCTGCTAAAAATAGACTTAAGTCTCTCGATTCAAACGTATTATTAGAAAACATTCTAAATAATACAAATATACCTGAACATACTGCTTTAACTGGTTATGCTATTTTTGAAAATGTTGAAGTAATAAGTGACTCAAAAAACTATAATATAGTACTTAAAACTTCCAATAAAGTTTTAAGAAAGAAAATAAAACTATAATGCTTTGTGCATACAGCATCATTAAATTTTTAACAATTATTACCTTTTATTCTTCCCATTATAACTGTATTATAATATTCCCCATCTTTGTGGATACGGTCATTTATTAATAGACCTTCTTGCAGAAAGCCATAATTTTCATATAATTTAATTGCCTTAGTATTTGTCTCTACTGCAGTTAATGATATTTTTTTAATATCTGAACTGTCTGCATAGCTTAAAATTTTTTCTAGCATTGCTCTCCCAATTCCATATCCCCAGTATTTCTTTAATATACATATTCCAAACTCTGCTTTATGTCTGAATCTAATCAACTTATTTCCTTCTAAGCGTGAGAATCCCACGATTTTTCCGCCTACTTCAGCAACTAAAAATAGACTTATCTTAGAATCATTATCTTCACAAATAATTTTTTCAAAATCTTCTAGAGTTAAGAACGCTTCACCTGATTGTCTATCAAGATTTTCTGTTTCTCCATCAATCACTACTCTTAATTTAGACAATTCATCTGCATCCTCTTTTCTAGGGCATCGAAGTTTCCATCTTAAGCTTTTACCATCTATTATTTTATCTTCTATTACCATTATAAACCGCCTTCCCTATGTCAGAATAATCTACAGTGCTGATAATATATTTGATAAATATCATATTAACCTATTACTGTATCCTCTAGAGAAATCTTATATGTATTAGAATTTTTATGTAATCCAAATCTATAAAGAAATTTTTATATCCACGATTCTACCCTTTAGGTTCATTTTCTATAAGTCTATTTTTAAATAAATCATATCAACAAGTTGTATTCCATTTTCAAAAATAGGATGATCATAATTGTCTGTAAAAAAATTTTTAATTCTGTGTGATACACGAAATCCGCAGTTTTCATAAAATGGAATTGTTAGATTGCTATCGCCTGTCCCAACAATCATAATTTTACACTTACCTTTATAATGGTCAAAAATGTATTTTATAAGTTTTTTGCCATATCCTTTTCCTTGATATTTCTCATATGTAGCTATATTCTTTAATTCATATATCGTGCTATCTTTTTTCACTACTACGCAAATACTTTTTAAATCATCATCATATAGAGCAAACATTTCTCCATTATCTAAATATCTATCAATCATATCTTCTTGTTCGTCTGCTAGCAGTAGTAAATTAAGAAATTGCTTTTTATTATTTAAGATTCTTTTAACCTCCATTGCCATTCCCTCCTATTCAATACAACTCCTCTTTCTTTTCTAATTGATTCTTAATTAAATAAATTATAGCATATTTGGTAAACTTAATATTATTGTATTTTAAAACATATATTTTTACTGCCCATAATTTCTCAGCAATTAGCTTTGTAGAGAATTTTAATTACACAAATTACCAATCAATAATTTGAATAATTCAATTGTAATTTCACATACTAAATATTGAAGTGATGATAATCTGAATTTTATTTTAATCTATTAATTAACAGCTGCCATCGTAAAGATGGCTAGCTTTAATAATTAAGAAACAAATATCCTAAATGAACACAATTTAAATCTCCAAAGCTCTCGGTATGAGAGCTTTTTTTATTTCTAGCCATTACTACTTCTGAATAGTCTAACTAATTATTCGTATAATAAGAATATATTGATATGCCCCTTATTATTAGCATAATTTTTTTATTTAAATTCAAATATGAGGAAGTGAGGCTAACACAAATGAAACTTAAAACTTTTTTAATAGCTCTTTTGATATTAACAATGTCTACTGCACAAAACATAAAAGCAATTTTTGAGTCAAATACATATAAAGAAGGAGTATATGATATTACAGATACTCCACAAGTTAAAGCCACAGCCATGCTTACAACACCAGATGAGATTGCAAGCTTAATAATACTTGATCCTAACGGTAATGAAATTTTTTATAAAAAGTTTGATACTATAAACGAGTCTATAAATTTAGGTACTATTTTAGATGATGATCGTATCGCTGTGATTGGCAAAGGTGAAATAGCGATTACTATTCAGCAATAGACATTTCACTCTTAAATTCCTCCAAATTATAATTATTATCTTATAGAAATAATAATTTCCTTATAATGAATATTTATTTCTTAACTCCACATAATACTCTTGGAATAAATTATAATTTTCCCTTCATTGTAATCCATTTAATGAGCCTCTTTTTATAGAGGCTCATTAGCTATATTATATTCCATTTTTCTATACAGCGAGTATATACTATCTAGCATTTAATATACACTCCTTATATTCATAAATAAAAGGAAACTTATTTTTTATAGCTATATCAATAATTTCATTTACTGGATATTCAATTCGTCTATTTATTAGTTTAACTTCATTTTCTAAGAATTCTAATATACCATAAGATATTCTCTTATCTCCATCAAAAGAATTACCAACACTTCCAACATTAAATATTTTTTTACCATCAAGTTCTCCTATAAAAGAATTATGAGAATAGCCACATAGAATTAATTATTCTTTAACTCCAATTATAGATTTGTGAAATTATGTTATATTTTTTAGCATTCTATTTTTCGAGCTTCAAAGAAAAATTCTTGTAATAATTTTAAATATGAAAATAGCACCTACATTTGTGGTGCTTAATTACATTTGACATCAATATTTACTAATTCAATTTCCTTACTTCCTTTTGACAATTTGGGGATCTCATCGTCTCCATATTTCATTCTTATTAAGGCCGCTCTATAAATGTCATCTGAATAATTACCGTATTTATATAAAAATATTGCTGTTTCTTTTTCTAAACAATGTGGCATTATATCTTCAATGTTATATTTTTTTCCTTTGTATTTAAATATACATTTTATTAACGTTTTTGCTGTATTCATATTAATCACCCTAATTATATAAATATATGTTAAATTGAAAAATTTGTTCCTTTTTTGTAATTCATTTTTAGCATTCTTAATATATAACCACAAAATTCAAAAAACTCCCCTTTGATTATAGATTTCTATTTTTAAATATATCTAAAGTTTAAGGGGAGTATATAAATTCTAAAGTTTTGCTTAGTTAAATTTATCAACTAATTTATCAGCCTTTAATATTTAAATAACAATTATAGTTAAAACCTTTCTCCATTTAAACAACTAATTAGATTAATTATAGAATTCACTCGTCCTTGAGTTGCAGTTCCACAAGCAACAGTATCTCCTATTAATACATTTGCTAAAGCTAACACATCATTAACTGTTGAATTAATAGGCAATCCAACTTGTAACAGCAAGTTACCACAGCCAATAGCACTTACCAGCTGACCACTATAAAATGGTATAAAATTAATATTATAGGTTAATGCAAGTGTTTCACCCATAAGCCTTCCAAGTGTATTTTCTGTTAAATTATTACTCAAATTATTCCTGCAAGGATTATCTAGTATGCAAGTGCAATAATTTCCAGCTAATATAGTATCAGAAAGAATTATTCTATTTACTAAAATCTTTCTAATTCCACTGCCGATTATTACAGGATGATCAACTGCGCCATCACCATTAGCATCAAGAATTGCATGTCCATCATTGCTTGCCCAGAAAGCCCTAGCTCCTTCTAAATTCAAAATTGAGCAGGTTGCACTGGCAACCCCAAAATAAAGATCATTAATTCCATATATTTCAGGAAGTGCAGCTACGACAAAAACATAATTTGTAACTCCTATTCCGCATTGTTCTACAGGAATAGCCATTTGAACAGTAAATGTGAAAGTTGCACCTGGTGCTAATCCACTACTTGTATATACCATTCCCTGGTCCAATGCTGCCACATTTAATGGAGCATTACCTTTGTTAGTAATATTAACTCTAAATGTTGCTATTCCTCCCCCTATAATTTTTCCTGTCTCACAAATCTTTTCTACTGTAAAATTTGGATTTACTATTGTAACTAAATTGACATCATAAGCAGAAATTTTACTTGAATAACCAAGAGGGCTATAAACTGCAATCACAGTACTTACCAATGGATTGGGATCACTTCCAGTGACTAGATGGCTGCTTTGAAAAGTAACAGATGTTCCTGGTGATAGAATAAATGCTCCAGCATTTATTGCCTCTTTAGTAAGATCTGTAACTACATTATTAATAATATCTACGATACCTTTTAATACAAGGTTACGAGAATTAAATGGACTTGTATTAGTAATAACATAGGTATAGGTTACTACATCTCCTACTCGGCTATATGCAGGGCCAGTCTTAGATATTTTTATAGAATAGTGACATGAAGATTCAACAATAGTGCTATCACTTACTTCAGACGTAGTTTGAGTTTCTGTACTAGTAATTTCATTTTGCCTTGTTTGAATTGGCATAATTTCATTTCCTCCTTATCATAAGTTTACTGACTGTAATATATTTTATGAGCAAATGATAAATTATGTTACACGTATACACACATATGAATCTCCCCATACCTAGAACTTTTTTCCTAGTTAAACCACTCCCACTTTTGATGATGATAACTAGATCTTATATTAACTTAATTAGTCCTAATTAAACTTTTTTATTATAATTGTATATTTTACTTAAACATCGTCAATACTCTTATATGAAAAGAGTAATATCTTAATTAAAATAGAGGCAGTATCGTTAGTGTCCCCCACTGATACTACCTCTATTTTTTATGTTTTTATAAGAAACATATATTACGTATATTTCAAAAGTAATCCTTCATCATAATTCTAAAAGTATTATAAGAATTTTAGCCGTAATTGTGAATTATGCATTGCAAAATATATATTTATAATCTAAAACTACTATATAAATACTTACTTGCCATTTCGTTATATATACTTGGCATCTAATTTTCTCTAGCTCCTAGCAAATCTTTACTTAAATTAATTTCATAAAATACACATATGGTATAGATTATTACCTTCCAAAACACTTCGCATTAATCACACTTTCATTATAAGTGATCACCGACACTTTTAGTTATAATTTCAATTGCTACTAACTGAATCGTTTTTTAACTAATATGGTTTAAAAATATGTAAAATTTTATTTTTATTTTGAATATTTCTCTCTATATGCGGGATACTAATTATGTGACATAAATTAAGTTTTCATAATTATTTTTCGGACTCCTCTTTGTAGGAGTCCCCCCCATCCCAATATATTGCCACATAAACGCAATATCTCTAACTTCATTCACTTCGTATTATATTTTTTCTTTAAAAATATCTTTATCCTCAATAGTATTTGAATAATCAATTGCCCAATCACATAAATTAGCTAAAATAGGTAGGAGACTTCTTCCATAGTTAGTTAAAGAATACTCAACTTTAGGCGGCACTTGGTTATAAGCAATCCTATTAATTAGCTCATCATCCTCTAAAGCTCTCAGTTGTTGGGTTAACATCTTTTGTGTAATATTAGGTAAACTTCTTTTTAATTCATTAAATCTCATAGTTCTCTTACCTAAATGCCAAATAATTATTGGCTTCCATTTTCCTCCTATAATATCTAAAGTTAATTCCATAGAGCAATTGTATTCAATTCCTTTAAATTTCATCATTTTGACTACCTCTTTAATTTAAGTATATAAATAGTAACTACGTTACTAAAAAGTGCGTTCTTGATAATAATTTCTATAAGATATAAATTATATTTTGTAAGTATCCTAAGATAATTATCCTAGAATCTTATTAAATATTCACAAATAGGAGTGATATCAATGGAATTAATTACTGTAAAAGAATCAACATGTGTTAAATGTGGGCTTTGTTCAAATGTATGCCCAAGTGGAGTTTTATCTATGAAAGAAAATGGTCCAATCGCTATACACCCAAATAATTGCATTGCTTGTGGCCATTGTGTTGCAGTATGCCCCTCTAGTTCAATAGATAATCTTAAAACCCCGTTAGCGAATCAATTAGATTTAGAATCCTTTCCAATTATAAATTCCAATACAGCTGAATCTTTTCTCAGATCTCGTCGTTCAATACGTTGCTACAAAGAAACCCAAGTTCCTCAGCAGACGCTATTAAAATTAGTTAATATAGCTCGTTTTGCACCGACAGCTAGTAATACACAAGGACTTTCATATATTATAATAAAAAATAAAAAAATTTTACAACAAGCCACAAAAATAGTAGTCGAATGGATGGAAGATCAACTTAAAAATTCCCACTCTCCTCATTGGAGCTTTTCAAGGCATGTTAAAAATTATAAAGAATGCGACATGGACACAATTTTACGTAATGCTCCACACATAATCTTAGCAACATCTCCAAAAGATTTTAAAAATGGAATAAAGAATACAATCTCTGCATTATCATATCTTGAATTATTTGCTACTACTCTTGGATTAGGTTCATGTTGGGCTGGATTATTTGAAATGTGCGCTTTTTCAAATTATAAACCACTACTAGAACTTCTTCACATTCCTGATAACAAAGTTATAACAGGCGCTGTTATGGTTGGCTATCCAAAATATCAATATAAGAAATTAGTAGATAGAAACCCACTAAAAGTTGAATTTATTGACTAACAGCCTTAAAATAAATTTATAAATTTCCAGACACATCATAATCTTATTTCAAAAACTAATATTATAATGAATTAATTATAACATATTTTGTAAACAAAATATGTTCCTCATTTTAAAAGTAACTCTTCTATATTATTACAATGTACATTGCTTTTATTATAATTTCATCGACTGAATTGCACATAAATTCTTTTTAATAATCACATAATATAAAAAAAGTAAAAATATTAGTTTAATTCTATAGATAAAACTATGAAAGGTAGTTGTACTAATGAAAAAATTTATTATTATATTTTCTGTTTTCTTACTTATATCATTTAATATGAATATAATAAGTGCTTCAGCTGATCCCAAAACTTTAACCGAAGGTTTTTACAAAGTTAAGGATATAGGATTAATACCAAATACTACTTATAAAGTTAGAAATACGTCTCCTATTGGTAGATCTGTTGTTATTATTTTTGACTCGAATCAACAAATGCAGGAATTCTTAAGACTTGAACCAAATTCTCCTGATTACCTTGTAAAGCCTTTGGAATTTGGTTCCATAATTATAATTATTGGAGGCGGCAATATTGCATTTTCTTAATAAATCAAAAAAATATCTCAATTCATTTAATTGATGAGATATAATAATAACTTTAAAACTTTACTATTAATAACATAGCAATTTTCTTGGGAGGATATGTTTCTAAAATAATCTTCCCTATTTTCATTTATAGATCCACTAATTCTCACCAATGTTTTTCCAACTTCTATATTTACGAGTATGCATTTTAATTAAATAAGATATTGTATATTAAATAACAAAGCAAGAAAGACATTGCATAATAATAAAAACAAGATCATTAAATCTAATAACCAATACAGATACACAAAAATGCATTATACTTTTTGCATTTTTTAGACGTTCATATGATTATCTGGTACTACCTATGAAATTTTTTGAGTTATAATATTCAAATTAAATATTATCTTTTATTCTAATACTTCTTGGACATTTACCTGATCTATAGATATATCCTTTCTTTTCTAATCTCTCTATATGTGCATGTACACTTGACGTAGAAGCCAATCCAGATAACTTTCCAATTTCCCTAACTGTTGGAGATATTTTCTCTTTGTCTATATAGTTTTTGATAATATTTAATATTTCTTGCTGTTTTTCTGTTAACATAGAACCATCTCCCTATTGCTTTATATATAATGTCATTTAATACTCAAAGTTGCTTGTTTAAATGGAGTATCTGAATCTATTTAAATTATCAGATATAAAACAACGCAAACATATGTTTGCTTACATATTACTACTTTTAGGGTATTTTGTAAATAAGAACGCTAAAAGAGCCAAAATTAAAATTAATTTTGGCTCTTTTAAATCTATAATATTATATATTTATTTGATACATTTTATTATTTTTTATGCTTACTATTAAATTAATGTATAGCTTTCTTTGCATATTTTTTACCTGTTCCTTCAACACTTGTAATTGTAACTAATGCATCTTCATCAAAACCATGTACAATATTTTTTAGCTTTGCTATCTCAAGCCTTGATAAAACCACATAAATAACATTTGTTTCCGTGCCACTGTAAGCTCCCTTTCCATCTAACAAAGTAATTCCTCTACCAAGTCTAGCCATTATTGCCTCCGATATTTCATTATTCTTATCCGATACAATTATTACTGCTTTTGACTCATTAAGACCTTCAACCGTTATGTCTATGGTTTTAAAAGCAATAAAATATGCTATTAAAGAATACATTGCTCTATCCCATCCGAATAAAAAACCTGAAATTCCTAAGATGAAAAAATTAAAAAACATAACTATTTCTCCAATAGAAAATGCAGTTCTTTTTTCTAATATTATGGCCACAATTTCTGTTCCATCTAAGGAACCACCATTTCTTATAATTAAACCTACTCCAACTCCTATTATAATTCCGCCAAATATAGTCGCTAAAAGTACATCTTGTGTTATTCCAGGAACAGGATGAAGTAATGTTACCACAATTGACAAACATATTACTGAAAATATAGTTGAAATAGCGAATGTTTTTCCTATTTGTCTATATCCCACTATAACAAACGGCAAATTGAATATAAATATAAATACTCCCAGTTGCACTTTTGTTAAATAGCTTGCCATAATTGATATTCCTGTCATACCTCCATCAATTATATTATTAGGTATCAAGAATATCTCTAAACCTATCGCTACCAAAATCGAACCTATTATCATAAACAGTATTCTGCTTACTTTAACCCAAATATCATTATATTTTTTTGTCATTTAATTCCCCCTTAAAATTAATCAATATATTTTATTCAATAATAAAAACTATGCTATATAAATTATAACACAGTTTTCATTACTTTATTATACGTTTTTAATATTGCTTAAATATTCTAATTTCAAAAATTGATTAAATAATGATATATATAATCTCCCTTTATTGTTTTGGTTATGTATTATTAGCTAAAAAAGCTCTTTAAGAATAAAATCATTCCACTTGCTATAAGTAAAGCAATTACTGATTTCTCAACTGTTTCTTCTTTCATCTTTGAATCAACTTTAACTCCTATAATCATTCCAATAATAACTGCTGGAGAAAGCCATAAAGCCATGATCAATGCTTCCTTGGTTAATATTCCTGTAAATAAGTATAAGAAAAATCTAAATATATTATCTACTAAAAAAACACAACATATATTTCCACGGAATTCATTTTTATTCTCTGTAGTTCTACTGACATATGCAACTAAAAGTGCTCCAATTCCATAAAGCCCAGCTAATATTCCTGAAATTATGCCTATTACTATGAGAAAAATAATACTAGCTTTTTTATTTTTAATTTTACTAGGTTTTCTTGTCAACATTTCTATCGCTATTCCAATAATAACAATACCTAATACAGATTTTAATATCCAATCACTTCCAGCCCTTAATAAAAATGTTCCAGGTACAATACCGGCTAGAAGCATAAGAGATAATGGAATAACAATTTTCAAAGAAATGTTTTTTCTTTCTTTCCATGCCATATAGGTATTTGTTGGAATTCCAAAGAGAAGATCTACAGGTGTTGTTAACCTATTTGATACTACAAACGAAAATAACGAACCCATAACAAGTGTATTTCCAAAGCCAGTTATGCCTTTCGTAAAATATGCAAACAAAGTAGAAATAAAAAGATATATATTTTGCATTTCTTCCCCCCATAAACTCAAATTATATCTTTAACTTTTGTTACTATTATCAATTATAACACATTATGTAAATATATCTCTCACTATTTGTTAAATTATGTATGCTTTTACTTAAAGCAAAGGTGTAGACTCTTCATACTTACTACACCTCATCATTAGTTTAAGTTCTGAATTTAGCTATTAAATCTTGTAGATCTATAGAAACATTCTTTAAATCTTTTGCAGATTGATTCATTTGTTCCATACTTGCAGACTGTTGTTCTATAGATGCCGATATCTCCTCCGTAGTAGAAGCTGACTCTTCTGCTATTGCAGACATATCGCTTATGCTTCCTATAACATCATTTTTATTATTGTCTATACTACTTATGCTAAATACTATTCTATCTATTTGTTTAACAATATTAGATGCTGAATTTTCTATAGTTTTAAATGCCTTTTCAGTATCATTTGATACCTCACCCATTTGAATCACCATATTTCCTACCGTTATCATTTCTGATTTAGTTTTATTTATTTCCTTCTTAACCTCTCTAACGATAGCATCTATTTCTTTTGTTGAATCCGCAGCTTCATATGCAAGTTTTCTAATTTCCTCAGCCACAATAGCAAATCCCTTTCCTTGTGTTCCCGCTCTTGCTGCTTCTATGGCTGCATTAAGAGACAATATATTAATTTGTGATGTAATGCCCTTAATTGCTTCAGTTATTTTCTCAATTGATTGAGATTTGTTATTTAAAACACTAACTTGATCAAGTATATTTTCCGCTACTTTATGGTTTGATTCTACAACACTTTTTAATTTATTTATATTCTCCATACCTTCCAAATTTGATTTTGACGCCAATTCTATATAATTCTTCACTGAATTAGTATTTTCTACCGAATCATGAATTTCTTTTGCTAAAACCTCTAATTTATCTACTCCAGTTTCAGTATTCCTTGCAAGATCAGTAGAACCTTGTACCATTTCATCAATTGCCTTCGCTATAGCCTCTATTGACTGAGATGTTTCAGATATTATATTTGACAAAACGTCAGAATTTAATGCTACATTTACGGAGTTCTGTTTAATACTTTCCACAAGTTCTCTTAGTGTTCTTCTCATGTTTGCTACTGCCATACCCATATCGTAAAATTCGTCCTTATATCTTTTTATTATATTCAAACCAGCTTGGTCAAATACTAAATCTAAATTCGCAGTTTTATTAATAAATTTAACCAAAAAGTTTATTCTTTTTGTAATAATATTTATTATAGATATTGTTACTACAAGACTGATTATTATTATAATTATTACGTTCAGTGTGAGCATTAATCTTGAGTGATTATAAATTTGATCATTTTGTATATTCGCCATATTCGCCTGTTCCTGATTATATTGAACAAGTTTTTCAATTGCGCTATTTACATTCTCAAAATCCTGTCTAGATTCTCCATACATTAAATTAAATGCATCCTTATTTTGAGATTCTCTACTTAATTGAATAGTCTTCCTGCTAGTTTCAAAATACTTAGGATAATACTCATTAATTTCTTTAACTATATCCATATCATCCCTTGATATTATCATTCCTTGATATTCTTTTAATTCATCTTCAAACTCTTCTCTTAAATCTTGAAGTTCTTTTTCTGTAGCGTTCATTAAGTCAGGATCATCTTCTAGTACATGTCTGTATTCTCTAAGTCTATATTCTGACATAGTTTGATCCATGGTATGAGCCAAATCACTACCCTTAGACCAAACTTCTGTGATCTCGCTTGCTTTGTCTTTTACACTTTTAATTGATATTATAGAATACACTCCTAAAAAAGACGTTAGTAAAATTATTAGCCCAAATGAAGTAATAAGTTTATTTCTAATTGTAAATTTCATTTAAACACTTCCTCCAAAATAAATTCAAATCTAATATAATTACTAGATAATTATCTTGTTTGGCAATTCCAATCATATATTCATTTCCGTTGTATACATCATAATTAATATTTTTTATACTATCTTTTGGAATCCTTGTAATATCCTCAACTTCATCAACTATAGCCCCAAAAGCACCTTCCCTATCTTCAATAATTATTATTTCCTGGTCATCATTTCTTTTTTGATTTTCCCTGCCGATCTTCTCACCTAAATTAATGATTGGTATTATCTTTCCCCTTAAATTTATGACTCCTAGTATATATTCTCTACTCAATGGTATTTTAGTAGGAACAGTATAACCTATAATTTCATTAACTTGTTTTATTGGCACTGCATACTTTTCTTTCCCTATATGAAACACTACAAATTGCTCTTCAATCATTAATTCCACCTCCTGCTATATCTGCAGCATAATACTTCATAACATAATATGAGAATTGGAAATTCATTGTTACCAGGTAACGAAACAAAATATTTAAAACTATGTTTTGTGAATATATTTTTCTTATCTTCAAAAAATAAAATATACTTACAGTAAAATAAAAAAAGGTGGTTATGTTAATGAAAAAAATTAGCACTATACTGTTTATTTTCCTACTATTTAATATAGCAATAACGGCTTCTGCCAATCAACCTAGACTTCTTAAACAAGGCTTTTACACAACAAAGGATTTGAATTTATCTCCTGATTCTCTACATACCATAGAAAATATTTCTCCCACTGAATATGTTTCTGTAGTTCTTTTTGATTCGAATGAAATTGTTCAGGAATTTGTAAGATTAGAGCCTCAATCAGGAAAGTATGCTTTGCCACCTATACAAAGTGGATATGAGATAATAATAATTGGCAATGGTGAAGTTACTATTTCCTAGGATCTATCTATTAATACATTTAAGCAACAAATATAAAGGTGGTTATACTTATGAAAAAATTCACTCTTTCAATATTATTTTTCTTATTTTTGTCGTTAAATATTTCAGCAATTCACGCTCTGTCAATATCGAGAGTTTTAAAGAAAGGGTTCTACACATTAGAAGATTTAAAATTATCTCCTAATACAAATTATACTATTCAAAATGACTCGTATAACGAGCGTGCTTACATACTTATTTTTGATTCTGAACAAAACTTTATACAGTCTTTACGGTTAAGACCACAATCACAAAAATATAACTTGATTCCACTTAAAGATGGATATAAAATAGTTGTAGTTGGAAATGGAGAAGTGATTATATCTTAGAGCTGATAGTAATGAAGTCCTTATATCAAAAAAAGCCACCATATAAAATAATGTCATTTAGTTAACTAAATGATATTATTTTATATGGTGACTTTTTCTATGAATTTTTAATTGAATTTTACTTACCTTCTTTTAAAATTGACGACATCACTAATGCTAAATCGTTCTTTTTTTCATTATCTCTAATAAAGTTTGCTACTTTATCATCTTTTGTTATTATTTGAATATATTCTTTTGCATCTTCATTTTTAACATTAAATGATTTTATATTTTCTCTTGATATTTTATCTGTATAGGCAATATCAGATAGCCCTCCCCAAACAGAATGAGTAATAGCCTGTATATATAAATTTTTAGGAGTAAGAATCAATTTAAAATCATTTACTACTCCACCTGCAACTCCCTGTGCTAGCAAATTAACCAACGTATTTGCTACTTTACTTGAAGCTTTAATGTCTTTGTAAGAATTAATAGAACATAGTATCTCTTCATCATTTAATACACTTGCCATATTTCAGCCTCCAAATTATACATTTTAATTGAATAAATAGTTATACATAATACAACTTCGCCTAATCATTTACCTAATTATATCACATATCTGTCATATATTCTCAATATTAAATTCTTAATTTTTAATAACTCACTTATATTTTATATAATGTTCAAATGTATAAGACTCAAAAATGGTACTGGCGGAGGCTAAACAGCATCAATAAATTAAAAATATAGGTATTTAATCTCACCTATATTTTTTATCTTATGAAAACTTTACTTAAAGATTTCTATTATTTTTCTATTATAAATTCCGCATGATCTCCTATAGCATGAATCATTGGAATGCTAATTACTATTTTATTATCTTCCATATAACTATAGCCTCCTTTCTTTGGAATTTCAATCACTCCATCTTTCTTATGAAAATCCGCATCTTCTAGTATACTTAAAAGTTCATCATCACTAATGTTTTTTATAACAGACTTCTGCGCTTCTATTAATTTATCATTTTCTGAAAGCATTTTAACATCATCTAACTTTTTTAATTTCTTTAGTATGTCCTGTATATTAATATAATTTGAAAGACCTATAGTTGAACCTTTTTCCAACTCTACATTTACTGTATAAAAAATTGAAGTTGGATATGCTGTTCCTTTAATATTTACTAGCCCATTAAAAACTATTGATATATATTTATTATTTTTAGTTTTCACTTCATAATCCACATTCATATTTATGTCATTAATATTTGTGCCATTTCCAACATATATATTTAAAATACTTAGAGCCGCATCTTTTAAATCTTTATTGATGTAGTTAACCTTTGCTGAATCAGCATAATCTTTTATTTGAGGATAATTAATCTTCACGTAATTTTTACTATAAACTTCATCAATTATTTCATATTGTTTGAATTCATTACTTAAAGATATTTTCATATTGGAGTAATTGGTTTTATTAATAGCTAAAACTTCCCTTTTTATAGAAACATTATTAATGCAAAAAATTTCTATTAATATAAAATCAAATATTAATAGACTAATTAATAAAAATATAGATTTTCTACTTTTCATATATATCTCCTTTACCCCTTTAATTTGTAGGTTAATTTTATTAATTATTTTATCCTCATATTACACAAATAATGTAATCTTGTATTTGATGATAAAATTACTTTCGCTTTTTTGATTTTTGTATTGAATTTATCGGTCATTATGATAAAATTATCTTAAGAGGTGAATTTATAATGTTAGGTAATAAAGTAAAACTACTTAGAAAAGAGAGGAAAATTACACAACAAAAGTTAGCTGAAGCTATTGGTGTAAGTCAATCTACCATAGGAATGATAGAAGGAAACAGACAAGGCGCTAGCAATGATACATTAATTAAGTTAGCAAATACTTTAAATACTACTGTTGATTACTTATTGTCTGATAATATAGAAGAATTAGACTTTCCCGATACGAGAATTAGTGAATCTGAATTTAGAGATGATGATATAAGAAGAATTGAGAGAGCTCGAAAAAAAATGGATCCTAAAAACAAAGAAAAAATGATGAAAATTTTAAGGTCTGCTTTTGATGAGTATTTCGACGATTAGATATACGCATATAAAACGTATAGTTAACGATATTTATATAAAATTAAATATTAGCAAATTTCCTATAAACGTATTTGAAATAATAGGTTCTTTCGATAATATAAAAATAGTTTCTTATCATCGATTCATGCTTGATCACAATTTAACTAAAGAAGAAACTTTTGAAATATTAACTTCTGACGAAGGATGTACTGATTATTTTAAACCTTTAAATAAATATATAATTTATTATAATGATTTAGATTTTAAGTCTGGTGAACGAATTAGGTGGACATTAACCCATGAATTAGGCCATATTTTATGTAGCCATTATTCATCTGATAATACCAAAATATTTGATGATTACCTATCAGAATCTGAATATAGAATTATAGAAGCTGAAGCAAATTATTTTACTGGCCTTTTGTTATCCAATCCAGTAATTCTTCATAAGTTGAATATTAGATCTTCTCATGATATAGAAACGTACTGTTCAATATCTTCTGAAGCTGCTCGCTACAGATATAAATTTTATAAAAAGTGGTGTGAAAATAATATTTTAACTAGTTCAGATAGATTTATTCTTAGGAATTTCCAAACCTACTTAAATACTCAAAGGCTTGAATATTTAGAATTTATTAATTTTATCGATTCATTTTAGCTATATATGTTGCAATAATAAATTCACATTTAAAATTCTATTGAGGAAAATGCTCAGTTAAGAACAGAATGTTGAAATTCAATTGCAACATATATAGTAAAAAATACAATCTTTTAAATACAGATAAATAAATGAGATATCGTACTATGAACCACTCACCGTCAAGCAGACAGTGAAAGAATAAAAATGTTGTGATATCTTCAATCCAGTATCCTCCATCTATGGTATATAGCTGAAATAATCAAACTATCTATCATAAGAGGAAGCATATCAAATTTTAATCTATTAATGCGATAGATCCTTATTTATAAAATCTTAGAAATTCTTATTATTATTAAATTTTACTTATTCTGCAGATAAATTGAATTAATTGGTTTTAAACTTATCTGTTAATTCTTTCAGTGTTATAGCCATATCACTGAAACTTTGAACTGATGCTGTCATTTCTTCGATTGAAGCTACTTGTTCTTCTGTAGCCGCCGATATTCCTTGAGTTTCTCCTGACACTGCTTCAGAAAGTTGTGCAATATCATTTATATTAATAAATACTTCTTTTTCAGTTTTATTCATATTATCTATAGCATTACTTACTTCTTGCATATTAGACGCCACTTCTTGTATAGACTTAAATATCAATTGAAAATAGCTATTAGCTTCATTTACTACTTTTGATCCATCATTAACTTCATTTATACCTCTGTTCATAACAAAAGCTACATTTTCAGTTTCTTTTTGTATACCATTTATAAGGGCACTAACCTGTCCCGCTGCTTCTCCAGATTGTTCTGCTAATTTACGAACCTCATCAGCAACAACTGCAAATCCTTTTCCTTGTTCTCCGGCACGTGCTGCTTCTATCGCTGCATTTAAGGCCAACAAATTCGTTTGTTCTGAGATGCCCTTTATTACTTCTGTAATTTTTCCTATTGCTTGTGAATGCTCTCCAAGCTTGTCTATAACTTTAGATGTATCGTTAACTGAACCTTGAATATTAACCATACTTGAGTTAACTTTATGTAATGCTTCACTTCCCTTTTCAGAATAACTAGACGCAGTATGTACAGCTGAAGAAACATTATCTGATTTTTCATTTATATCTTTTATTGCCTTATCTAAGATATTCATATTAGAGCTTATTTTATCTATATTAGAATTTACTAACATAGAACCTTCCGCAATTTCATTAACATTTTCTGCAGAATTTGTAGCAACTTTTGATTGCTGCTCACAAACATCTATCATATCATTAGATGCTGATGAAACTCTCTCTGAATGTTCTTTAATATTATTTATTACCCCTCGTAAGTTAACAGCCATTTTTTCAAATGCTCTTCCTAAATTGCCTATCTCATCGTTGGATTTTATATTTATATTATTAACTGTTAAATCTCCATCTGAAATCTTATTGGCTGCATTTAAAAGTATATGCAATGGTTTAGTTGCATAACCAGTTAGAATAAAAATACCTCCACATGTAATAAGTAATATTACTATGCCTATTAAAGTAGTGTTAATTAAAGAATGTATACTTTTTTCAACAGTAATGCTTTTAGGAATTTCAGCACAAATAACCCATCCTGTTTTTTTATCCTGAACATAGCTTACAAGCATATTTTCTCCATCTTTAATAACTTCTTCAGAACCACTCTCTCCCTTTACCCCTTTCTTAATAAATTCGAAATCATTTAAATCTGTACGATCTTCGGGCTTATCCAATGCCTTAGTAGGGTGAGCTAGTAATTTACCATCTGAATCTACAATATAAACAGTTGCATTATCTTGTGAAAGTTCTTTAACAAAAGAATTTAATACTGAAAGTTCAATGTTTCCTTGTAATGTTCCTGTTACAGTTCCACCTTCCTTATCTCTAATAGGCGTAGCCAATACTGTGATTAAACTTCCATTATCTCTACTTACAAGAACTTCAGATACAACTTCGTCCTGCCCTTTAAGTGCTGATTTATAAAAATTACGGTCTGATATATCCGATGATTTAGCGTCATCGCTTCTTACAAACTGAACCCCATCTAATTTAGTAACAGCTGTAAATGATAAATCCGGATATACTTTTGAACTCTCAACTAAAATTGGTTTAGACTTTTCTGCATCATAGGAACTAATAATAGGATTTCTCGCCATGCTCTTTATCCCATACATATTCCTCTCAATTAAACCATTTATCTTTTCATCTACAATTTCTGCTCTTTTGAAATTATCAGCTAGCGCATTTTCTATCGCAATCTTTTGTGAAAAAAACAAATTAACGATTGTGAATATTATCAAAGGCACAGAACTTGCAAGAAGAAGTATTAATGTCAACTTCCTTTTAATATTCATGTTTTTCCTCCTAAATTATTATATATTTCTAAAATATTAGATTAATACTTTAATTAATATTCGACAATATTAACCAAATACCTCCTATAAAACAGACATTTTTTATTAATTATAGTAATTAGCCCAACAAATTCCAATGCAATTTATTTACATACTCATAAATAAATTACCTATACTTATATTTTTATGCAAGCTATGCCATAGAACAAAATCCGCTATCTCTTCTCATGGCTATCTCAGAGATTTATCCAATTTATATTTTCCTCGTATTAGAATACAAAAATAAATATAGACTTTTTGCATTAGACATACGTATCATCTACATTTATTTTTCCAGCAATAAATTTCTGAGTCTAATCTTTTTTATTGTGAATTATTCCTTGCTTTAGTAATATCCTCTAATCAAAAAATACATTACCTCCCACAGAATAGTGGTAGGTAATGTATTTCACTAAGTTCTACTATATTAACTACTTTTAATAAATTTGAAATGCAGTATTAGACGAACTTGTCATATAACTACTATATGTAGTCTCAGCCAGAACTTTATAAGTACCTTTTCCTGTAATTCTATATGTCAAAATACCAAAAAAAGCCTCTCCATATCTATCTGTCATTCCTTTATATACTGTCACAACACCTTTTGGTGAAGTAATACTAAATTTAACGACTGCTCCTTGAATTGTTTTGCCAGAAGTATCTGTAACCTTAGCTTTAATATATATTATATCACCTGCTAAGTAATAAGTTTTATTTGTAGACACAGCCGTTCTTGTCTCTAATTTTGAAGGTTGCGTTGTCACAGGCTGACTTACAACTGGTTGCGTATTAGTTGGTATTGTTGAAACTGGCTGTGTCACCGTTGATGTTTGTCCTTTAGGTGCTTGTATTAGCCCATAACCATACCAACTATCTTTTCCGCTTGTTCCTAAATCAATAACATTTTCATTAAGTTTTGCACGTAATTGATTTGGAGAAAGCCCTGGATTAGCCTGCTTTAATAATGCTAAATCTCCTGTAACAAAAGGTGCTGCCATTGAAGTACCACTCATAGATACATATTTATTATTTAAATATGTACTAAGAACATTAACCCCTGGTGCCGCTACTTCAACAGTATTTCCTGTAGAAGAAAACGAAGGTCTTTTATTATTAGAATCAATTGCCGCTACTGCTATAACCGAACTATATTTTGCTGGATAATCTACTGTATCCGTTGATCCATCTGATGTACCATCATTTCCTGCTGCCGCAACAACTAAAATGCCCTGATTATAAGCCTTGTCCACTTCTTGCTGTAATGCAGTTGATGGCATAGAGCTGCCAAGACTTAAGTTAATAATATCCATTTTATTTGTAATACACCAATCTATTCCTGCGATTATATCAGAAAGGTATCCAGCCCCATCATTTCCTAATACTTTCACAGCATAAAGGCTTGCCTCATTTGCAACTCCAACAGTTCCATAACCATTGTTCTTTGCTCCTATTATACCTGCAACATGTGTTCCGTGCCCATTATCATCTAAATATGATGTTGTATAAGATGTGAACGCTGCGCCACCTGCAACTGATAGATCCTCATGGTTAGCTATCCCAGTATCAACAATTCCTATTTTCACTCCTTTTCCAGTATAACTTGAAGACCATGCTGTCGGAGCTTGGATTTTATTCACTCCCCAGTCTACTGTTTGAGAATTTGTTTTAACTATTATATCTTGTTCTACAGCTAATACATTGGGATCATCTTTCAAATCCTTAATAGCTGTAGTAGGAACAGATGCTGATAGAACGTTTGCATTTTTGTATTCTCGTCTTACATTTCCTCTAGCTTTTGAAACCACATTTTTATCAGCTTTATTTTTAAATACGACGATTACTCGTTCATTTGATGTTGGGACTGATGTTACTACCGCTGCATTAACATTTGCTGTAAATCCAAATGCAACTAATAAAAAAGTAACTGCTGAAATAATTCTTTTCATTTGTGTACCCCTCCTTAAACTTATCTTTCGTAAATTTGCTTAATTAAGCTTATCACCACTCTTTTAGTGCTTCTTCCCCCCTCCTATAAATCAAAATAACTTTTTATCTGCACTTCTAATGAACTGCATTGATAAACAGATTTGATTAATTTTATCATAAGTCTATATAACAAAAAACTATTCAAACGAATAGTCACGGAATATTACTTTATCTTGTCTTATTCAGTAACTGGCATGCATATTCCTATGAATTTAGCCCCTATAGTTTTGCATTCCATGATTTCTTATAGTTTTTATTCATCTTTTGACACAATTATATCATAGTGCCATATACCGCACAATTCATAATATGGAAGGATTGTATTCCTTATATAGGGTTAAAATGAATATTATTCATATAAATGCATTACTATCAAAATAATTTCATAAACTTCAAAGTAACTTGTTAATTTTTTCATCAGAATACATTAAATTTTCTACAACTATTAAAACTATTTTCATTGTACTTTATGGATACTTTCATCTTCATGGCCACTTCCTAATATGGAAACAAAGAGATTTACCTTGTTTTATTCTAAAATAAAAGCAGGTAGTTTAATTAAAACCACCTGCTTTTATTTTAAATTTCAGCAATAATAAGCCGATTATATTTAATTTCAAATATTTTATCACTAATTTTTACTCTTTGATATCATAGGAATCCAAATGTCACTATTATATTCTTGTAAAGAGCTATGTCTTTCCACATACAATCGAGTTCCAACACGTTAATATGAAATGAAAAATACGTTTAATTTGTAATATTCATTTCTTTGAACGATTCTAAAACATAATTAGTATTATCTATAGTTGTGACAATTAACTTATTAGTAGAGTTTTTAACTTTAGCAACAGTACCTGTTAATATAGATAAACAATCCTCCACTAAAATCGGAATATCATTCACTACTACCAACTCCATATTATCACACTTTTCCTTCATCCAATTATTTAATATAGATTCTTCTTCAGATAAATTACAACTTACCCCCATTAAATATTCTCCTCTCATATCCCTTTTTAATATGTGCTATTTTTTAATCTCCATTCAGTTTTTATTATTTAATTATCGTATAATAATATTATTGCTTTAATATTATTATTAGAATATCTTTGATAAATCCTAACAATAAAACTTTTACACCTAATTATTTGACATCATTTTAACATATTACTTCATATGTTACAAGAAAATTAAATTAATAGTATATATTCTAGATATGAAAATAATTAACATAGAAAAACTCAACTTAATAGAATTATTTCTTATAAGTGACTTTCTTCCCACTTATTCTAGAGGTAATATAAAAACTAAATTAAGGCAATAAATGCCAAGCTCATGCATTCTTCTATAACATATGAAATAAGCTTATCGTTTATTATTAAATTTATTTACTAATTGAAATTTATATTTCCTTACTTTATCACCTGGGAAAATAAACAAACAGGTACAAAATCCAAACTACCAATTTAGTTAGTAAATTTAATAAAACAAAAAAAGATAGCTATTACAGCTATCTTTTCAATTTACCTCGCAACGTCCTACTCTGCCACACAGTCTCCCATGCAGTACCATCGGCGCTATAGACCTTAACTTTCCTGTTCGGAATGGGAAGGAGTGTTACCTCTATGCCATCATCACGAGATCTTCCGGATTTACCGGTTGGATATTATTCTTTGAAAATTGCACACAGTTTCTTTAATGTATTTACAACTTGACTA
>CAURJV010000021.1:0-70053 GCA_963524945.1 uncultured Clostridium sp.
CCCATATACATCGGAAAGGGCAAAGGATAAAGTTAAAGATTTAGCAAAAATATTAGCTCAATACACAGAAAAAATTAATTTGTACATAGTTCCGTTTACAGAGATACAGATGGAAATTATAAATAAATGCAGAGAAGACGAACTTACAATAATAATGAGAAGATTTATGATGAGGATAGCATGTAAACTTGCAGATAAATATGGAATAAATTCAGTAAGTACAGGAGAAAGCATAGGCCAAGTTGCAAGTCAGACTATGGATGGTCTTATTGTAAGTGATGATTGTTCAGATAGACCATCATTTAGGCCATTAATTGCAATGGATAAAACAGATATAATGGAAATAGCAAGAAAAATAGGGACATATGAAACTTCAATTTTGCCTTATGAAGACTGTTGTACAATATTTGTTCCAAAGCATCCGAAAACAAATCCAAAACTTGATGCAATCATAAAGGAAGAAGAAAAATTAGATGTTGATGAATTAGTGCAAAAATCAATTGAAAATATTGAAGTTGTAACATTTTAAAAAAATACCTCAGGTTTATTTTACCTGAGGTATTTTTTTATATAATTTAAATATTTAAATCACATTCTAAGTTTCACTTGTTATTTGTTCTTTGCCGTTATGATCAAAAATATATTTATCAAAGCTAAATAAGCCTACTGAAATAATTAATATTACTACGGCAAACCAAATTGATTTACCACCAACGTGTAAAGTTAAGATTCCGCCTAAATAAGCTCCAACAATAAAGAAAAATATTATAACTAAGTAGCGGATACTTTTGAGAGCAAGTTTTTTATCTTTTTCTATAAATGCTTTATAAGCAGCTTGGGATGCAGAACGCAAATTACCTGTGCACATAGCCGTACTATATGGGGAGTCAATCAGTTTTCCAAAAGATGCGATTTGAACTGATGACACAAATGAAATTGGAACTGTTACAAATATGTTAGGAACTGTAGTTGGTATAAATCCTATAATAAAAAGCACAATAATTTCAATAATTAAAATTATACGTTCCGCATTCGTAGCAAAAGTCATTGATGGAACTTTAATATCTTTTATCCTTTCGGTAAATATCACCCCAAGCACGAATGCTAAAATAGGCAGTAAAGCTGTAATTGCTTGGCCAGGATTTCTCTTCGTAAGAGCTATTCCAAGTAAAACAAGGTTACCAGTCTGAGCATTAGCAAAAACTTCACCTCTGCAGACAAAGGTGTAAGCATCTAAGAAACCTCCAACAATTGCAAGGAGAATACCAAGACGTACTGATTCAGAAGTTTTGGTATGGATGTGCATTTTTTTTATTGCGTTTAAGTGTATATCTTTAGTAATCAATGTAAAAAGTCTCCTTTCAATATATTTCCAGTATTAAAAATACTTTTACAAATAAACTATTATATTATAACACTAATTTCTATATAGTTAAATTTAAGGATGTAAGAATATTTGACATAAACTTATAAATAATTATAAACGCATAAAAGCCTTTGAAATTATTGACATGGTAGAAAAAATAAGTTATCATAAATTAAAGAATAGTTTAGCGCGCTAAACTGATAAAATGATAAAACGATGTAGAGGTTAAGCAATAAGAATAGGTGAGGTGGAAAATGAATAAGAAGAACATACTTCCAGAAGGAACAAGGGATTTAGTATTAGATGAATGTGCAGTAAAACGTATTTTAGAAAAAGAGATTGATAAACTTTTTGAAAAATGGGGATATAAAGAAGTTATAACACCGACGCTGGAGTTTTATGAAACTTTCAACTATAATTCTCAAACTCTAAGAGAAGAAGATATGTACAAGTTCTTTGATAATAGGGGACGTATATTAATTTTGAGACCAGATATGACAATTCCAATAGCAAGAGTTGTGGAAACTAAGCTCAAAGATGTAGAATTGCCAATCAAGCTTAGATATACTTCGAATGTTTTTAGAGTTCACGCAAGTCTTGGGGGGAAGAGGAATGAATATACAGATTGTGGTGTTGAATTTATAGGACTTGAAGATGAAAAATCTGATTTAGAAATATTAGTATTGGCATTAGAAGCTTTGAAGAAATTGGGATTAAATGATTTTAAGCTTGAAATAGGAAATATCGGTTTTTTTAATGGGGCATTTAAAAATTTAGAAATAGAGCAGGAATATAAAGAGGCTATTGCACAGTTCATAGAAGATAAAAATATGAAAAGTTTAGAAGATTATTTAGCAGATTTAGATATAAAGGAAGAGTATAAGGCGTTTTTCAATAAGCTGCCTTGGATGTTTGGGGATAAACAGATCTTGGAAGAGGCTAAAAAGTTAGCGTTTAATGAAGAGATAAGAAAAAACCTTGATTACTTGGAGGCGCTATACTATGAACTAGATTTGTTAGGGTATGGTAAAAATGTGACATTTGATTTAGGGATGGTTCCTAGATTGAATTATTACACAGGAATTATTTTTAGAGGTTATGGCGAAGGGGTTGGCAACACACTATTGAGAGGTGGGCGATATGATAATTTAATTGAGCTTTCAGAAAAATGTGTTCCAGCAGTAGGATTTTCGATAGATATTGATGCTGTGATTCCAACTGTAAAGTTCAATAAAATAGCAAGTGAAAAGGAAAATATATATAAGATATACTATAATAAAAATACTAGAATTGAAGCTATTAAAAAAAGTGAAGAGCTTAGGAATCAAGGGTATATTGTTGATTTATTACCAAATGAAGATATGAAAGAAATAAAAGTAGTTAAGGGTGGGGAATATTAAAAATGAGCATAAGCATAGCATTAACAAAGGGAAGATTAGAAGAAGAGACCATAAAGATCTTAGATAAGGCTAAATTCGATCCTTCAGAATTAAAAAATAAAGGTAGAAAACTTGTGTTTAAAGATAAAACACAGGATATAAATTATTTTTTGGTAAAGGCAGCAGATTCAATAACTTATGTTGAACATGGGGTAGCTGATCTTGGAGTTGTTGGAAAAGATACTATTTTGGAAAGTGATAACAATTGCTATGAAGTTTTGGATTTAGGATTTGGAAAGTGTGGATTCATAGTAGCATCATTACCGGAAAATGATATTTTAAAAAAGGTTGGTCATATAAAAATAGGAAGTAAATATCCAAAAGTTGCAAAGGATTATTTTAAAAAGAAAGGAATGGATGTAGAAGTTATAAAAATAGAGGGATCAGTAGAACTTGCACCAATATTAGGCCTATGTGATGGAATTGTGGATATCATGGAAACAGGAACAACTTTAAAGGAAAATGGTTTGGTTGTTATAGATAGGATTTGTGAAATAAGTGCGAGATTGATAGTGAATAAAGCTAGTTTTAAAATGAAGCAGAATGAAATATGGGATTTTATAGATAGGATTAAGAAAGTGATTAATAATTGACAAGATTCGTGAGATGTTGATAAAATTGATTATGATATCTTGAGTAATTAATAAAAAATAATAAATAAAATTTAAAGAGTATTTTTTGTTGTTATTACTTTTTTATCAAGTCAAAGGGGGGCTATTAATTATATGTTAAATTTAATGGAGATTACCGAGAGTAATAAAGAAAGCTTAATTAGTGAACTTAAAGGTAGAGTTACAGAAACGGAACAAGAGATAATCTCAAGCGTAAATAGTATTCTATCAAGAGTGAAAAAAGATGGGGATAAAGCTTTATTTGAACTTACGAAGTCATTTGATAAGGTTGAACTTGAAACTTTAGAAGTATCAACTCTTGAAATTGATGAATGTTTTAATAAAGTGGAGAAAGAGTTCATTGAAGCATTAGAAGAAGCTAAAGCAAATATAAAAGAGTATCACGAAAAACAAAAATCAAATGGATTTTTAATGACAAAAGATAAAGGAGTATACCTAGGGCAGAGAGTATTGCCTTTAGAGAGGGTTGGAGTTTATGTTCCAGGTGGAACCGCTGCTTATCCATCATCAGTGCTTATGAATGTAATACCTGCAAAAGTAGCAGGAGTAGATGAAATTATTATGGTAACGCCACCAGATAAAAATGGGGGGCTTAATCCATATATTGGAGTGGCTGCAAGAATAGCAGGAATCAATAAGATATATAAAGTTGGAGGAGCACAAGCTGTTGCAGCTTTGGCTTATGGAACAGAAAGTATTAAAAAGGTTGATAAAATTGTTGGACCAGGAAATATATTTGTTGCTACTGCAAAGAAATTAGTATTTGGAGAAGTTGATATAGATATGATTGCGGGGCCTAGTGAAATATTAGTTATTGCTGATGAAAAATCCAATCCTAGTTTTATAGCAGCAGATTTAATGTCACAAGCAGAGCATGATAAATTAGCATCATCAATATTAATCACAACATCAAAAGAATTACACAAAAGAGTTGAGATGGAGTTGGAAAGACAAGTCAAGACTCTTGAAAGAGAAGAAATAATAAGAACTTCGCTTAAAAATTTTGGAAGTACAATAATTTGCAGAACTATAGAAGAATGCATTGATATTTCTAATTCTATAGCGCCAGAGCATTTGGAACTAATGGTAGATGATCCAATGAAATATTTAGGTATGGTTAGAAACGCAGGGTCTGTATTTTTGGGGAGATACTGTCCAGAGCCTATAGGAGATTATTTTGGTGGAACAAACCATGTATTACCTACAAGTGGTACAGCAAGGTTCTTTTCACCGTTATCGGTTGATAGTTTTATAAAAAAATCTTCTTTCATTTATTATTCAGAAGAGGCACTTATGGAAAATGGGGAAAAAATTATAACATTAGCAAGCAAGGAAGGACTTACAGCTCATGCTAATTCTGTGAAAGTGAGATTAGAGAATGGGAACTTATAATGAGTATATCAATTCGTATGATGAGTATACAATAAATCTAGATAGTAATGAAATTTATCTAGAGATGGACCCAAAGATACTAATGAAAATGAAATCTTGCTTAACTAATGTACTTTTCCATAGGTATCCTACAAATGAGATGACTACTATTAAAGAATTATATGCAAATTATGCAAATATAGATAGTGAAAACATAATTGTAGGAAACGGATCGGATGAAATGATTGAACTTGTTGTAAGTAAGGCTATTAAAAATGGAAAGAAGGCATTAACCCTAGGACCTGATTTTACAATGTATGATTTTTTTGTTTCAAGATTTGGTGGGGAATTAAAGAAATATGATATAGGTAAAACTATGAATTTTAATGTTCAGGAATTTATAGATATGGGAAAACAAGAAGTTGTAGATCTAATTATTTTTTCAAATCCAAACAATCCTACCGGAATTGGAATAGAGTTAGAAGATATAGTTAGAATTTTAGAAACGTTTAAAGATACAACTGTTCTTGTAGATGAGGCTTATTATGAGTTCTATGGGAAATCAATGATTCCGTATATAAATAAATATAAAAATTTGGTTGTTACAAGAACCCTGTCAAAGGCTTGGGGACTTGCATCGTTGAGAGTAGGATTTTTAATAACTCATGAGAATAATATTTCTGAATTATTAAATTATAAAATCCCATACACAATAAGTTCATTTTCACAAAATTTGGCCTCGATGGCTTTAAGATATCCAGAAAATGTTGTGAAAAATGCAAAACAAATAGTTAAACAGAGAGAAGAATTATATGAAAATCTAAAAGAGGTAGAAAAAAGTGCTGCAATGAAGATACACTTCTACCCGTCGAAGGGAAATTATATCTTTGGACGCACACCTCATAAGGAAGCTCTTATTAAAGGACTTGAGAGCATTGGAATTATAATTAGAAATTTTAATGATGACAGCTTTAGAATTACAGTTGGCTCACCTATGCAAAATAGGAAAGTAGTTGATGGAATAAAGAAGACTTTTGTATATGTATAAAGACTTGACATATTATTTTCTCTCATATGTGTTAAAGTGAACTTGACTATAGTGAGATTATGTTTTATATAGGTATTAAGTGTATAGAATTCTTTTGGAAAACTATACTTAAAACAAAATTATAATTTTAAGGAGAGTTAGTATGTCAAATAGAAGCTCAAAAAGAGAAAGAATAACTAAGGAAACTAGTGTCAGGGTAGAAATTGATTTGGATGGAAACGGGAATAGTGAAATAAATACAGGAATTGGATTTCTGGATCACATGTTAACTTTATGTTCATTTAATGGTAAATTTGATTTAAATATATTTGCTAAAGGTGATTCGTATGTATGTGACCATCATACAATAGAAGACGTTGGAATAACGCTAGGAGAAGCATTTAAAGAATCACTAGGAGATAAGAATGGTATAAACAGATATGGAACTTTTTATGTACCAATGGATGAGACTCTAGCTTTAGTATCAATGGATATAAGCAATAGACCTTTTTTGGTATTTGATTGTGATTTCAAGAGAGAAAAAGTTGGAGAAATGTCTACTGAAATGGTAGTTGAATTCTTCAGGGCTTTTGCATTTAATGCTGGAGTAACACTTCACTTAAAAGTTTTATACGGCGAAAATGATCACCATAAAATAGAAGCTTTATTTAAAGCTTTTGGAAGAGCGATTAAAGAAGCTGTGTCTAGAAGTAGTGATAATGGTATTCCATCTACCAAAGGAAGCTTATAGAAAATTTTAAAAATGAATAATGAATAATTATTAATAAAATCTCTATAAAATCTGAAAAACGGAGATGTTAACTTATTATTTATTATTCATTTTAATTTTTATTTATTATAGAAGGGGGTGTATATAGTGGTAGTTATAATAGACTATGGAATGGGAAATTTAAAAAGCGTTAAGAATGCCTTGGATTATCTTGGAATTGAGAATAAGATCTCGTGTCATAAAGATGAAATTAAAGAGGCTGATGCATTAATATTACCAGGTGTTGGAGCGTTCCCTGATGCTATGGAGACTATTGAAAGATTATCTTTAGATAAAATAATAATAGAAGAAGTAAGAAAGAGTAAACCGCTTCTTGGAATATGCCTTGGAATGCAATTACTGTTTGAAAATGGATTTGAAGGAATTGAAAGAAAAGGACTTGGTTTATTAAAGGGCAATATTATTAAGATGAAAGATAATAAAGCTAATAACATAAAGATTCCACACATTGGTTGGAATAATTTAATATTTAATAGAAGAGATGAAATTTTCAGAGATATAGACGAAGGTGAATTTGTTTATTATGTGCATTCTTATTTTGCTCAAGGCTATAATGATGAAGACTTGGTAGCGTATAGTGAATATGGGGAAAATAAGATACCAGGTGTAGTTAGGTGCAAAAATGTAATAGGAGCTCAATTTCATCCGGAAAAAAGTGGATCTGTAGGTTTGGCCATTTTAAAAAATTTTGGGGAGTTGATTAAATGATAATTTTACCAGCAATTGATATAATTGATGGCAAGCCAGTAAGATTGTATCAGGGAGATTATAATAAAAAAGAAATTGTTGCAGATGATGTATTTGAAACAGCAAAATCTTTTCAAGATATGGGAGCAGAATATATACATTTAGTAGATTTAGATGGGGCTAAAAGTGGAAGTAATCAAAATCATGAATTAGTAATTAAAATTGCTAAAGAACTTAAGATTCCTGTGGAACTAGGTGGAGGAATAAGATCTTTTGAAACTATTAAATATCTTTTAGATAATGGAGTAGCAAGAGTAATTCTTGGAACTATAGCAATGGAAGATGAAGAGTTACTAAAAAAGGCAATAGCAATATATGACAGAAAAATAGCAGTGGGAATAGATTGTAAAGATGGTAAAGTATATGGAAGGGGATGGCTTGCAGCCAGTGACCTTGATTATATAGAATTTGCTAAAAAGATGGAGAATATGGGTGTTAAGAATATAATAGTAACTGATATTAGTAAAGATGGAACATTAGAAGGACCTAATGTGGAAATGCTTAAAAAACTTAAGAAAACAGTAAGTATTGATATTACAGCTTCTGGTGGAATTAAGGATATTGAAAATATTAAAGAATTAAAAAACATAGACTTATATGGAGCGATAACAGGTAAAGCCATATATGCTAAAACATTGTCTTTAGAAAAAGCAATAGAAATTTCTAAAGAGGGGAGATAAATGGATGCATACTAAGAGAATTATTCCATGCCTTGATGTAAAAGAAGGAAGAGTTGTTAAAGGAGTTAATTTTGAGGGATTGGTCGATGTTGGTGATCCTGTTGCACTTGCAGAATATTATAATAGGCAAGGAGCGGATGAATTAGTATTTTTAGATATAACAGCAACTCATGAAAAACGTGGCATAATGGAAAAAGTTGTTCAAAGTGTAGCTGAAAAAATTTTTATCCCATTTACAGTAGGTGGGGGACTTCAGACTTTAGATGATATAAAGTCAATACTTAGGGCAGGAGCAGATAAGGTGAGTTTAAACTCAGCAGCTGTTAGAAATAAAATGCTTATAAAAGAAGGGGCTTTCTATTTTGGAAGTCAATGTATAGTGTTAGCAGCTGATGCGAAAAAAAGATCTGATAACACAGGATGGAACGTTGTAATAAACGGAGGAAGAATTGATACAGGATTAGATTTGTTAAAGTGGATTGAAGAAGCAACAGCACTTGGAGCTGGAGAAATTCTTTTAACATCTATGGATGCAGATGGAACCAAAAAAGGATTTGATTTAGAATTAACAAAAAATATAAGCGATATAACTAATGTTCCAGTAATAGCTTCAGGTGGATGTGGGTGTTTGGAAGATTTTTATGATGTATTTAAAAATAATATAGCAGATGCAGCACTTGCAGCCTCTCTTTTTCATTATGGGGAGTTAACTGTTGGCGAAGTGAAGCAATATTTATATGATAAAAATATTTCAGTACGTAGATAAGCTTGTTTGGATATAAAATTAGTTAGAAGCATTTATAGTTTTTATGAAAAATATATTCATTTAACAAGGAATATATTTTTTTAGAATAAGCTTGTTAGAAAATAAACTTTTGTAATATGAGTTTAATAAGTTCTATGAGCTACGAAATATATTGATTTATAAAGAAGCAACTAGTGTATGCCTGAAGGGAGAAAAATTATAATGGAGATTTGTAAAAGAGTGGAGCAAGTTGATTTTGAAAAGATGAATGGATTAATCCCAACTATAGTTCAAGATTATAAAACTAAAGAGGTTTTAATGCTAGCCTATATGTCAAAAGAAAGTTTAAATAAGACATTAGAAGATAATACAACTTGGTTTTATAGTAGAAGTAGAGATGAGCTTTGGAATAAAGGGGCAACTTCAGGACATTTTCAGTATGTGAAAGAAATAAAAATAGATTGTGATAATGATACTATTTTGATATTTGTGGAACAAGTTGGATCAGCATGTCATACAGGAAATAGAACTTGTTTTTATAGAGATTTATAATTTATAGACGGAAGTATTGGAGGATTAAAAATGGATGAAAATATAAGGGCTTTATATGAGACTATATTAAAAAGAAAGACAGAAAGTGCAGATGGATCTTATACGAAATATCTTTTTGAAAGTGGAACAAACAAGATACTGAAAAAAGTTGGTGAAGAATGTACGGAAGTTATAATTAGTTGTAAAGAAAATAATAGAGAAGAACAGATAAATGAAATTTGTGATCTTACTTATCACTTACTTGTTTTAATGGCTCAAATGGATATTTCACTTGAAGAAGTAGGAGCGGAGTTAGAAAAGAGGAGAGCTAAAATCAATAATTTTAAAGGCGAGAGAAAGCCTATAACAAATGTTTAAATAAATTCTATTTGTAGTGAATCAGCATTAGAATTAAAAAATTAGGATTGTTTGTCTTAACAATCCTTTTTTGATGTTAGGGTGTTGAAATTTGAATAATATAAGTTTGAGAATTTCAAAATTTTTACTGTTGATTGTCAATTATAAGTTGAGTATTATAATATTAGATAAAAGCAAAGCAAGTTTTTTATTAGCTATAAGTAAGAATACTTATAATTAATAAATATAAAAAAGAAAACCTGTATATATAGTACAGGTTTTCGCATGTCCACTCGAGAAAGGAAATAAATGAACATGTTATTGTGGGTTTATAAAATTTTATGGCGATAAACCATAAAGTGTATGGGCATATTTGCTACAATATTGATAATTTAATTATACAATAATCACAAAAAAAAACAATAATTTTTTATATTATGACAATTAAAATATAAGAGAAATAAGTAAAGTTTACGTTGCTAAATAAACGCCTTTTTGTATAGAAAAAAATTATAAGAAATTTATAGGTGTATAATATAGATATTATGTAGAAACTAATTTAAATTTGATATAGATTAAAAAAATGAAAATTATACATTTCAATATGTAATAACAAATTTAAAAATAAAATAATGTGTAGGAGAAAGAAATGATTAAAATATATAAGGAAGACTTATTGAAAAATACTATAGATTATGAAGAGTATTCAGAAAATGTTTGTAAGCTAACACTAGAGGAACTTAAAAAAGAAGGGTTATTGCAATGTGGAGGATGCTGTTTAAAGGGAGAAGATAAAAAAGAAAAGTGCTCAAGCTGCAATAGTAAGAACAGTTGTAAAAAATAATGTTACTTTTTGATCTAGGATTATATGATTACAAAAATATAAAATATATTGTAGATTTAAACAAAAGAATAATATATAATAAATTTGTTTATATTATAATACATTAGAAAGATTTGGAGGGGGCCATCTTTGGGAAAGCCAAGTATTTTTAGTAGAGAATATGAAAAGAGGATGAAGCGAAGAAGAAGAAATGCGATAATAATATTTTTTGCAATAATATTAATAACATCTGCGTTATCAATTAAAATAGCGTATAATCCAATAGATTATAAAAATATTAAACAAAATATACAGGCATGGATTGATAGTGATACTAATAATTCTTCAGAACAAACTAAAGCAGAAAAAGAAGAAACATCTGATGAAAAAAAAGATGAGAAAGTAGTTGAAGAAGAGCCTCAAAAACCGGTGGAAGACTACATAAATATAACTCTAGCGAGTGGAAATGTTGCAAAAGCAATTTATGTAGATGATGCTAATACGGGAAAAGTTTTTAAAACTTTAGATGCTACTGATAATGGAGTTAATTATAGCATAAGTCCATCTGGTAAGGAAATAATTGTTGAAGATACAAATTCGATAATTACATTATATAATTTAGATGGAACAAACAAAGTGATATCTAAGGATCAATATGTATCTACAAGTGGAAGTGTATTTACTAAAGAATCTACAATTCAATCAAATCCTAAATACTTATGGAATCAGAAGCCCAAATTTATTAGTGAAGATAAAATGATTTTTGTCACTAATAGGCCATACTTTGGAGGCGCTAATCTTAAACAGTATTTATGGATGACTGATATTTCAACTAATGAAGATAAGGTTCTATGGGATTTAGCTGGAGCTAATATAGAAATCGGTGAAAAGGAAGAAAAAGGCGTTAAAATTACTGTTGATGGTAGAATTTATTTTATAGATGTAAATGGTAATTATGTTCAATAGAGATAATATTAATAAATTATTTGATAAGATTTAAGGGTTTATGGTATAATGACTTAGTTAAATTAGATGCACACTATTTAGGAGGAAAGAATAGAATGAAAGCTAAAGTGGAAAAAATAGAAACAAATGTGATAAAATTAGAAATAAGGGTTGAAGCTGAAAAATTCGATGCAGCGTTAACAAAAGCTTATAATAAGAATAAGGGCAGATATAATATACCTGGATTTAGAAAAGGAAAAGTTCCTATGGCAATGGTTAAGAAGTTCTATGGAGTTGAAGTATTCTATGATGATGCTGTTAATTTTGCTATAGACGAATCATATCCAGAAGCATTAAATACAGAAAATATTAGACCTGTAGATTATCCACAAGTTGATATAGTAGAATTAGGAGAAGGTAAAGAATTAGTTTATACTGCTACAGTTACTACATATCCAGAAGTAGAACTTGGAGAGTATAAAGGATTAGATATAAAGAAACCTGTATATGAAGTAGAAGATGCTGAAATAGATAAGCAAATTAAAGAAATGCAAGAAAAAAATGCTAGAATAGAAGTTAAAACAGAGGGAAATATAGCTAAGGGTGATATAGCTGTTATTGATTTCAAAGGATATATAGACGGAGTTGCTTTTGAAGGCGGAGAAGGCGTTGATTATTCTTTAGAAATAGGTTCTGGTACTTTTATTGATAACTTTGAAGAACAATTAATAGGTTTAGCTGTAGGGGATAAAAAAGAAATAAACGTTACTTTCCCAGAAGCTTATGGAAAAGAAGAATTAAACGGAAAACCAGCAATGTTTGAGGTTGAAATTAAGTCAATTAAAGTTAAAGAATTGCCAGAATTAGATGATGAATTTGCTAAAGATGTAGCAGCAGTTGATACTTTTGAAGAATTAAAAGAAAATCTTAAAAAGACATTAGAAAAGAATAACGATGAAAAAGCAGAAAGAGAATTTGAAGAAGCTGTTATAACTGCAGCAATTGAAAACTCAAAAATGGATATTCCAGAGGTTATGGTAAACAAAGAAATTGATGCCATGATGCAAGATCTTGAAGGAAGATTAAAATATCAAGGTTTAAGTTTGGAACAATATATGGAGTTTACAGGAAATACAACTGAAAAAATGAGAGACTTTATGAAAGAAAATGCAGAAAGAAAAGTTAAAGCTGACTTAGTTCTTGAAGCTATTGCAAAAACAGAAGAAATTAAAGCAACTGAAGAAGAATTAAATGCAAAAGCCTTAGAATTAGGAAAAATTTATGGACCAAAAGATCCAGAAAAAATGGCTAAAATTTTAGTTAAGTCTCAAAGAAACATGATTGAAAAAGATATAATATTAGAAAACACTTTAAAATTCTTAAAAGAAAATTGCAAATAATTTATTTTAATATATAATATAAAATAAGTATACCAATTATAAATTGCCAGAAAAAATTTTTTTCTGGCAATTTATTCAAATAATAATTAACAAAGTGATAAAAAAAATATATAATTAAAATTAGAAAAAGTATAATAGTAAAAGGAGGATTTATATGGCTTTAGTACCTATGGTTGTAGAACAAACAAGTAGAGGAGAACGTTCCTATGATATATTCTCACGATTATTAAAAGAAAGAATAATCATGTTAAGTGGAGAAGTGAATGATGATAGTGCTAATTTAATAGTAGCACAATTATTATTTTTAGAAAGTGAAGATCCAGATAAAGATATATATATATATATAAACAGTCCAGGAGGATCAATAACAGCTGGAAATGCTATATATGATACTATGCAATATATTAAGTGTGACGTATCAACAATATGTATAGGAATGGCAGCTTCAATGGGGGCATTTTTACTTTCTTCTGGAACAAAAGGAAAGAGATTTGCACTTCCAAATGCTGAGGTTATGATACATCAACCACTAGGCGGTTTTCAAGGTCAAGCAACAGATTTTGAAATACACGCTAAAAGAATATTAAAGATGAAAGAAACTTTAAATAGAATTTTAAGTGAAAATACTGGTAAGTCTTTAGAAACAATTAAAGCAGATGTAGAAAGAGATAATTTTATGACTGCAGACGAAGCTAAAGCTTATGGGTTAGTTGATGAAGTAATAACTACGCATAAAATAGGAAAAGATAAATAAGATTGAATTTTCAATTTATACGTTTTAAGTGAGGTGAATGTATGGCTAAATATGATGAAAAGAAGCAGTTAAAGTGTTCTTTCTGCGGCAAAACTCAGGAACAAGTAAAAAGATTAATTGCAGGTCCAGGAGTATATATTTGTGATGAATGTATTGATTTATGTTCTGAAATTATAGCAGATGAATTTCAAGAAACTGTTGACTTTGACCCTAAAAGTGTACCAAAGCCAAATGAGATTAAAGAATACTTAGATTCTTATGTCATTGGGCAGGAAAGAGCAAAAAAATCTTTAGCAGTAGCAGTTTATAATCATTATAAAAGAATTAATACTAATAAAGAGGATATTGATGTTGAGTTATCAAAAAGTAATATTTTATTACTAGGACCAACTGGTTCTGGTAAAACATTACTTGCTCAAACATTAGCAAGATTTTTGAATGTACCTTTTGCAATTGCGGATGCTACAACATTAACAGAAGCAGGATATGTTGGAGAGGATGTAGAAAACATTCTTCTTAAATTAATACAGAATGCAGATTATGATGTAGAAAAAGCTGAAAGAGGTATCATTTATATAGATGAAATAGATAAGATTGCTAGAAAGTCAGAAAATCCATCTATTACTCGTGATGTATCAGGCGAAGGTGTTCAACAAGCATTGTTAAAGATATTAGAAGGAACTGTTGCATCAGTTCCACCACAAGGTGGAAGAAAACATCCTCATCAAGAATTTATCCAAATAAATACTTCTAATATATTATTTATTTGTGGTGGAGCTTTTGATGGTGTTGATAAAATAATAGAAAATAGAACAAGAAAGAGTTCTATGGGATTTGGAGCACAAATTCAAGCTAAACATGAAAAGGATGTTGGAAGCTTACTTAAAGAAATTATGCCAGCAGACTTATTAAAGTTTGGATTAATTCCAGAATTTGTTGGAAGACTTCCAATACTTGTTACGTTAGAGTCTTTAGATAAAGAAGCTTTAATTCAAATTTTAACTAAACCTAAAAATGCTCTTGTAAAACAATATAAAAAATTGTTCGAGTTAGATGATGTTAAGTTAGAGTTTGACGAAAAGTCATTAATTGCAATTGCGGAAGAAGCAATTAGCAGACAGACAGGTGCTAGAGGTTTAAGAGCTATTATTGAAGATATAATGAATGAGATAATGTATGAGATACCTTCTGATAATAGAATAACCAATGTTGTAATAACTGAAGAAGCTATTAAAGAGAAGAAACAACCTAGAATTGAAAGAGTAGAGGAAGGAAAGGTTAGACCTACTTTAGTAAAAGCTAGAACTAAAAAAGATATTGAATCAGCTTAATATTAGCGAGAATAATAAGTCAGTATATATTTTCTAATATATACTGACTTATTTAGCGTTCTTTTGTGAATTTTTGCTATTTTAAATATTGGATTATTTTTATTTATATTTCAAAATCAAGAATATATTTGTAATAATAAGCAAATAATACTAATAATAAAAATTGAAGGAGGCAAAGTATATTTACTTTAGTAATAATAAGGAAAGCAAATGTATATATTATTAAATGTAAGTATATTTAAAGATTATGACAAATATATTGATGATTTTGCAAATTATAGTTTTAATACTTATGGTTTATGTTATGTGCAATGCAATAAGTAAGCCGCAAAAAAATAGAGAGATAATAATTGATAGAGAAAATACTAAGGAAATGAATAATCTAAATAGGTTAAGACAAATAAGTTTATCTGAACCACTTACAGAAAAAAGTAGACCTTCTAGTTTTGATGAGGTAATAGGTCAAGAAAAAGGTATTAAGGCATTGAAGGCAGCTCTTTGCGGACCCAATCCCCAACATGTTATAATTTATGGGCCACCAGGGGTTGGAAAGACTGCGGCAGCTAGATTAGTGCTAGAAGAAGCTAGAAAATCCAAACTATCACCATTTTCAGAAAAGTCAAAATTTGTTGAGTTAGATGCAACTACATTGAGATTTGATGAAAGAGGAATAGCAGATCCACTAATAGGTTCGGTGCATGATCCGATTTATCAAGGTGCTGGTTCATTAGGAATAGCAGGTATTCCTCAGCCAAAGGCAGGAGCTGTTACAAAAGCACATGGTGGCGTACTATTTTTAGATGAGATTGGAGAGCTTCATCCAATTGAATTAAATAAGTTATTAAAGGTATTAGAAGATAGAAAAGTGTTTTTAGATAGTTCATATTATAGCTCAGAAGATGCTAATATGCCTAAGTACATAAAGGAAGTATTTGAAAATGGTCTTCCTGCTGATTTTCGATTAATAGGGGCAACAACAAGAGCGCCACATGAAATTATACCAGCTATAAGATCAAGATGTGTAGAAATATTTTTTAGAGCATTATTGCCTGAAGAGATAGAGAAGATAGCTGAAAACTGTGTGAATAAGGTTGGACTGAAAATTTCAAAGGATGGAGTTGAAGAAGTAAGTAAATATTGCACAAATGGTAGAGAAGTAATAAATTTGATTCAATTAGCATCTGGTATTGCTATTAATGAAGATAGAAATGAGATTAAATTAGATGATATTAAATGGGTATTAGAGAATGGTCAGTATAATAAAATAATTTCAAATAAGATACCAGGCCAATCTAGAGTTGGTGTTGTTAATGGATTAGCAGTATATGGAGCAAATATTGGAATGCTAATGCCTCTCGAGGTTAGCTGCAAGAAAGTTACAGGTAGAAGAGGAGAACTTAAAATAACTGGAATAGTTGAAGAGGAAGAGATAACTAATAATAATAAAAAAATAAAGATGAAAAGCACTGCTTTTGCATCTGTTCAAAATGTGCTCACAGTATTGGATAATTTATTTGATTTATCTACTGACAGATATGATATACATGTAAATATATCAGGAGGAATTCCGGTTGATGGTCCATCAGCAGGAATAAGTATTGCAACAGCTATTTATAGCGCAATAACTAAACAAAAAATAAATAGGTTTGTTGCTATGACAGGGGAAATAAGCATATTAGGATCAGTGAAAGCTATAGGAGGCGTGAAAGCTAAGATATCTGCAGCGTTTAAAGCAGGTGCAAAAAAAGTCATCATTCCACAAGAAAATTATGATAGCTCACTAAATGAAATATGTGAGATAGAAGTAATTCCTGTAACAAATTTTAAAGAAGTAATTAAGTTGGCTATGGAAGACGATATAATTAATGAAAGTGAGCGAGAAATATTGTCAGCTGAAGGTAATAACATTTTGAATAACTTGTAAAGCTGTATTTTTAGTTAGTAAAGTAAAATGTGAATAAAACTTAATATTTTCACACTTTTTCTTTTAAATTTAATATATTATGTTATAATAGATAAACTAAATAATATTTATAGTAATATGTGTATTATCTTATTGAACAAAATTATCATAAGTTTACAAAGCAAGTAATCAAACATATTTGCTTTGTAAACTCTACAATATAATAATAAGCTTTTTATTTTTAGAATCATTGAAAAAAATATTTATTATGTGTATACTAGATAAGTCAAAATAAATAATGTAATTAAGATATGGGGGGAAATAGTACTATGAAAAAGCTATATACGATTCCGCTAATTCCTTTAAGAGGATTGACTGTTTTTCCTAGTGTGGTTGTACATTTTGATGTAGGAAGAGAAAAATCCATAGCAGCTATTGAACAAGCTATGTTAGATGAACAAGAAGTTTTTCTTGTAGGTCAAAAAGATTCAATGATAGAAGAACCTAATCAAGATGAAATATATTCGATTGGAACCATATGTAAAATAAAGCAAATCTTGAAGATGTCTGATAATACTATTAGAGTTCTTGTAGAAGGTCAAGAAAGAGGTAAAATAGTTAAATATATAGAGGAAGAAGAAAATTATATAAAAGTTTCAGTTGAAAAATTAGAAGATAAAGCAGCTAAGGATGAAGAATTAGATGCCTATATTAAATTCTTGAATAAAGAATTTATGAAACTACTTAAGTTAAGTGAGGATAATTTTGGAGAAGCGGTTAAATCAATAGATTCTCTAGAAAAGCCAAGCCAATTTGTAGATATGGTAGCTTCTTATGCAATAACTGATGAAAAACTTAAACAAGAAATTTTGGAAATAGTAGATATAACCAAGAGAGTGGAGAAAGTTCTAGAAAGAATTAAAATAGAGATTTCCATAGCTAAAATCCAAAAAAAGATTGCTAACAAAGTAAAAAATACAGTTGCGAAAGAGCAGAAGGAATTTTATCTAAGAGAACAGTTGCGTGCTATTCAAGAGGAATTAGGTGAAGATGACGAGGATAAGAAAGAAATAGCGAAGTATGAAGAAAAAGTTAAGAAAGCTAAACTTCCTAGCGAAGTTAAAGAAAAGGTTAATTACGAGTTATCAAGACTTAAAAATATGAGTTCAACTTCATCAGAAGGTAATGTTGTAAAGGCATATTTAGACTGGGTATTGGATATCCCTTGGGGAAAGAATACAAAGGAAAATATTAATGTTACCAAGGCAAGGGAAGTTTTGGATAAGGAACACTATGGATTAGAAGATGTTAAAGATAGAATTATAGAGTATTTAGCAGTAAAACAATTCAGTAAATCTCAAAAAGGTCCTATTCTTTGCTTAGTTGGTCCTCCTGGTGTAGGAAAGACATCCATAGCAAAATCCATAGCTAATGCTATTAACAGGAAATATACAAGAATATCCGTAGGTGGGATGAAGGATGAAGCTGAAATACGAGGGCATAGAAAGACATATGTTGGCGCAATTCCAGGTAGAATTGTTTATGCAATGAAAGAAGCAAAATCTATGAATCCATTAATGCTTTTTGATGAAATAGATAAAATTAGTTCAAGTTATAAAGGCGATCCATCTGATGCATTATTAGAAATATTGGATAGTGAGCAAAATAAAGATTTTAGAGATAGTTATTTAGAAGTGCCAATGGATTTATCTAAAGTTATGTTTATAGCAACAGCAAATTCTTTAGAAACCATACCAAGACCACTTTTAGATAGGATGGAAGTTATTGAAGTGTCAGGATATACGTATGAAGAAAAATTCAATATAGCTAAAAATCATCTTGTTCCTAAGATATTTAAAGAGCTCGATATTCCACAAGATAAAATTGAAATAGAAGATGATTCTATTAAGATGGTTATAGAGGGATATACAAGAGAATCAGGAGTTCGTGGATTAGAAAGAAAATTAAGTTCATTAATAAGAAAAGTATTAGCAGAAATGCTAAAGACAGAGCAAAAAGAGTTCCTAATTAATAATGAAAGTGTTGAAAAATTATTAGGGAAGAGAACGTTTGATTTCGACCAAATCGATAAAGTGGACAAGGTTGGAGTAGTTACAGGAATGGCATGGACTGCATATGGAGGTGATACTCTTCCAATAGAAGCTATGGTTATGACTGGTTCAGGTAAACTTGAACTTACAGGTAAGCTTGGAGATGTTATGCAAGAATCAGCAAGGACAGCATATAGCTATGTTAGAGCTAATGCAATTAAGTTTGGAATAAATGAAGCTTTCTATAAAGAAAAGGATATTCATATTCATGCACCAGAAGGTGCAGTGCCTAAGGATGGTCCATCGGCAGGCGTAACTATGGTAACTGCACTTGTATCAGCATTATCTGGTAAGAAGGTTAAGCATAATGTAGCGATGACAGGTGAAGTTACGTTAACTGGTAGAGTACTTCCGATTGGTGGGCTAAAGGAAAAATCTTTAGCAGCATTTAGAGCAGGAGTAGATACTATAATAATTCCTAAAGAAAATGAGAAAGATATAGATAAGATACCAAATTCAATTAGAAATAGTTTGAATATTATTTCTGCTAAAGAAGTTAATGAGGTATTGAAAAATGCACTAATTGGAGAGGATACTAATGAGAATTAAGAAATCAGATTTTATTACGTCAGCAGTAAAGAAGGATCAATATCCCATAGATAATAGAGTGGAAGTTGCATTTGTTGGAAGATCTAATGTAGGGAAGAGTTCGTTGATAAATTCACTAACCAACAGGAAGAAACTGGCGAAGGTTAGTCAGACTCCAGGAAAAACTAGATTGGTTAACTTTTTTCTTATAAATGAGGATTTTTATTTAGTTGATTTGCCTGGATATGGATATGCAAAAGTGTCAAAGGCTGAGAAGGATAGCTGGGGAAAAACTGTTGAAATGTATTTGAATGATAGAGAACAGCTAAAAAGAGTTGTTCTGCTTGTAGATTCTAGGCATAAGCCAACAGGGGACGATATAATAATGCATGAATGGATAAAACATTTTGGTTATGACGTTATAGTGGTTGCTACAAAAAGCGATAAACTTACACGAAATGAGCTAAATAAGAACGAGAAGATTATAAAAGAAACACTCAAATTAAATCCAGATGATAAATTATATTTTTTCTCATCACTAAATAAAAATGGAAAAGATGAATTGATAGATAATCTTTTCTTAGAATTTGCTACAGATTTAGATTAGTAAAATACTTTTTTATAAATTTTTATATAATAGTAAACAAATAACCTCTTACAGATATAATATTTGTAAGAGGTTATTTCTATTTAAGTAATGACATTATTTCTTAAAATAGTTGATAAAAAATTTAAATAATTATAAGTTATAAAAAATAGTGTCAAAAATTTTAGGTAGGAATAATATATAGTATAAAAAAGAAAAAAATATTTCCAAGGAGGAATAAATATGGAGATGAATGATATCCTAAATGGTTTAAATTCATGTGATGACGATTGTTGTGATAACAGTTCTAGTTGCGGGCCAAACTTCGGAGGACCAGGAATAGGAGGATTTCCAGGAGGAGCAGGTTATGGCTTTGGACAACAAGGATTTGGAAATTCTTGTGGCTGCGGATTTGGTAGCTGGATTTGGATTTTATTAATATTATTTTATTGTGGATGCGGCAGAAATAAAAGAGGAAATGACTGCTGCTGTGAGAAAAAAGAATGCTGCTGTGAGAAAAAAGAATGTTGCTGCGGTGGCGGAAGCCATGGTAGTGGAATCTTAAGCAACTGCTCACCATATTTGTTTATATTAGTAATACTATTCCTTTGCAATAATAACTTTAATGGCTGTGGAATTGGAGGCGGATTCAATCCTGGCTTAGGCGGAGGATATAATAACAATTTTGGTTGCGGTGCTAGCTGCTAAAATTCTGAATTTTTAGGAAGGAGAGATAAATATGTCTAGAAAGAAGAATAAATGTTGCTGTGAAAAGAAACATCATGAGTGCTGCTGTGAATCTAATAATTCAGGTTTATTTGGAGGCGGAGGAAGTGGCTGCACACCAATTATATTCCTATTAATAGCATGCGGATCAGGTTTATTAAACTGCAATAAATCTTATTTGATTATTTTACTATTCTTATTATGTGGTGGCTGTTTCACAGACTTTTTAGGAAATGGAAACCAAAGTAGTTATTGCTGCTAGGATAGTGGATAGAGGGCTTTAAAAGCCCTCTAAAAAAATGCATAAAAATATAAACATTTTTAGAATGAGATACATATATTAAAAAGAGACAATTTTAAGTGAGAGGATTTTAAAATGGCTAAGCATAAACATAGAGAACAAGGTCAAACACCAAATGATACTAGTTCTAATATTAATGATAATGCTAGAAATGCACCTTTTGGAATTGATCCTATGCAGTTAATGGGATTATTAGGTGGAAATTTTGATATGAATAATATGGGGAATATGTTAGCTTCAATGAATACAAATGGATTTAATTTGGGAAATTTAAATTCAATAGCTCAAATGATGGGGTTAAATTTAGATAATGATTTATTTCAAGGAAATATGAGTGGCAGTCAAAGTAATGTAAATAATAAGAATATGTATTCAAATACTAAAGAATATTCCAATAATACGAATCCTAAAAATACTGAAAGCCAAAACGAAGATAAAGGTGCTAAAAAGAATGTTACAACTAATAGAAATATTAAAGATAAGGATGCGAACCTAGAATTTCTAATGGCAATAAGAAGTTATGCTCATCCAGATAGAATAAAGTTTATTGATAGAATTATTGAAGCTTATAAAAATGGAGAACTCAAAGAAGCATAAAAAATAAAAAATATTTTTTGAATTGTGTATACAAAAAGAAATCGTGTCAATAATAATAATGTAATAGAGAAAGTATTCTCTTACAAACTTAATGGATTATTAAGTAAGGCTTGATTTACGTGGATATTTCCATCTAAAATCTAGTTAAACTTATCCAGAAGTATAATGCCGGTTGATTAATATTTTAGTAGATTAAGATGTTAATGGCAGTCAACTATCGGATAAATTTTTTACTTCATTAAGTAACCCCTCATCCCCCTTTAGGCCGCTTAATGCGGCCTTTTATATTTATTTGGCTTTTTGTATACTATTTACTTTATAAGAAGAACCTTGCTTTTCTAAATCTATCAATAAGATTAACTCAGTTTTGTTATTTGTACCTTTAAGATTGCTTTTTTCAAAAGATAATCTCCACCTTATAGCTGACGGCTCTAGTGAATCATTCCACTTATAATCATAAAAAAAAGCATTTTGAAAGGTATAGGAGTAATTATCTTTGTCTAAATTCCAAAGTAAAGATAGATTATCCTTATCAATTGTAGAAGAAAATATATCTGGAAGATCATCAACTACATAAGGAAGCTCAATTAGATTAATAAAACTCGTTGCAGAATCTAATGAAGGAAGAGTCGTATTATCTTTACTAGTATCTAGAATATTGTTATTAATGAGCATAAAGCTATTTAATGAAGAAAGTCCTTCTGATGATGATATTGAATAACATTGAGGAGTCTTAGAATTTTTACAATCTAATATACCGAAAATATTATTACTGTTTGAATAAAGTAGATCAAAGTTTTTTTTATTCCACTTAAATACATACGACATAGATTTATCATTTTTAGAGCCTAAAAGTATAATTTCAGGAATATTATCTCTAGAAAGATTATGAAAATAAACTTTAGGTTCAAAATGAAGATTAGTTGTAAAAAGTGTCTTATCATCAACCTGGGTAGAAAGATAATAATCATTATCAAAACAATTTATATTAAAATCTACCTTATTTTGTGAACTTAATAGTTGAAAAGTATCTTTTTTTCCATCACCTGTTAAGTCGTATTGCGTGCTTTGAGTAACGTTTATTGGAGATATAGTTTGTAAAGATTCAAACTTATTAGAAATAAAGTAAACAATGGTTATAATTAAAAATAATAATGATATATATAACACTGAGTTTACTAAAACCTTTCTCTTTAATATAAAGATTTTCATTATGTATCACCTCAATAAATTATATGTTGAGATAGTGGTGCATATTAATAATATAAAAGCGATAAAATAAAAAAAGACCATAACTTTAACAAAATATTTCTTGCTAAGTTATGATCACGATCAAAAAAATAATAATTATTTGCAGTTGCTACAATAACCATAAAAATAAACCTTATTTGAAACAATTTGATAATCAGTATGCTCTTTTGCCAAAGCATTAAGATTATCAAGAGATAGATCTTTAAAATCATCGACTCTTCCGCAACTTAAACATTGCAAGTGAGGATGAGGTGATGAATTTCCATCATATCTAAAGTTACCTTCACCAACATTTATTTCTTGAATTAATCCTACATCAACTAATGTTTTCAATGCTTTATAGACAGTAGCTAAACTCATAGTTGGATATTGGATATGAATATCAGAATAAATAACATCTGCTGAAGGATGGGAAGTAGTATTAATTAAATAGTTATATACTGCAAGTCGTTGAGGAGTTAATTTTAGCTTTTTTTCTTTAAAAACTGAAGCTATTTGATCCATTGTGAAAACCTCACTTCTATTAGTTTTATGTACCGATTATAACATAGAAATAAATAAAGAGTCAACTAATTAACTAATACTATTTTTAAACAATTATTATTACTTAGCAGATCATTGTTAATAAAAACGCAAAGGTAAAGATAGATTTGTTTAATTTTAGAGCTTAATTATCAATAAAAAACTTGATTGCAATTAACTTTCTGATAATTGAATGAAAATATCAAAAATTTGTTGTACATTAAAGAAAAGTCTGTTAAAATATAACTAAACAGAGTGTGTTAATTAATTAACATACTATAGTAATTATAATTACTATTTCTACAAAAAAATGATAATTTTTATTACAGACTTAATTAAAATCATTTAGCCTATGATAAAAATATAAATAGAATTGATGAGGAGGCGTATTTTTGTGGGAAAATATAAAGTTGGGGACGAATTAATAATTGTAAATGATCCAAGCAAGGATAATGAGAAGTTAAAGGAATTAACAAAATTAACTGTTGATGGAGACTTCGCACAAATATCTTGGGGAATAAAAATATTAGAAGTGGAATATGACAAGCCATATGTGACATTAACTTATAAAAATGTTAAAGGTGAGAAAAATAAAGTTTTTTCTGAATGTAGAGATATAGAAAACTTCGACAAAGAAAAGGTCTTGGAAAAAGCATTGCTTAGAGCATTCCAAAATGAACTTATAAATATTTCAGTTGTTAAGAATATTTGTCAAATATAATTAGAAAAAATTAAGGAGCATTATAAAAAATGCTCTTTAATTTTACATGGAATTCCATTGTAAAATCTTTACTTTTGGGAACGTTTGTAATATAATGAATTCATAAATTTATGAGATTTATAAATTATTAGGATGAGAAAAGGATGGCGGGTTTTATGAGTAGGTGTCCATTTTGGTCAACAACAAAAGAAAAAGTGGAGTGTTATAGTGAATGCCCTATAAAGAGTGAATCATTAAAAGGGCAAGATGATGATAAGCATTGTATTTTTAATGAATGCAGTGAGTCAAACAGTATCAATTTTAAGGAAATTATGAAGGAAGACTACGGTTTTCTAAATTTGTCTATATATGAGGACGAAAAGAGAATAAATATTAACTACTAATGTTAAAGAAATAGAGATTAGAATATAGTGAAAATATTCTAATCTCTATTTTTATGAATAAAAGGATTATATATTTATTTTAATTATAAAAATTTTATTATATTCATAGAAAAGATTGACGAATTAATTGAATTTATGCATGGTCTTATTCTTGTATTTCATAAGAGGTTGTATATTTATGAAGAAGAGAATGTTTTAAAGACCATAAATTTTGTGATAAATCAACATAATAAGTATGAGGGTTTTCAAATCTAAGTACTTCAGGCCATAGTTTATCTGTCTCAAGTTTTGAAAAATCTTTTATTTCTAAAACTGTAGGAGATTTATATACGCACTTTCCGTTTTTGAATATTTGGGCTTGAAGTTCTTTAGTGTAATAGTTTTTGATTTTTTTTCTCTTCCATGTATGAATAGGGTTAAATAATATTAAGGGTTCATTCTCGTTAATGTTTTCATCTCTTAAAGTAATTAAATCTGCTAATGCTTTGTGAGAGTTTTTATCAAATATTCTTATTATCTTCTTGAAACCTGGGTTTGTTATTTTTTCTTCATTTTCGCTTATTTTAATTTTAGGGATAATTTCATTATCACCTTCCAATGCAACTAACTTATAAACGCCACCAAAAACTGGTTCAGATTTTGCAGTTATAAGTCGCTCACCAACTCCAAAAGAGTTTATACATGCACCTTGATCTAGTACATCTTTTATAATATGCTCATCAAGAGAGTTGGAAACTACAATTCCACAATCTTCATATCCGGCTTCATCTAACATTTTTCTGCATTTTGTTGTTAGATAAGTAATATCACCAGAATCTATTCTTACGCCACGAGGTCTTTTACCAATTGGTTTTAAAACTTCGTTAAATACTTTTATTGCATTTGGAATTCCTGATTTTATGACATTGTAGGTATCAATAAGTAGTACACAGTCATCTGGATATATTTCAGCCCAGGCTTTAAAAGCATCATATTCTGTATCATATAATTGAACCCAGCTATGAGCCATAGTTCCAACGGCAGGGATGTTAAACATTCTGTCTGACATAGTGCAGGCTGTTGAACTACATCCACCTATGATAGCTGCTCTAGCGCCATAAATTGCTCCGTCGTAACCTTGAGCTCTTCTTGAACCAAATTCCATTACAGGACGCCCATCTGCTGCTCTACAAATTCTATTAGCTTTTGTAGCAATTAGTGTCTGATGATTTATTGTTAAAAGAATCATTGTTTCAAGGAATTGAGCTTGAATTACAGGACCACGAACAGTTACAAGAGGTTCGTTTGGAAATACTGGGTTTCCTTCTGGAACAGCCCAAACATCGCAACTAAAATCGAAGTCTCTTAGATAGTTAAGAAATTCTTCGGAGAAGGCGTGTTTATCTCTTAGATAAGTAATATCGTCATCAGTAAACTTTAAAGTACTTAAATAATCAATTAATTGTTCAACCCCAGCCATTATACAGTATCCACCATCATCAGGGATTCGCCTGAAGAACATGTCAAAGTAAGCTATTTTGTCTTTAAGTCCTTTACGGAAATAACCATTACCCATAGTCAATTCATAAAAATCAACTAACATCGTTAAATTTCGTTCATCCTTAACATTAAAACTAGATTTATTATCCATAATAATCTCCTTTAAAAAAACATGTAAATAATTTTACTTTATAATCATTGTTTAATCCATTATAAATTAAAATGCATAAAACTATTGTACATCTATAAGACTTTGATTACAATATAGTTGCTTATAACTTAAAATCAGACATATATTAATTTTTTGAATTTAAGTAGAAAATATTCAGTATTATGAGATAAAAATGAAATTCATATAGTAATTATGGAAAGAATTTAAAATATGTAAGTTTTATATAAGGAAGTTCATAAATGCTGAAACGTAAATAGGAATGAAAGAAGGAGCATTACAGTGGGGTACGATCTTGATAAATATCAGATAGATGCAGTAAAGGCAGAAGAAAAAAATGCATTGATAGTTGCAGCACCTGGATCTGGAAAAACTACGGTTATAATAAATAGAGTCGATTATCTAGTAAAGCATAAAAGAGTGGCCAATGGAAATATAATAGTAATTACATTTACAAAAGCGGCGGCACAGAATATGAAGAACAGATATGTATCTAAATTCAATACGAATAGTTCACCTTTTTTTGGGACATTCCATGGCTTATTTTATAAGATACTTTTGAGATGTGGGAGAAATGTCGATATAATTGATGGAGCAATTGTTCATAAAATAGTTAGTAATATTTTAGGTAAATACTTTGATGAGGTTAATGAAGATAAAATTAAAGAAGCCATAAATAATATTTCTCTATATAAAACTTCAAGAGTTCCTCTAAATGAATTTAAGCCATCCATTGCAAAAGAAATTTTTGAAGAATCTCTAGAAAAATATGAAGAATATAAAAAAGAACACAATAAAAGGGATTTTGATGATTTAGCTATAGAAGTACTAGAATTACTAAAGAGCGATAAGAATATGTTGCTATCTTATAGGAAATTATTCAAGTATGTTTTAGTCGATGAATTTCAAGATTGTGATGAAATGCAGATTGATTTCTTAAAGCTAATAAATGAGGGAGAAGATAATAATCTTTTCGCAGTTGGAGATGAGGATCAATGTATTTACTCATTTAGGGGATCAAAACCGGAATATATGGTTAACTTCGATAAAATATTTATGGGTGGTAAAAAATATTATTTATCAATAAATTATAGAAGCAGAATGAATATAGTAGATAAATCAAAAACTGTAATATCCTATAATGAGAAGAGAAATAATAAAGAAATAAAGTGGAATAAAGATTGTGAGGGAATTGTTAAGTGGTTTAGTCCATATAATGAAAAGATGCAGGCAGAAAATTTGACTGATATAGTTATAAAAAATAAGACTTTAGGTATTCAATATGAGGATAATGCAGTATTGTATAGAACAAATATAGAGTCTATGTCTGTTATTGATGTACTAACTAAAAGAAAGATCCCATTTACATTGCTTGATAGAGAATATAATTTTTTTGAGCATTTTATTTGCAGGGATTTAATCTCATATTTAAGATTAAGCGTAAATGAGTTTGATAGAAATAGTTTTTTGCAAATAATAAATAGGCCTTTTAGATATATTAGTAAGAGCAATTTATTTTATATAAAAAATTATGACAGAGAAGAAAATCCATTTACTATAATAATAAATAAAGAAGATACACCACCATTTCAAAAGAAAAAACTTGATGAATTGAGAAAAGATATAAATTATCTAAATAAGATATCTTTAGCATCAGCAATTGCATATATAGTAATGGATTTAGGATATAGAGATTATCTGCAGGAATATGCTCATAAATTTAATCAAAGTTTTGAGGACTTAGAAGATATAATAGAAGAATTTAAATTATCAGCAGAAGGGTATAAAACTATATTCGAATTTCTAGAACATATAGAGGAAGTAAAACAAAGTATAGAGGAAAGTAAAAGAAAAACTAAGAGGGAAGGCGTTATCTTAAGTACTATACATGGCGTCAAAGGAATGGAGTTCAAAAATGTATATGTTATAAATTGTGTAGAAGAAACAATACCTCATTCAAATAGCATGAAAGATAATATCGAAGAGGAGAGAAGGCTTTTCTATGTTGGAATAACTCGTGCTATAGATAACCTGTATTTATTTTCTCCGAGAAGTAGGAAAGGCCAATTTAAGGATGTTTCAAGGTTTGTAATTGAAGGAAAATTAAATGATATGCCTGTTGATACTTATGGATACGAGATTGGAAATAAAGTAGCTCATAGAACTTATGGTATAGCAGAGATTGTGGGATTTGATGAAAATGATAAAGATAAGATTAAATTGAAGTTTGATGATGAAACTTTTAGGAGTTTTTCTTTGAAGATTTTGGTTGACAATAATTTAATCTCTAAATGTTAAAGTAAAAAGATAGTAATTAAATTTAAGTTGTTAGAACTCCATTCATGTAACCGTTGAGGAATTGTTACATGAATGGAGTTGTTTTATTGTTAAATTATTTAATCACAAGATTTTTATAATTATCCTTTGTAATTACTTTATCTTTTACCAAATATTTATCAGGAATGTTTTTATTAAACAAAAGATTTTCCATGAGTTCCTGAGCTGCAATTTCTCCAACTTCTGTAGCACTTATGTATGCAGAAGCTATAAGAGGAGAGTTCTCTTTTTGAAATTCATCCTTTGCTACGTATCCACCTACCCCTACAGCAACAGCATTTTCCGCAAGACCTGATTGATCCAGTGCTTTTATTGCACCAATGGTGCCAGCTTCATTGGCAGACATGACAAACCAATTTTTTATATTTTTATTAGAGGTTATAGTAGAAGCAGCAGAATAAAAACTTTTTTCTGACTGTCCATTGTATTCTGCTTGAAAAATATTATCTTTTGGGAAGTTAGGAAATTTATTTTTGAAGGTTTGTAATTGTCCCTCAGTTCTAGGTATACAGCTAGATACAGAATCCATTGACATAAGCAGGAGTCCTGAAGAATTAGGATCAGTTAACTTATTGTTCTTTTCTAAGTAATCCACCATAAGACTGGTCATATCCCTTCCAATTTGATTAGAATCTATTCCAACAAATGGAGAAATATAATTTCCTTCATCATCAGTAAGAGGATCATCGCAGGCTATAACAGCAATATTTGACTTTTTGCACCTGTTTATGGTAATTTTACTTAACTTTTGATCAGGAACACATATTAATATGCCATCTACTTTTTGCGTAATTAAGTTATCTAATGCAGATAAATACACATCAGGATTCATTTTAGAATCTATAGTAATTACATCTTTGGCCCCCATTGCTAAAGCTTTCTTTTTAGCAGCCTCACTTTCTTCCTGAAACCAAGCCTCATCTAAAGTTTTATAAATGACAGCAATGACCAAATTAGATTTTTTGGAGCTCTGTTTAGAAGTAGTAGTATCACAAGAAAAAGCAAAACTAGATAAAATTATTATTGCGACTAAAAGTATTTTCTTATTCATGTAAATATAAATTCCTTTCAAAATTTTTGAAATGTATTTAATTTCGTGAGTTATCACCCAACTATAGATTTTTAAAATAAGAGTCTCTAAATTGGTTTGGGGTGATGCCTGTAACTTTTTTAAATAAGATACTAAATTGTTGGGGGCTATTAAATCCAAGTTTGTCTGATATTTCATAAAGTTTATAGTTAGTGGATAAAATTATTTCTTTGGATTTTTCGATTCTGGCTTTTAAAATATATTGTGTAACATTTTCACCCGTTTCTTCTTTAAAGATTCTGCATAAATAAACCTTATGCACATTAATATTTTCTGCTATATCTGTTAGACTAAGAGATTGATTAAAGAGATTTTTGTTTATGTAATCTATGGAATCAGCTACCTTTTTACTATATATTTTTTTAAAAGAATTATTAAAATTAATATTTATTATTTTAGTAAAGATCCCAATAAACCATCCACTCATCTCTTCAACGGTTTCTTTGGTTGATAGTATTTCTATAGGTATATATGAAGTTGAAAAAATATCTTCATAAGCTATAGAATATCTATTACAGGTTCTTACTACTAAATCTAGTAAAGAGGAATTTATATAATTAAGATAATTAAACTGCATAAATCCTCGTATATCTTTGTCATATAGGTGAGTTAATTCTAATTTCAAGTTTTCGATATTATTTTGTTCAATAGCTATATTGATCGCATTAATTCGCTTAGTTAGAGTATCAGTATCTAAGTCTAAATTTTTAACAAAGGTATTGTTTAAAATTATAGTATCATTGCCTATAAATACCTTCATTTTAGATAGTTTAAATGCTTCATCAAAGTATTTCTTTATTTTAAATGGCTTTTTAAAGGTTGAGCTTACACTTATCGTTAAGCTGATATTGTGCATAAGAGAAATCCTTCGTCTTATTTCCTGTGCTAAAGAATAACATTCATTTATTATATCTGCTTCACTAATGGTTGGAGTTAAACGTACAATAGCTGTAAATTCTCCATTTTCACTATAAAAGCATTCCCCAATGTTGAGTTCTTCGATAGCTTCAGCAACATTTTTTATAATTTCCTTAAGAGTTATTGTATAAAATTCCTCATCTTCTATATATTTAAAAAAGTTATCTATCTGGATGAGAAACAAAACAAAAAGTTTTCCGTTTAAATTAAGGTTAAGGTTTTCAATAAGGTTATAACAATCATCTTCACTTATATCATTAAATATAAGCTTTCTTAGTGCAATATCCTTATTTTCCTTTAGGAAATTTAAAAGTTTATGTTCTTTTCTTATTTCACTTTTTTTTATAATTATATTATCAAGATCAGTTTTAGTCTTTGCTAATATTCCATATAAATCATTAGCAGTTATCAGATCTTTTATTAAATAATCTGTTACTCCCATCTTCATAGCTCTTTGAGCATAGGTAAAATCTTCATAGCAGCTTAGTATTAAAAATTTTTGAGATTTATTTATTTTTTGTATCTCTTCTATTAAATCCAAACCATCCATAATAGGCATTTGTATATCTGTAATAATAAGATCTGGTTTTATATCAGAGTATTTGTCAAATGCTTCCTTACCATTTGATGCACTATGAACTATTCGAAAATCAGTTTCTTGCCAATTTATAATGTACGAGAGAATTTCCCTTGCTGGTATTTCATCGTCTACAATCATTACCTTATACATGCTATTTGCCTCCTTTTTTAGAATTAAGGAACATTGAATTGTTATTTTTGAATGTGCTTTAATAAATGTATGGAATATTAAATTCTATGCAAGTTCCAATTCCCATTTTGCTATATACCTTTAAATCATATTCGCTTCCAAAATATAGTCTAAGTCTTTCACTTATGTTATCTAGGCTTATTCCATTAAAACCTTTGTGAGTAGTTTTTGGCTTACTAATTCCAACACCATCATCAATAATTCTTATGTTTATAAAATCTTTTTGAGGCAATATATCTATTATGATAGTACCAGCATATCCTTTTGGGACTATTCCGTGATAAAGAGAATTTTCAATAAGTGGTTGGAGAATAAGTTTCGGTACTAAACAATTATTCAATTTTTCAGGAATATTACATATTAGCTTAACTATGTCTCCATACCTGTACTTTTGTATTTTTAGGTAATTTTGAGTACAAGTAAGTTCCTCTTTTAAGGTTATAAGCTTTTTGCTTGTAGATATACTTTGTCTTAACAAAGCGTTAAAGGATTGAATAAGCTCTCTTATTTCTCCTTGATTATTTTTTATAGCTAAATAGTTTATTGTATTCAGCGTATTATGTATAAAGTGAGGGTTAATTTGTGATTGCAATAAATCTAGCTGAGTTTTCATAGATTCTACTTCAAGCTTTTTGTTTTCTTCCTCTTCTTTATAAATTTGTTCAATTAGATTTTTCATATTATGGATCATCTTATTGAAACTAGTAATAAGATATTTGAGTTCATCCTCAGTTTTTGCTTCTAACTTATCTGGCCATTCTCCATTTTCAAATTTATTCATTGCCTTTGTAATATCGTATATAGGATCTGTTATTTTCTTTGAAGTAATATGGCTGATAAAAATTACAACTATAATACTGAAAATACCAATGAAATAAATTAGGACTTGAATAGTATCAAGGTTTTTGGTTAAAGAATCTAAAGATATTAATCCAATAACTCTCCATTCTGGATATGCTTCTATAATACTATTAAATTCAATGTATTTTGTATTGTTAACTTTTACAGTATCATTGTTAACTTTTTCAAACATAGTTTTGTCATAATTAATATTTCCTATTTTATAAATCAAGCTCCCATTTTTATCGACAATAAAAGTACTATCAAAGACTCCATTACAGTAGTCATCAATGTTCATAAATAAATTTTTTTTCTTTATGTTCATCATAAGGTATCCTATTAACGAATAATTTTCTTTATCTAAATATCTAGAAAAATAAGTTATAGTTGTCTTTTTTTCATAATCAGGATCTTCATAATTAAAAGGAAAAGTATTAGGAGAGGAGAATTTATTTGAATAACCACTTTCTATAAAGCTGTCCAATTCCTTGTTTTCATAAATTAATTCACTGTATGGATATTGTGAATAAAGAGGATCCATTATTTTTTTGTCTGTTGTTAATGGAATTATAGAAATTATATAATTACTCCATTTGCAATATTCTGAAAGAGTATTAAAAAAATCAGTATTAGCTGCTGAGTCGATGGAGTCGTTTTTGTTAACTTTATACATATAATCATAAATATTCTTATCGTTTTCAACCATATAAGAATCATGTCTTATAGAATCTAAATTTTCATTAAGTATTTTGGAGATTACAGTTATTTTCTCTGTAGCAACGTTATTATATTGTTTAATTATCTCTTTAGAAAAAATAGAACTTATAGATGACGTAACTGCTAAAGTTAATCCAAGTATTATAATTGAAAAATATATAGTTATTCTATTACTTATTTTTGTGATCTTTTTTATATTCATAATCTTCATAATTATCACCTTAGGAAATTATAAGGCACATGAAATAAAATAACAAGTCCAAAGCTGCCATGGATATTTTTCATTAGGCAAGGAGGCAAATTGCCCTCATAGCGGGTCCTATTAGGTCAATTTGCAGATGAAGCATAATGGAAAATACACTAGCAAATGGACTTGTTATTTTATTGATTGTGCCTAACACTAGAGGTATAGGATTTCAAAAACAAAATTTATACTAAAAATTTATTTTTAATTAAGTTAATATTTTATAAGAAAAGTTAATATTTAAGATTTTTATAATGGAACGATTTCAATATAATGTGATTAACGATTACAGAAAACAATAACATACTGTAGTTTACGGAAATATGAACAGTTTATATTTAGGGCACCTATTAAAAGCAATGGTGGAATTCTGTGGGGGATGTAAACGTTCGTAATTTTAAAGGAGGAAAAAGCATGTTAACCGTTATCTCATTTTTATTTTGTATTGCATTAGTAGCAACAATTACATATCGTAAGCTAAAGGGGCAAAAAAATAATTCAAAGGATTCTTATTTCTTAGGTGGACGTAGTTTAACAGGTGGTGTGATAGGGGCATCTTTACTACTTACAAATCTAAGTGCATCTAATTTTGTAGGTATGAGTGCTCAAGCTTACTCAAGTAATATGAGTGTTATGGGTTGGGAAGTTGGCTCTGGTATTACTCTTGTAATTGTAGCGTTATTTTTACTTCCAAGATATTTAAAACAAGGGGTTACAACTGTACCCGATTTTCTTGAAGAACGTTTTGATTCAGGTGTTAAAAAGATAGTTTCAATATTATTTTTATTAGGTTATGTTTCTAATTTGCTCCCAATAACTCTTTATTCAGGTGCTATTGCATTAGCTCAAATATTTAATGTGCAAGAAACTTTTGGAATAAGTTATACAGCTAGTATTTGGATTATGGTTTGGGTTATCGGTATAATAGGATTTGTTTATGCCATACTTGGAGGATTAAAAGCAGTTGCTGTATCAGATACATTAAATGGTATAGGACTAGCTATTGGCGGATTAATGGTACCTGTATTCGGAATAATATATTTTGGTCATGGCAGCTTTTCTACGGGACTATCAAATATATTGGTTAATCATTCAGATAAATTCAATGCAATAGGAACAACACAAGATCCTATACCTTTTGGAACTTTATTTACAGGAATGCTTTTAGTTAACCTTTATTATTGGGGAACTGACCAGGCAATCATTCAAAGAGCATTAGCAGCTAAAAATTTAGCAGAAGGACAAAAGGGAATAATCTTTGCAGGGCTTTTAAAAGTATTAACACCATTAATTGTTATAGTACCAGGAATAGTAGCTTTTCATATATATGGAGCAGGTATTGAAAATCCAGATTTGCTATATTCAAGACTAGTAAATGATGTATTACCAAAACCTTTAATTGGTTTTTTTGCAGCAGCTATGTTTGGATCAGTATTAAGTGTATTTAATGGAGTATTAAATAGTGCATCTACCTTATTTGCATTAAATGTGTATAGTCCTGTATTTGGAAAAGGAAAATCTGATAAAGAAATAATATCAAAGGGTAAGATATTTGGACTTGTATTAGCTATAATTTCAATGACTATAGCACCATTCATAATGTATGCGCCACAGGGCTTATTCCAATACTTACAAACAGTAAATGGTTTCTTCAATGTGCCTATATTCACAATAGTATTTATAGGTTATGTAACTAAAAAGGTTCCAGCTATAGCAGCAAAAATATCTATAGTATTCTTTGTATTAACTTATGGAACACTTCAACTAGTAATAAAGCCAGAGATACATTTCCTTCATCAATTAGGAATCTTATTTGTAATCACATGTATGATTATGCTAATCATTGGTAAAATAAAACCAAGAGAAAAGGAATATGTATTAAAAGACAATAAAGTAGTAGATATTAAGCCATGGAAATATCGATATGAAGCTTGTGGAGTAGTATTATTCTTAATGATATCTATGTATGTTGTTTGTTCAAAATTAGGATTTGCAAGTGGAAATGGAATAGGAATTAGAACCTTGATACCTATAGCATTAATTGCAGTGGTAATGTATGGATTGGTGAAAGTTGTCAAGGTAAGAGGTTTAAGAAATAAAAATGGATCTAATGAAGACTTAGGTTATAGAAATTCAATAGAAAAATTGGATTTTTAATTAAGAAGTTATTAGCATTGTAGTATATATGGTATGTTTAGTTTTCAGCTCTACAAACAAAAAGATATATTTAAATAATGCTTTAGTAAGTATATAAAGTTAGTATTATTATAAGAATATCTGCATAATATATTATACCCATATAATTTCAAACATCTCTTCAGATAAAATCTCCCACCTTATTTATTTAAGGGGGAGATTTTAGATTCTTGTAAGTCAAATGCTCAAATAAGGTTAGAATTTAGAAACTAAATAGTTAGTTTTTATAATCAAAATGCGAAAGCTAGAAAGTATTGAACTTTCTAGCTTTTGTATTTAGAATATTAAATCATTTACGTTTTATAAATATAAACAAATCATACTTTTTTGAAAGTATAGAGTATGAAAGAAAGCTGATAGCACCAGCTATTAATGTTAATATTAAACTATCAAGAAATGGAAAGGTGACAGCTAAAGAAGGAATTTTAGTCTTTAGAAAAGACATAATCATAAATGGAATTAACACAATTCCAAATATCAATAAGGAGCGAAGTTTAGAACCAGATGTTTTTTTATGTCTTAAAATAGTATTTGATATGAAATATCCTATGGATATTAGAATACACGTAATTAAGGTGCTCATTAATACTCCTTTTTCAAACAAGACATCTAGTAAAGTAAAGAAAAAGACTAGTATTGAAAAAGTAAATATTCCCTCAATGACTTGTTGAGTAACAGATACTGAAGAATTATACTCATAAATTAACTTGTTACAAAACTTATCCAAATCTTTGTTACATTCTAATTTCTTTGCTGGAACTTTTTGATTTTGAGCTGTAAATACAATATCAAAAACTTGATTTTCTATATTTCGTGGTAATAAAAGGCTAAAGTTATGTTGCATCAAACATGCTTGTATAGCATGATAAGTATCTAAGTAGTTATTTTTTAATAAAGATATGTTAGGTCTACTTTGCATGTTATCCCCCTCTTAGAAATTAATAATTCTAATTTATTATACATTTATTTCTATAGTTAATCATTTTATTACAGTAAAATTACGGTAATTACACCTTCTACCATTTTAGCAGAGGAAAGTGAATAAGTAAATAAGTTAAACCTATGCAAAATTATGAACAAATATTTTAAGTCATTGTATGTAATTAGCTTATAATATATAATTTATATTATATTTATGCAGGAGTTAAAAATATAAATAAAACAATAAAGGTTGGTTGTGTTTATATGGAATTAAAAAGATTTAATCAAAAGGATATAATTTTTGCCTTAGATATAGGAACAAGGTCGATTATAGGTACAGTAGGAATAGTAAAAGATAAGAAATTTCAAGTTGTATGCGAGAAATATTTAGAGCATGAAGAAAGAGCTATGGTGGATGGGCAAATACACGATATTAATTTAGTGGCTTCAGTTGTTCAAAAAGTTAAAAATTATCTCGAAGATGAACTTGAAATACAGTTAAATGAAGTGTCTATTGCAGCAGCAGGTAGATTTTTAAGAACTATTGATGTAAGAGCAGATATTGAGCTTAATGATGATGAAGAAGTTAATAAAGAAATCATAAGAAGTCTTGAATTGAGTGCTGTAAAGAAAGCAGAAGAGCAGATAGCTTCTACAACTGAAGGAAAACTATATTGCGTTGGATATTCAGTTAGAAATTTTTACTTAAATGGATTTTTAATATCAAATTTATTAGGGCATAAGGGAGAAAATATAGGGGCAGAAGTTATAGCAACTTTTTTACCTAGATCTGTAATTGATTCACTTTATGCAGTAATGAATAGGGTTAACTTAAAGGTTGTAAATTTGACTTTGGAGCCTATAGCTGCTATGGAGGCTGCTATACCAAAAAATTTAAGATTGCTTAATATTGCGCTTGTAGATATAGGCGCTGGAACTTCAGATATAGCCATAAGTTCTAAAGAAAGTATATCTGCATATGGAATGGTTCCAATGGCTGGAGATGAGATTACAGAAACTATTGTTCAAGAATATTTAGTAGATTTTAATACAGCTGAAAATATAAAACGATCTATAGTAAAAGAAGAGGAAATAAAATATATAGATGTTTTAGGCATGGAGAATACAATATTATCAGAAAGTGTATACAAACTAATTGATTCTATTGTTATTAAGACTGGAGAAGAAATATCTAAAAAGATTTTTGAATTAAATGGTGGTAAGGCGCCAAGTGCTGTATTTTTAGTAGGAGGTGGAGCTCATACACCTGGAATTTTAGAGGCTATTGCCGATAAATTAAAATTACCTCCTCAAAGAATCGCAATTAAAGATAGGCAGGCAGTTATAGAGTGCGTTTCAGATAATGATATGGGATCATCAGGTGTAACTGTTTTAGGAATAGCTTTAACAGCAATACGTAGTATGGGTAATGATTTTATTGATGTTATTTTAAATAATGACCCAATTAGTTTATTTAATTCTCATAAACATACTATAATGGATGTATTGCTTCAGGCAGGAATAAATCCATCACTGCTTATAAGTAAAAATGGTAAAAGTGTCAGGTTTAACTATAATGGATGTAAAAGAATTGTTTTTGGTGAATATGGAACTAATGCTAAGATAACAATAAATGGAGAGGAAGCAACTCTTGAAACAGAGGTTAAAGCAAATGACAATATAATACTAGAATACGCACAGAATGGAAAAGATGCATCACCAAAATTATCAGAAAATATAAGAAACATAAATTCAGTTTCTATTTATTTAGATGATAATATTATAAATATCGAACCTGTAACGCTTGTTAATGAGAAAAGAGAAGAGTTAGATTATATAATAAAAAACGGTGATGAAATAAGAGTGTTCTTACCATGTAAAGTTAGTGAATTTGAGAAGTATATATTAAAAGAAGATGTAATGTTACTAAAAGATGGAGAATACTTAGAAGATAGCTATGAAATTTCAGAAGGTGATCATATTGTAATTAAACCAATGGATTCACATATAGGAAGTGAAGTGGCTGCTAAGGTAAATGATAAGGAAGATCATGTAGATGTGATAGAAGGCGAGAATGTAGAAAGCTGCAATGAAAATACTGAAAATAATAATTCAGATAAAATTGAAATAGCAATTGCGAGGGAAGAGCTTAGAGATATAACAGTTAATATAAATGGAGAAAATGTAATATTGAAAGGAAAAGTTCAATATCTAATAGTGGATATATTTGACTATATAAATTTTGATTTAACAGTTCCAAAGGGAATAATTAACTTGAATTTAAATGGGGAAAAGGCACCATACACAGCCAATATAAAAGATGGAGATATAATAGAAGTTTTTTGGAGTGATAATTAAAGATTATTATTAAATATGGAGGGATTAGAGAAATGATAGATTTTAAAAAAGAAGCTAATCTTATAAAAGATGAACTTATAAAAATAAGAAGGGATTTACATGAACATCCAGAACTTGGATTTGAAGAGGTTAGAACTTCTAAAGTAATCAAGGATTTTTTAGAAGCTAATAACATTCAGTATATTGAAGTAGCAAAAACAGGTGTATGCGGAATTATAAAAGGCACAAAAGAAGGAAATAATAAAACTATAGCATTAAGAGGAGATATTGATGCACTTCCTATTAAGGATATGAAAACTTGCGAATTTAAATCAAAAATTGATGGAAGAATGCATGCTTGCGGACACGATGCTCATACAACAATACTCATGGGAGCAGCAAAGTTATTAAATGATAATAAAGATAAGTTTTCTGGTACAGTAAAGTTATTATTTGAACCTGCTGAAGAAACTACTGGTGGAGCTACGCCTATGATAAATGAGGGAGTTTTAGATAATCCAAGAGTTGATTGTGTTATTGGACTTCACGTTGATGAAGAAACAAAATGTGGCACTATAAAAATAAAAAAAGGTGTAGTAAATGCAGCCTCAAATCCGTTTAGTATAAAGATAACTGGTCAGGGCGGTCATGGAGCATCACCTCACACTACTATTGATCCTATTGTTATTGCCAGCCATATTGTAGTAGCACTTCAAACAATAGTAAGCAGAGAAATATCACCAGTTAATCCTATTGTTATAACTGTTGGTACATTACATGCAGGAACTGCTCAGAATATTATTCCAGGAGAAGCTACTTTAAGTGGAATGATTAGAACAATGACAAAAGAAGATAGGGCATTTGCAATAAAAAGATTAAATGAAATTGTAAATGGGATTGCAGTTATGTCAAGAGCTAAAGCAGAAGTGAAAATAGAAGAAAGTTATCCTTGTTTATATAATGATGATGAGTTTGTAGATTTAATAAGTGATAGCGCAACCGAAATTTTAGGAAAAGAAAATGTTTTAGAACAAAAAGCGCCTAAAATGGGAGTTGAAAGTTTTGCTTATTTTGCAAATGAAAGACCAAGTGCATTTTACTTTTTAGGTTCAGGAAATAAAGAAAAGAAAACTACTGAGCCAGCACATAGTAATTTGTTTAATATAGATGAGGATTGCCTTCCGATTGGAGTTTCTATTCAAGCTTTGGCAGCATTTAATTATTTAACAAAGTAATAGTACTATTTTGCAATTTTATGTAAAATAAATTGACAATATGTTTAAAAAACTAGATAATGCTAAGGGTAATAAATTTAGGAGTGATTATATTTGAAAATAGAAATAGGTCCAAACGAGGCAGGTCAGAGATTAGATAAATTTTTAAGAAAATTATTAAAAGATGTGCCATTAAGCGCAATTTTTAAAGCTCTAAGAAAAAAAGATATAAGGGTTAATGGGAAAAAACAAAATGAGAAATACTTCTTACAAGAAGGCGATGTAGTAGAAATAAAATACATACAAAGTAACAAAGAAGATAAAAAAGAAAAGTTTATTAAAGTTGATCCTAAAAGAATCAAGATTGCATATGAAGATGAAAATGTAGTAGTAATTGAAAAATGGCCAGATGTATTGGTTCATTCAGATAGCAATAATAGTGAAGAACCTACTCTTACAGATTATGTTCTTTCTTATTTAAATGATAAGGGTGATTACATTCCAGAAAACGAAATAACATTTACACCAGCAGCATGCAATAGATTAGATAGAAATACTTCAGGAATGGTCATGTTCGGAAAGACTTTCGAAGGTTTAAAAGCCATAAATGAAGCCATTAGAGAAGACGAAATAAGAAAATATTATTACGCTTTAGCAAAAGGAAAAATAAGAGCTGGACTTTATGAGGCGTACATATTAAAGAATCCTGAAACTAACACATCTAAGATATACGACACTGAGGTTAAGAACTCAAAAAAAATATCAATGGAAATAAGTATAGTGGAAAGCAATGGTGCATATTCACTTTTAGAAATACACTTAATTACAGGAAGAAGTCATCAAATTAGAGCACATTTAGCACATTTAGGAAACCCTATAATTGGAGATAATAAATATGGAGATAAGAAATTAAATTCATTTTTTGAAAGTAAATATGGTCTAAATTTTCAGTATTTATATGCTTATAAGTTGAATTTTAGAAAAATTAATGGAAAGTTAGAATATCTAAAAAACAAGACTATAGCATCGGCATTACCTCCAATATTTAAAAAAATAAAGCAAGATGTATTTAAGTTCTCACTTAGATAGGAGGTAATTATGGAAGATCAATCAGCCAATAGTAGCAGAGGCTTTTTAATTCTTTCAATAGCAGGGCTTTTAACCAAAGTTATATCAGTTTTTTATATACCACTGCTTCAAAGAATAATTGGGTTAGATGGATATGGGATATATCAGAATTGTTATGAAGTGTTTTTATTTGTATATGCAGTTACTAACTTAGGGACTCAACCAGCTATTGCTAAGGTAGTTGCAGAGCTTACAGCATTAGGAAAACCAAACGATGCTGTAAGAGCTCTTAAAATATCAAGAACTCTTTTATCATTAGTTGGTGCAGTATTAACTATCTTTTTAATGCTGTTTGCTTTTCCTATTGGAAATATGATTGGAAACCCAGCGGCTTCTTATGGAATTTTGATGCTTGCGCCAAGTATATTTGTTACATCGCTTTTATCATCGTATAGAGGATATTTTCAAGGAAGAAATAGTATGACTGCAATTGCGGTATCGCAAGTATTAGAACAAGTAATAAATATTGCAATTAGTTTAGCTTGTGCATATTTCCTAGTACACATAAGTGTTGAATATGGTAGTGCAGGGGGAACCATAGGTACTTCTGTAGGTGCTTTCGTTGCATGTCTATATATGGTATATGTTTATGGAAAGAAGAATTTTGAAGAAGATTCTATGTATGCGCAACAAAATGTTAAAAGAGTAAGAACTAAGCATATCATAAGAAAGTTAATTAAATATGGATTACCAATTACTTTAAGTTCAGGACTTCAGAACTTTGGTAGTTTAGTAGATATGGTAAACGTAAATAGTAGATTAGCATTTGCAGGATTTAATTTACAGCAATCTCATGTACTTTATGGAGTTCTTGGAAGATACAAGACTTTATTATCTGTGCCACTGATAGTAGTTACTGCCCTTGGGACAACCGTATTACCGGCTGTTTCAGCAGCTATGGCATTAAAAGACAAGAAGGAAATAAGAAGAAAAACTTCTTTTGCTTTTAGAATAACATTAATAATAACAATACCAGCAGCTGTAGGTCTTTCGTGCTTAGGGCAAGAGGTTTTTGAATTGCTTTATGGAACTGATCAAGGGTTTGAATTAATGGTAATGGGATCAGTAGTTTTAGTTCTCATGGCTGTTGTGCAAATACAAACAATAATACTTCAAAGTATGAATAAGCTTTATTATGTGCTTGGAACATTTAGCATAGGGATAGTAGCTAAAATAATAGCAAATTACATATTAGTAGGGATACCAGAAATTAATATTTTAGGAGTAGTAGCAGGAAACTTCTTATGGTTTGCAATACCAATGATCTTAAATAAAAGAGCATTAAAAAAGGCACTTAGAGTTAAGATTCCTCTTTTTAGAAGTGCAGTTAAACCTCTTTTTGCGTCAGCAATAATGGCAGGTATAATATTTATTCTAAAGACACCAACATCAGTTATATTAACATTAACCCATGGAAATATCTTATTAAAAGCAATCACAACTATTTTAATTATTTCTATAGCTGGTTTTGTTTATTTATATTCAATGATGCTAATAGGTGGAATCAAAAAGGATGATATAGACAGCATATCCCCTAGAATATTTAACTATTTACCTAGATTTTTGAGAAGAAAACTTCAAAAGTAAACAATGGGATTTAACTATAAATATATAGTCAGAGTAATTATAATATCTAATACGGCCAGATGGCTTCATAGGATTATATAATGTACAATGGCGAAAATTATAGTTAAATCCCAATTTGTTTTTTAAGCAAGAACAAAATCTTATTAAGCTAAACTATATAAATAATTTAATCATACATATATTAATATTCGTTTTCTCCCAAAGTACCAAGGTACGTAAAAATTAAGAAAACAAGGCCCATTATAATAAAATTATTTATAATTATAGAATTCGTAAACATATGTTTTGAAAATATGTTTATAATTAAGAAAGTTAAAAATCCAAGCAATATATATATTACTATATTAAATTTGTTTAAATTAAGTTCAATATGTTTATTAACTTCGTACATATTAAGAATAAAACCAATTGTGCACGCTACAAGCATTGTTAAACTATAGCCAAATATATTAATTGAATGAATAGCAGTAAATATGTATAAACATATCAATTCAATTACGGCTTCTATTAATGAGTTTCTTAAAATTATTCCTTGCCTATTAAGTCCGTTTAATATTCCAAACATAGTTACTGCAGGAAAGAATATTGGTGCAGTAAGTGAAGCAAATCTAATATACAGACCTAAATCGTTTCGCCCATAAAACATCTCACCAAGGCTATGAGGAATAACATTACAAATTATTGTCGTTGCTATACCAAGCAAGAAAGCAACTTTAAGGACCTTTCTTATTCTAACAGAGGCTTCATATTGTTTTCCTAAAACTAGACTTTGAGAAAGATCTGGAATTAATAATGTATTAATTGTTGAGACTACAATTAACGGTATTGTTATTATGCTAAGAGCCATCCCAGTATATTTACCTATCATACTTAAAGCTTCAGTATAAGTAAAACCAGCTACTAGTAAACGCCGAGGAACAATTAGTGTTGCAAGAGTCCCTAGAATATTAGTTAAAAAACCATTTGCACAAAGTGGAATTGCTATAATTACCACATCAAAGAGAAGCTGAAATCTGCTTTCAGTCTTTTCGTGAGAAATGGGCATTTTTCTAATGGAGTATTTGTAGTAAATATAGAGGAAAAATAAGCTTTGAAATTCACCAATGCATAATGCAACTGTAGCTAATGTTACCATACCTTCTAAAGTATTAGCTTTAGTAAAAAATATAAGCATACTTACAGTTAAAATTCTCATGGCTTTTTCAAAAATATCAATTATAGCTGGCACTGTAATCTTAGAAGTTCCGTAAAAGTAACCTTTAAGTATATTTGAAATTGCTATACATACCATAGCTGGACAGATAACTTTTATTGCATTTATAGTACGAGCATCATTTACACCATATTTCCCAATTAGTGGAGCACATATAAATACTAGTATACCTACCAAGAGTGCCCAAGATATATTAAATAATGAAACAACTCTAATTGTTTTTTCTATATTTTTATGTTCTCCCTTTTGTGCGTAAACAGCAGTTATTTTAGATATAGAAGCAACTATTCCTGCAGTCATAAGACATATAAATAAATTGTAAATAGGCATAACCAAATTATAGAGACCCATTCCTTCGGCTCCTAGGACTTTAGAAAGATAGATGGAAAATATAAAACCGAGTATACCCGTAGTCACATTAGAGGACACTAATAAAAAAGAATTCTTTAAAAAATTATCTTTGCCCAAAGTTCATTCACTCCTTTAAATTACTTTAAATAATATTCAAAATGATAACTAAATATGAATTTGAAAATTTTAGTTTTAAAGGAAAATTAAAATAACATAGGACAAATATTTACAAAAAAGTATTAAGAAGATATAATTATCTGTGGCTAAGTTAAAAAAACAATTGTATTAAATGGGGGAAATATAATGAACAAAATTTCAGATAACGATATGATAAATTTTTTCTATAGTGCGTTGCCATCTATAGAAGTTCTTTTTGATGAAGATGTGTCTATGGCATTAACTGATACTAAACAATATTTATATACAAAGTATAGTTCTAAATTGGAATTAAGCACAAATAAGGGGGACATAATTCCAGAAGGAGGAGCTGTAATTGAAGTGTTAAGAACTGGGAAAAATATAATAAAAATTGTACCAGAACATGTATATGGAACTGCTTTTAAATCATTTGCAATTCCAATCAAAGAAGAGAACAAAGTTGTAGGTGTTTTGGTGGTAGGAAAAAGTTTAGCAAGGAAAAATGCCGTGATGAGTATAACTAAGAGTTTATCAGAAACCTTATCACAAGTATCAATAGGTATAAATGAAGTTGCAAAAGGTGTACAAGATCTAGCGACAATGAATGAGGAATTATTATTAGAAACTAAAGAAACTAATGAAAAAACCAAGGATACAGATAATATAGTAACCTTTATTCAAGGAATTTCATCGCAGACGAATCTATTGGGCCTAAATGCTGCAATTGAAGCGGCTAGAGCTGGTGATGCAGGAAGAGGGTTTAATGTTGTTGCACAAGAAATTAGAAAACTATCTAATTCTTCAAATGAGTCAATAAAACAGATAGATTCAGTTATAAAACATATATCAACATCAATAAATAGCATAAATGATGGTTTAATTAAATCTAATGATGTCTCACAAAGCCAATCAGCTGCATTAGAAGAAATAGCAGCATCTATAGTAGAGTTAAACTCAACAGCTAAGAAATTAGGAGAATTAGCTGAAAATCTTTAATTTATGGAATATTTATTAACATATATAAATGTGTTTACATAGTTAAAAAGAATATAGAAATTAATAGGAGTAATAATACATATATTTTATGTGAGTTATTGCTCCTATTTTAATATGTAAAACAAAATAAAATAAAATGAGACAAATATTTACAAGGAAATGTTAAGAAGATATAATTATCTAGACCAAATCTATAAAAAAACAATTGTATTAAATGGGGGAAATATAATGAACAAAATTTCAGATAACGATATGATAAATTTTTTCTATAATGCAGTACCATCTATAGAAAGTCTTTTTGATGAAGATATAGCTATAGTATTAACTGACACTGAGAAATATTTATATACGAAATATGGCCAAGAATTAGTGTCTAATGTAAAAGCAGGAGATCTAATACTTGATGGTGGTGCTATAGTTGAGGTAATAAGGACAGGTAGAAATATAGTTAAATTTGTTCCAAAACATGTATATGGTGTTGAGGTAAAATCATTTGCAATTCCTATAAAAGAAGAAGGTAAGGTTGTTGGAGTTTTTGTAGTTGCCAAAAGTCTATCTAAGAAAAATGCTGTTACAGATATCACGAGGAATTTAACGGAAACTCTTTCACAAATATCGATAGGCATAAACGAAGTTGCAAAAGGTGTACAAGAGTTAGCGACAATGAATGAGGAACTATTATTAGAAACTAAAGAAACTAATGAAAGAACAAAAGATACAGATAATATAGTGACTTTTATTCAGGGGGTTTCATCACAGACAAATTTATTAGGATTAAATGCTGCAATTGAAGCGGCTAGAGCTGGTGATGCAGGAAGAGGATTTAATGTCGTTGCACAAGAAATTAGAAAACTATCTAATTCTTCAAATGAGTCAATAAAGCAGATAAATTCAGTTATAAAACATATATCAACATCAATAAATAGCATAAATAATAGTTTAACTAAATCTAACGATGTTTCACAAAGCCAATCAGCTGCATTGGAAGAAATAGCAGCATCTATAGCAGAGTTAAACTCAACAGCTACTAAATTAGGAGAATTAGCTGAAAATCTTTAGTTTAGATAATATTAATTAACATATAAGTATCACTACATAATTAAAAAGCATATAAAATGCAATAGGAGTAATAATTCATATATTTTTTGTGAATCATTACTCCTATTTTAATATGTAAAATAAATAAGATTTTTAAAGAGAGGTCTTATTTTATTAAATTTACAATATAAATTTAATATAGATATTATGATTTGTACATAAGAAGTATTTTTAGAATTTAATTATAGAAGTAAAGGAGGGAAGTGTAGTGAAAAGATTTCTAAAGTTTTTGATTATATCAATTATAATAGTTGTACTAGCTTTTGCTGTATTTAAATTGTCTAATGAATATAGAATGAATACATTAAAAAATAATGTTAGCTGGAGTGTTGTTTACAAGAATTGTAAAGATTCTGTAGCTTTTGATAAAGATGAAAACCAAAATACCTATATAGCTTACAATAATTATATTAAAGTTATTAAAATAGATGGCAGGGAAGAAACTTTATTGGAAGATAAATCATTAAAAATAGAAAATTTAATTTATTATAAGAATAAATTATATTTTATTTCTAGAGCGGATTTGTATGAATATGACTTAGCATCCCAAAATCTAAAATCCATTTTAGGAAACATACCTAGTGAAGGGAAATATTTGGATAGGAATTTAATTATAAAGGATTCAAAGCTACTTTTGTCTATAGGAAGTGCTACAAACTCAGGAATAGCATCTAATGATGGTGAATATCCACAGGATAAAATACCTTATGATAAAAGCTCTATAGATATAACATTAAATGGATTCAATTACGGTGAAAAGAAAACAGGAGCTTTCATGCCATATGGAAATTCAAGTGAAGGAGGGCAAAGGATAAAAGCTCAGAGCATAGCGAACTCCTGTATAATTGAAGTAAATCTAAATAACGATAAGATATCACTATATGCTTCAGGAATAAGAAATGTAAAGGGATGGGATTTAGATAGCGAAGGAAACCTAATTGGAATTGTTGGCGGAATGGAAAATATAGGAAACAGGCCTATTAATAGAGATTTCGATTATTTATATAAATTAGATAAAGGAAAATGGTATGGCTGGCCAGATTTTAGTGGTGGAGACCCTATAAGTTCACCAAGGTTTAAAGGGGAAAAATTAGTATCACCTCTTATTGCTAATCCTCCAAATAAAATCGTTCAAGCGCCTATATATCAGTATTCAGAAGTTGGGGCTATAAGATATTTAGCCGTAGACAAAGATGGAAAAATATTAGAAAAGAATGCAAGTGTATATTTTAATAGTAAAGAGAATCTTATAGCTGGAATAAATTCAGAAAGTGTTGTATACGACTTACTAAAGTTAAAAGATAAGAGCAAAATACAGGGAATTAAATATTCTGATGGAGATCTGTATATATTAGATAGTGGAATGGGCTGTATATATAAATTACAATCTAATGATTTTGGATTAAAATTTAATCTTCCAAAACCAATTTGGATATTCATATTTGTATTTCTGTTTATATTAACCTGCTTAATAATATTTAAATTTTATTCTAAGCATTCATATAAAAAATAATAAAAAAGAGTTTGAGCTGTCTTAAGTGATATTTTATCAATTTAAGGCAGTTTTATTATTTAAGTAATTCGATAAAAGAAAATAATTTATATTCAAATTTATGGAATAAATGTTAAAATATAATAAAAGGTATGAGTAATAATGGAGGAGATGTTATGGGAAAAACATTAGTAATTAATTTAGAGGATGTTATATTTCAAGGAGACATATTGGATGTAGGAGAAAAAAATCTTGGTATAATATATAATATATCAAAAGAAGCAAAGGATGAGATATCATTAGATTATGTATCTAGCGACAGCAAAGTAGATCTAAAAGATAGAAAATACGATGCATGTACATTTTTCTTTGAGTTAAATAAAATATGGACTAGTTTGGAGAAGGAAAGATTAATAAGAGAAATAAGTTCATATATAAAAGAATCTGGTGAAATATTTATTTGGGATATTAACAAAGAAAGGGGGAAAATATTTAATAATAAGATAAAAGTAATATTACAAAATGAAAAGGTTAAGGAGTTTACGTTTAAGAATTTAAATGTACTTTTAAGTTCTAATATTGAAGAAATAAAAAAAATTCTTGAAAAATATTTTGAAATAGAAGAAACTAAAGCATGGGAAGATGTTTTCTTCATAAAAGGAAAGAAACTGAAGACTAAAGCTGAAGTAGAGGAGAAAATTAATTATGAAGGTATTAATCACAGCAGTTGACTCTAAATTCATTCATAGTAATTTAGCAGTTAGATATTTAAAAAGTTTTACAAGAGATATGGACTATGAAAGCAAAATAAAAGAATTTACCATAAATGATAGGGAAGGTAGAATACTTGAAGAAATAATCAAAGAAAAGCCAGATATTGTGGCATTTTCAACATATATTTGGAATGTTGAACTTATTTCAAGAGTGGCTAATTTGATAAAGAGAGTAGATTCTAATATAGAAATTTTATATGGCGGACCAGAAGTTTCATTTGACTCAAGAAGTTTCTTGAAAAATAATGTAGGAGAGTATGTTATTGAAGGTGAAGGAGAAAAAACTTATAGAGATTTTATTCTATATAAATTAGGGAAAGTTAAGCTGGAAGATGTCAGAGGGCTTCATTATAAAATTAATGATATAGTTTATTCCAATGAAAAACGTCCACTTATGTCTATGGATGAAATAGCTTTTCCATATGAGGAAAATGAAGATTTGAGTAATAAAATTGTATATTATGAGGCTTCAAGAGGGTGCCCATTTAACTGTAAATATTGTCTTTCATCTACAAGTCATGGAGTTAGATTTTTAGACATTGATAGAGTTTTGAAGGATTTAATGTATTTTATAAATAAGGAAGTTAGATTGGTTAAATTTGTTGATCGTACATTTAACTGTAATTCTAAATTTGCTATGGCAATATGGGATTTCTTAATACAGCAAGATACGAATACTCAATTTCATTTTGAAATATCAGCAGATATATTAAAGCCACAGGAAATAGAACTTTTATCAAAGGCTCCAAAAGGAAGATTTAGATTTGAAGTTGGAGTTCAAACCACTAATGACGAAGTTCTAAGAAACATAAATAGGTTTGTTAATTTTAGTGATATAAAAGAAAAAGTCTTAGAAATTGAAGCGTTAAGAAATATAGACCAACATTTAGATCTAATAGCAGGGCTTCCAGGAGAAGATTATGAATCTTTCAAAAAGTCTTTTAATGATATGTATGAAATAAAACCAGAGGAAATACAACTTGGTTTTCTAAAGTTATTAAAAGGATCGTCTATGAGAGAAGATGCAGATAAATATGGAATGGAATACTCGCCATATCCACCATATGAAATATTAAAAACAGATAAGATTTCATATGAAGAGCTGTTAAAGCTAAAAAAGGTAGAAGAGATGGTAGATAAATATTATAATTCTCAAAAGTTTAATCATATAATTAGATATTTTGAGAGAAAATTTGAGTTACCATTTGATTTTTACTATAGTCTAGGAATGTTCTTTGAAGATAAAGGTTATTTTAGCAAAAATATAGGAAATGCTGAATACTATAAAGTATTTTTAGATTATAGTGAAAGTGTATTACAAGAAAGTAACAAATATTTGAAAGAGATTATTAGATTTAATTACTTAATATTTAATAAGAAACGTGGTCTCCCAGAATTTTTGAGAAGTGACATGGAGAAAGAAGAAGAAAAGAGTATAAAAGAAAAACTTAAAGAACAATATTCATTTAAAGAATATCATTTGGAAAAGTTCAAAATTAACATAGAAAAATATATTGAAACCGGAGAGATATTAGAAGAAGATACTTATTATTTATTTAATGATAAAGCTGATTGTATTAGGTGCATGTAGGTAATGCAAAAAAATATTTAGATTTATTTATGTAAGTTAAAAAACAGAAGAATCATTTGAATATAAGAAAGAGTAGCATTGATATAAATAATATCAATGCTACTCTTTTATATGATTACATAATAAACTTTTATAAAAAGATTGATAATTAGTAGTATTAAGCCTTAATTTTTGCATTGACGAATAAAATATAGTTTTATTTTTAGAAAAAAGGGAGTACATTTAAATAGACAACATGTTAACTAAAATTATATTGAGGAGATTAAAAAGGTGAACGAATATTATATACAGCAAATTTTTTCAACAATTTTCTATTTATCAAACAAGATTCAAGTACAAGGTGATAAGATGGATGAAAGAATAACTGTACGTCAATGGATGGTGCTTTTGACAATTTCACATTTACCAGAAGACAATGCATCATATAGCAAAATAGCAGATAAGATGGGATGTACAAAACAGAACGTAAAGCACATTATTGATAGTTTGCAAAAAAAGGACTATGTGTTTTTGGAGAAAAATGAAAAAGATAAACGTGCTATAAATATTAAAATAACTAAAGAATGTAGAGAAATTATGGGAGAGTATTATGAAAAGGGAAATAAATTTTTAAAAGACATGTTTAATGACCTTGATGAAAAGGAACTAGAAAATTTATGGGACTTGTTGAAGAAAATAGCAAACTATGATGGTAGCAATTGGACTGGCTATGAAGAAAGAGTTAATATATGGGGGAGAGAGTAATGGAAAGTGATTGTACAATAAGTATTATGCCAGAGGTATCAAAAGTTGATGAACCTGTAACAATAAAAATAAATGGACTTTTAAAAAATGAAAGGGTATTAATTCGTGCTTTAAGCAATGACTATTATTGCATAAATACTTCTATATTTGATGTAGGGAATAAAGCAGAATGGCAATCTTATGCGGTTTTTGTGGCAGATGAAAGTGGAACTATAGATTTAGAAAATGCTGAGCCTATTGAGGGAACATATAAAGAAGTAGATAAAATGGGGCTTTTCTATTCTATGACTGTAAAAGAAAACTATAAAACTAAAATTCCTATAAGATTAAGTGATATTGGAGAAAACAGAGATTATACAATAACCTTTCAGGTAGAGCGTAATGGAAGAGTTATTGCATCAAAAACACATAAAAGAATTTATTGTGATGAAATTATTTCAAGTGTAGATGTAGTAGAAGATAAACTTTTAGGAAGATATTTTACTTCAAAGGAAAACATACCTGGGCCAGCGATCATTGTTTTGAGTGGAAGCGATGGTAGAATTGAAAAGGCACAGGCAATTGCTGAAATATTTGCAATGCACGGATATTCAGCACTAGCTGTATGTTATTTTGGTCTTGAAGGAACTAATAAAAGTTTAAGCTGTGTGGAATTTGAATGTGTTGAAAATGCGATAGAATGGTTAAAAAAACAATCTACAGTGGTCAAAAATAAGATTGGAATTTATGGTAGATCTAAAGGTGGAGAAATGGTTTTGATTGCTGCATCTATGTTTAAAGACATAAGGTGCGTCATTGCTAATACGCCAAGCTGTTATGTTTATGAGGGTTTAAAAGCTAATAAGTTTCCTTCTAAACATTCATCATGGATGTACAAAGGGAGAGAAATTCCCTATATAAAATTTAGTTTCTCTATTTTAATTCGGACACTTGTAAAAATGATGATAGGAAATAAAGAACCTATGGCTTGGATGTACAGGAAGCTCATTGAGGAAGGAAATGCTTATGAGGCAATGATTCCAGTAGAAAAAATAAATGGACCAATTCTTATGGCTTCATCTTTAAAAGATAAAATTTGGCCTTCTAAAACTCACTGTGAGATAATTGTGGGATTACTTAGAAAAGCTCGTTTTAAACATGAATATAAACATATCTCGTACGAAAAATCTGGACATATGCTAACTATACCATATCAATCTATATATCCTTCAAATAAATATCCAGATGATATAGATGGTTTTGGAAAAGCAAATATTAATTGTTGGAATGAGACTATAAACTTTTTAAACAAATGGGCGAAGTTAGATTAATTAATTTGTTGATGGGATATTAAGCACCTAGATTTAAGTTGAATTTAAATATTCATCATTAACTCTGATGTTTCCTATAAATATTCATATATTTTAATAGTTAAGTATTTAAGTATTTTCATATGTAACTATATATATTTAAATATATATACCTTTAATAATATGTAAATATAAACATAGGTTAATATTTGTATATATATTTTTTTATAGAAATTAAAAAGCAATAGCTCTATTAAAGCGATATTTAAGAGATAGTTAAGCGAACATTATTATGTATTATAAATTGATAGTCTGATTTTAAATTTGGTAAAGTATATTTTGTAGAGTAAGGTGGTATGTGGAGAAGTAGTTGTATTCTTTCTTCAGAATCAATAATAATTAGCATACCGTCGTCATACGGTTGTGAATTTTGAACAGTATAAGTGGTACCTTCATAGAGATTAAGATCTTTCATTGTGTAAAAGCCTTGTGAATATAATTTGGGTTGAGCTACAGCATTTATTGAATTCGTAGTAAATGAAATAAATAAAAAAACAGAAAATATAGAAGCAAGCTTTCTCAATGTTATAAACCACCTTTCATAATTTCAACTATAATAATTTGATATATTAATTTTATTATGTGGAGGTTAAAAAAATATAATCAAAGTATAATATGGAATTTTAAGAAAAAAGAAGAGCAATTTCAAAGTCAAATAGGACTCATCTGAAATGAAAGGATCGACAAGAGAGTTTGTATTATATTCTGACTCGTTAGCTCAATCAACAGTTTTTAATTAGACCGTAATAATTTTGTAATTGATATAAGATATCTTTAATAGTATAATCAAATAGGAAGTAAACCAAGATGGAATACTTGGATATAATTTACTACTGTAGATTTAACTAAGGAGTAGGAAAGATGGATTATGTATTAGCAATGGTAATTTCACTTATAACTGCATTAATTACCATGCCATTTCTTATGAAACTAGCTAACAAATTACATTTCACGGATAAGCCCAGCAAAAGAAAACAACATAAAGTGCCAACACCATTATGTGGAGGTTTAGCATTATATTTTGGTTTTTTTGTTTCGTATTTTATATTTTTAAGGGATAGTATGTTACAACAAATAACTGTCTTTGTTGCAGCAACAATGATAATAATAATTGGTTTAATAGATGACTGGCATAAGACTAAAGGAAAAGAATTTGCTATATTTCCAAGATTAGTAATTCAGCTATTATCTGCAATTTTAGTGTTTAAGGCAGGAATTTTTTTTGGTGGATTTACTAATCCTTTTACAGGTACCTATATAGAATTAAATCCGACAATTCAATTTATTCTTACGATAACATGGATATTTGGAGTTACAACTGTAATTAACTGGTCTGATGGTATGGATGGATTGGCAGGAGGGTTATCCCTCATATCTGCAATAACATTTTTCTTAGCAGCAATTATATTAGATCAAAGTAATTCCGCATTAGTATCTATAATGTTAGTTGGAACAATTTTGGGATTTCTGTATTACAATAAATTCCCAGCAAAAGTTTTTATGGGAGATTCTGGAGCTAATTTTTTAGGCTTTATTTTAAGTATAACAGCATTGGAGGGTGCATTTAAACAGGCAACTGTTTTAAGTTTGTTCATACCAATACTTGCTTTAGCGGTACCTATATTTGATAATTTATTTGTCATTATTAAAAGATTCTCAGAAGGAAAGCCAGTGTATCAAGCAGATAGAAGCCAAATACATTTTAGATTAGAGAAAAGGGGTCTTACTACTGTACAAGTCGTAAATTACATAATGTTAATAAGTTTATCTTTTAGTGCGATTTCTATAATATTGCTGTTGATTAAAAGATAAACTTAGTATATTTAGACATTTTATATTTTAAGTGTATTATTTAAAGTTAAAGATGAAACATTTACAAAAAAGATATTATAATATATAATTAAAAAGTATAGGAACTTATCAAGAGTGGTGGAGGGACTGGCCCGAAGAAACCCAGCAACCGGTAAATTTTATAGAATTACTTGGTGCTAAATCCTGCAGCGTAAGAGCTGGTAGATAAGGTATTAAAAAGCATTTAAGCCTAAAGGAATACCTTTAGGCTTTTTTTGTTAAAATAAATTCCGCAAAGGAAAGATTATATAGATAATTAGGAAGAGTAACAATGAAGATTTATGTGACATAGCAACATTTTGCAATTAGTAATGAGGTGATGAGTAATATATGGGGGATTTCAAACTGCAGATAAACAAAGATGAAGTACTTAGGTATCTTGGATATAAAGGACAGGATATAGATGAAAATATTGTAAATCTTATTGAGGAATGTAGAGAAGAAATTAAGAAGATAATTACCCCAAGATTTATGTATGAATATAAAGATATAATACAGCTTGATGAGGCGATAGAGGTTGCTAATACAAAACTAATTTTATATGGAAAAGATATAAAAGAGCATCTTAAAGATTCAAAAAAGTGCGTATTAATGGCAGTAACTTTGGGAAATGATGTAGAAAGAAAAACGAGATTATATGAAAAAATAAATTTAACAAAGGCACTTATATTAGATGCTTGTGCTACAACGGCAGTAGAGGAAGTGTGTGATTATGTAGAAAGGATTGTTAAGGAAAAAGCTATATTGAATAATAAGGATATAACTTTTAGGTATAGTCCAGGTTATGGAGATTTGCCGTTAGATGTTCAAAGTAGCTTTTTAAGAGCATTAGATGCACAGAAAAAAATTGGACTTACTGTATCAGAAAATAATTTATTATTTCCTAGGAAATCTGTTACAGCAATAATAGGGATAATAAATAGTGGAAGTAAAAAGAAAATAAAGAGCTGCAAAAAATGTAGTAACTATGAAAATTGCAGTTTTAGAAGAGAGGGAGAAATCTGTGGGGCTTAGGGAATATATAAAAGATAACATATTAATATTTGATGGAGCTATGGGAACAATGCTTCAAAAGAAAGGGCTGAAATTAGGAGAAAATCCTGAAATTTTAAATTTAAAAGAACCATATATAATAGAAGAAATTCATAGAGAATATATATCTAGTGGTGCTAATGTAATAACTACTAATACTTTTGGTGCTAATGAACTTAAACTAAAACTTTGTGGCTTAGTAGTTGAAGAAGCAATAGATGCGGCAGTTAATATTGCAAAAAAAGCTAAAGGAAATAGTGAAACATATATAGCTTTGGATGTAGGTCCTATCGGGGAGCTTTTAGAACCTATGGGAACTCTAAGTTTTGACAGAGCGTATGAAATTTTTAAACGACAAATAATTCAAGGAGTAAAATCTGGTGCTGATATAATTTTAATTGAAACAATGACAGATTTATATGAACTTAAGGCAGCAGTGCTTGCAGCAAAGGAAAATTCAAGTCTGCCAATATTTTGTACAATGACCTTTGAAGAAAATTTGAGAACATTCACTGGATGTACTCCAGAAGCCATGGTGCTTGTATTAGAAGGATTAGGTGTAGATGCACTTGGCGTTAATTGCTCTTTGGGGCCAAAGCAGCTAAAACCAATTGTTGAAGAAATATGCAGTTTATCACATATTCCAGTAATGGTTCAGCCTAATGCAGGACTTCCAACACTATCAATAGGTAATGAAACAAAATATGATGTTACTAAAGAAGAATTTGCAGATACCTTATGTGGATTCATTGACCTAGGGGTAAGAGTGATAGGTGGATGTTGTGGAACAAGTCCAGAATATATCAAGGAATTGTATAAAATAACAAAAAATAAGAAACTTGTATCTAGTGAAAAAGGATATTATTCTGCGGTTTGTACACCGTCAAAAGTAGTAAGGATAGATGGTGTTAGAATCATAGGTGAACGAATTAACCCTACAGGCAAAAAGATGTTTAAGGAAGCGTTAAAAAACGGAGACTTAGATCATATATTAAATCAAGCAGTTTCTCAAGTAGAGGTTGGAGCTCATATTCTGGATGTTAATGTAGGATTGCCTGAAATTGATGAAGCAGATATGATGCATAAAGTGATAAGAGAGATTCAAGGCATTATGGATACACCACTTCAAATAGATTCTTCTGATCATAAGGCAATAGAGACAGGGCTCAGATATTATAATGGAAAACCTATATTGAATTCTGTAAATGGAGAAGATGAAGTTTTAGATAGAATACTTCCTATAGTAAAAAAATACGGCGCAAGTGTAGTGGGTTTAACATTAGATGAAAGAGGTATTCCAGCAAAAGCAGAAGAAAGATTTGAGATTGCAGAAAAAATAATAAGTAAAGCAGCGGAATACGGAATAAGAAAAGAAGATGTATTTATAGATTGTTTAGTTTTAACTGTGTCAGCTCAGCAGAAAGAAGTTCAGGAAACTTTAAAAGCTGTAAGAATGGTTAAAGAAAAATTAGGAGCTAAAACGGTACTTGGAGTTTCAAATATATCTTTTGGACTTCCTAATAGAGAATTAATTAATGAAACTTTCTTGACTCTGGCTCTTGCCAATGGGCTAGATTTACCAATAATTAATCCTAATGTGAATGGAATGACTAGAGTTATTGATTCTTACAATGTTTTATATAATTATGACAAAGGTGCTGAAAGTTATATTAGTAATTATGCAAATGTAGAATTATCAACAGAAGTTACTATTAAAGGTAATGGATTAGTAAAGAATAATTCAAATACAAATGCAGTTCATGATTTAAAGTATATTGTAGTTAAAGGACTAAAAGAAGAGGCAAAGCAAGCTACAGTTGAATTATTAAAAGAAAAGAAGGAACTTGAAATAGTTAATGAGTATTTAATTCCAGCATTAGATATGGTTGGAGAAAAATATGAAAAAGGAGAACTTTTTTTACCACAGCTAATTCAAGCAGCTGAAACAGTAAAAAATTCATTTACTATTTTAAAAGAAGAAATATCTAGAACTAATTCCCAAACTATATCAAAGGGTAAGATAATTGTAGCTACAGTAAAAGGGGATATTCATGACATAGGTAAAAATATAGTAAAAGTTATCTTAGAGAACTATGGATATGAAATGATAGATCTAGGGAAAGACGTACCTATAAAGACTGTTGTTGAGGAAGCCAAAAAACATAATGCATCTTTAATTGGATTAAGTGCGCTTATGACAACGACGCTTAAAAGCATGGAAGAAACAATAAAAGCGCTAAGAGAAGATGGATACAATGGAAAGATATTTGTTGGTGGAGCAGTAGTTACAAAAGATACAGCAGAAAGAATAGGTGCTGACTTCTATGCCAAAGATGCAAAGGAATCAGTAGAAATTGCAAGAAGAGTATTTTCATAGTAAATAATAAATTCAGAAACTAATATTTAAAAGGTTGTCCCATACATAAAAAATGCATGAAACAACCTTTTTATTTTCGTAAAATTTATATTGAAGCTAAATTATAAAGTATCATAATTCTATTATATCTAAATCATCAGGCATGTATATCTTTCCGCTGAACTCCTCTTTACCTTCATTTATGTACAAATCTTTTCTATTCTTTAGATTTTTATCTTCTGTATGATACAAGATAACATTTTTTACATTTAGGTCATGTGCATTTTTACAAGCGTCTTTTACGGTAGCATGGTGTTTTTCATATGGTTTAAATATTTCTTTTTGAGAGTAAAGGCAAAATGCTTCATGGAATAAATAATCTACATTAGCACAATATTTCTTCACAGTTTCTCTATAAGGTTCGTCACCTAAAAATGTTAGAGACTTACCGTTATTTAATGTTGTTGTGAATCCATGTTGGAGATCTTTTGTGCTTTTTATATCAAAGAAAGTAGTTTGTCTATTTAATATAGTTGTTGTATAGTTATCTTCAATTTCATTAAAGAATATTCTAGTATCAAATAATTTTAAAAATTTATTTTGAAGTACAAATGAAGAAATTGATTTTATAGCATCTATTGAAGTTTTGTGACAATAGATATTGAAATTTTCGGAGTATTTATCATTTATTATACTTTGTGCTACAGCACGAATGACCCAAATACTTCCTAGTATATGATCATTATGATTATGTGATATAAACATATTATGTATTTTATTAATTGGTATATTTAACTTTTCTAGATTTGATAGTATTGTATTACCACCACCTGCATCAATAAGAAAGTGTTCGTCTTCATTAGAGAAAGTAAAACATGTATTATAGCATTTTGTAACCATTGCTGAACCAGTGCCGAGAATATATATTTTTTCCATCTTAAATCTCCTTGTATAAATATAAAATTTTTAAAGATAATATGAGTAAAGATCACTAAATATTAAATTTAACATAATTACAATTATAAGAGTTAAATGAAATAAATTCAATATTATGATAGTGTTACATAAATTAGCCTAAGCTTGATATATAAATACAAATATATTTTGTCAAATGCATTTACTTATAATTAGACATGCTATATACTAGTGTATATACATATGACACAAGAGGAGGAGAAAATATAATGAATAATAAAATTAAACAAATGGTATATGCCGGCTTACTTACAGCATTAGCAATAATAATTCCTATTCAGTTTGGATTTTTAAGAATAGTTATTCCGCCATATTTTACAGCAACATTAGCGGCTCATGTACCGATGATGTTATCAATGTTAATATCACCGTTTGTGGCAGCTGTAGTTGGGATAGGTTCTACAATTGGATTCTTAATAGCAGGAACACCAGCACCAGTAGTAGCAAGGGCAGCAACACATATAGTTGTAGGATATGTTGGTGCAATGATAATTATGAAAAATAAAAGTTATGTTAAGGCCATAGTAATAACAGCTCCAATTCATGGAATATTAGAGGCTTTAGTTACAATACCTTTTATAGGATTTTCAGCTGCAGTTTATCCTGCATTGATAATTACTGTTGTCGGAGCGATACTACATCATTCAGCAGACAGTATAATAGCATATGCAATAGTTAAGGCAATGGCAAAAGCAAGAAAGAAAAATATTTATAATGTCTTTGGAGAATTCAGGACTCAAAGAGCTTTGTAAGTATAATTATTACTTATAATTTACACAATATAATAGAATTGTTAATATTGAAAGCTGAGTGCAATATATATAGGTGCATTTAGCTTTTTTTATTCTTTAGGAATTTATATTCCAATAAAATCTGTGGACGAGGTACTCTTTGAGGATATAAATTAAAAAAGGCTGATTGACTAGTTTTTGTATTTTAAAAAGAATAAAAAAGAAATCTTATTCGCCTGCATAAAATGTTCTTATATGCAGCATAGCTGCCATTTCTGATGTGCAGATTTTTCTCACATGCGTTCGAAAAGGCAGATGCGTGAAAAAATCTACACATATGAAAAGAGTGCGAAGCACAATATGGAACTTAAACACAGTCGCCTGCGATTTTGTTATTATCTAGGAATGTATATTGAAGCCAAATCAGTAGGTAAATTATTACGAGGCTGATTAGAAGGTTGCGTTTTATAAGGAAAATAAAAAATCAAACATATTCGTCTAAGATTTTGTTTTTTTTTAATGCATGGAAAGTTATAGAAAATAATAAAAAAAATATAGACAAAAATACTAAATATCATATAATAAGGATAGAATAAATTTAAAATTGAAAAATTGAGAAATATGTTAAATGTTATTTAGCTAAAGATCTTAAGAAAAACAATTTCAAATTAGAATAAGATGAGGTGAACATTTTGGAAGAAAAAGAAATAATGTCGTTTAGAGATGAAGATGGAAATAAAGTTGATTTTGAAGCTATTGCAAAGATATATTTAGAAGAACAAGGATATTTGTTACTATCACCAATAGATGAAAAGTGTGATGATATGTTTGCATTTAGAATAGATATTAATGAGGAAGGCAATGAAGAATTAAATCTTGTGGAAGACGATAAGGAATTTGAGGAAATAAAGAAAGAGTATAAGAAATTATTGTATTAAATAGGAGTGAAATTGAATGAAGAGTTCAGAAATAATTGATTTTTTGGAAGACAATGACTTAGCAGAGGTTGAGGAGATAAAACACAAAAGCAATTATGTGATAATAAAATTTTATTATGATTTTGATAAGGAAGAAATAAGTGCTGCAAAAGCATACTCAACTGAAGAAAGTGATTTTGAACCAGAAAGTGATGAGTGGTATAATGAATATTACATTCCTTACCTAAAAGATATTGCCGTAGATAATGTAGAATCAATAATGGAAGAAATAATGGATGAGTTTGAACTAGAATCCAAATATAAAGAGTTCGGAATGGAGAATGGGAATAGTGGATATTTTAAGTTTATAGCAGCATTTTCTGAAGAGTTAACAGATACAGAAATGGAAGATATTTTAAACGATTACTATGAGTAAAACTGGTATTAAAATACTATTGAAATTATATTTGCTTATGATATAATTAAATCATAGATTTCCTGAGATGTGCGTAAAGCTTATGATATTCAACCTACATGACATTATCGGGATTTACAATATATTCATAAATGTCAGGCTTCATTAAAAGCACAAGATTGTGTCAGTAGAAGACAGAAGTGAATTGAGTTTAACCCACCTGCGAGGCGCAGGACTTGAATATATAGGTGAACGGCATGTTGGGAGCTATGAGTGAATTCAACACCTCTATTAGAGGTGTTTTTTTATGTATAATAAAATATAAATTAAAAAGAAAATACCAAACTAATATTTAGCTTGGTATTCAGTTATATTAATATAAAACTAAAGTTATAACTAAATATTTTAGTTCTTATAAAGTAGTTATTTTTATATTTTATTTATTCAGTGCTATATTCTAAGCAGCTATGTTTTTTACAGATTTAGAGTTATGTTGCTTATAATATATTGAAATCAATTCTTTTTGATATAAGACAATGTACTTGTCCAAATTTTGAGATAAATCAACTATAAATGTTTTACTTGGTGAAAAAAACAATAATAATAAGTTAAGTAGGTTTTTCCTAAGTACAATATTACATTTTAGTTTAAAAATTACCCAAGTTTTCATACTAACACCTCTTTTTATCAGACTTGGTTCTTGCTATATGATTATTATAAACAAGAAAAGAAAATTTGTAAAAATATTTCATAATACAATTAATGACAATAACTTGCAGAAATATTGAATAAAACGGTTAATAATTTATTTTTCTAGTAGATTCATACCTACATAGAACATAATTGTATATATTTTACAGTCGAAGCGTTCGACAAACGATTACGAAGAATAATAAATAGTGTCGAAAAAATTCATGTTGATTATATTATTTTAAATGGTAAAATTATTGATATACGGATAGAAAGGATGAAAACATGATGGATATTGAAAATTCTAAAATAGAAGAAGTTGTAGAGAAAATAAATTTATTATATAAAACTAGTCAAGAGAGAGAATTGAATGATGAAGAGAAAGAATTGCAAAGTAGGTTAAGAAAAAGATATATAGATAATGTTAAGAAAAATTTTAGAGCGCAATTAGATAGCATAGAGCTTAACAATAAGAAAAAGGGATGATGAGAATTGGGAGTTTTAGTTAAGAAGTTAATTGATGATTTAAACTTAGAAGTGCTGGTAGAAGGAAAAGAAGATGTAGAAATTTCAGTAAATGATATAAATAGACCTGGTTTACAGCTTGCAGGTTTTTATAATTATTTTGCTCCAGAAAGGATTCAGGTTATAGGTAAAGCGGAGTGGAGCTTCTTAGATTATATGCAAATTGAGTTAAGGAAAAAAAGAGTTAAAAAATATTTTAGCTTTGATATAAATTGCTTAATCATAACCAGAGGATTGGAACCACATCCAGAGTTTATAAAGGAAGCCAAAAAGCATAACATATGGTTTGTTAGAAGTAATTTGGTTACTACACAGTTTATAAGCAAAACTACAATATATCTAGCAGATAAACTTGCACCAGAGACAAGATTGCATGGAGTTTTAGTAGATGTATCTGGTATAGGAATATTGATTACTGGAGAGAGTGGAATAGGAAAGAGTGAAACTGCATTAGAGTTGATAAAAAGGGGACATAGACTTGTCACAGATGATGCAGTTGATATAAAAGACATAGATGGACAGCTAATAGGAAGATCACCAAAAATAACCGTTGGGATGTTGGAAGTTAGAGGCCTTGGCATAATTGATGTTACAACCTTGTATGGATTAAGTTCAGTAGTTCAAGAAAAAGAGATAAGGCTAGTTATGCATTTTGAACATTGGAAAGATGACAATGATTATGATAGGCTAGGAATAGATAATGAATATATGAATATACTAGGAATTAACGTGAAGAAATTAACAGTTCCTATTAGACCAGGTAGAAATATTGCAGTTATTATAGAAGCAGCAGCAGTAAATTATAGACACGCATTAATGTCTAAAATTACACCAGTTGATGTAATAGAAAGTAGAATGAATGAGCTTAATGATTAGTATAGCATATGACTAGTTTTACATAACTCAGGCTTAAGTAAATGATTTGAAATGCTTAGGTTGTGAGATATATATTTATCATCAAAAGGAGGATTGACTATGGAAAATGAAAAAAAGGATTTAAGCAAGAATGCATGGAACAAGTATAATGATAAGGAAGTGCAAAGCATATTCGAGTTTTGTGAAGGATATAAGAATTTTATGTCTAAATGCAAAACTGAAAGGGAATGTGTTAAGGAAGTACTTAGATTAGCTAAAGCTGAAGGCTATGAAGATATAGAGGAAATAATAAAAGATAATAAACAATTAAAACCGGGTGACAAGATTTTTGCAAATAATAAAGGAAAAGCTGTTGCATTGTTTATTGTAGGAAGTGAATCTATAGAAAAGGGACTAAAGATATTAGGAGCTCATATTGATTCACCAAGATTAGATTTGAAGCAAAATCCACTTTATGAAGATAGTGAGTTAGCATTGCTTGATACGCATTATTATGGTGGAATTAAAAAATATCAATGGGTTACATTACCATTAGCATTACATGGAGTGGTAGCAAAGAAAGATGGAACTGTAATCGATATTTGCATAGGTGAAGATGAAAATGATCCTGTTGTTGGAGTGTCTGATCTTTTAATTCATTTAGCAGGAGAGCAAATGGGTAAAAAGGCTGACAAAGTAGTAGAAGGTGAAGATCTTAACGTATTAGTTGGAAGTATGCCTTTAAAGGGAAGTAAAAAGGATGCAGTTAAGGGAAATATTTTAAAGTTACTAAAAGAAAAATATGATTTTGAAGAAGAAGACTTTTTATCTGCTGAAATTGAGATTGTACCAGCTGGAAAGGCTAGAGATTATGGTTTAGATAGAAGTATGGTTATGGCTTACGGGCATGATGATAGAGTATGCTCATATACTTCACTAATGGCTATGTTTGAAATAAAAAACCCCGATAAAACTTGCTGCTGTCTATTAGTTGACAAAGAAGAAGTTGGTAGTATTGGAGCAACAGGAATGCAATCAAGATTTTTTGAAAATATAGTTGCCGAAATTATTGATAGAATTAATGGATATTCAGATCTTAAATTAAGAAGATGTCTTACTAATTCAAAAATGCTATCATCTGATGTTAGTGCAGCTTTTGACCCTAACTACCCATCAGTAATGGAAAAGAAGAATTCAGCATTTTTTGGAAAAGGTATGGTATTTAATAAATATACTGGAGCTAGAGGAAAATCAGGTTCTAATGATGCTAGTGCTGAATATATGGCAGAACTTAGACGTATAATGGAAAAGCATAATGTTTCAATTCAAACTGCAGAGCTTGGAAAAGTTGATGCAGGTGGCGGTGGAACAATTGCATATATATTGGCTCAATACAATATGGAAGTAATAGATTGTGGAGTTGCGCTTCATAATATGCATGCACCTTGGGAAGTTGCAAGCAAAGTTGATATATTTGAAACAATGAAGGGATATAAAGCTTTTTTAATAGAAGCTTAATACATTAAGAAAAAAGATATTATCAAGTTTAAGAACTGATAATATCTTTTTTGTTGATGATTGATTTAATCACCTAATATTATAATAGCGGTAAATCTAAAGCGGATAGAAATTTCGATAAATAGCCATTAGGTAATTGCATACAGCCAATGTCCCCATGACGATCATCTGATTTTAAATCACCGTGAAAATCGGAACCACAAGAAACTAATAAATTATTTTTATCTGCCAAAGATAAGAATCTGGAAGTTTCATCTTGCGTATTTTGAAAATAAATTGATTCAATCCCATCAAAATTCATTAGCAATAATTCATCAACATTAGAATTATTTATTAATTTAGGGTGAGCTAAAAATACAAGAGCATTGTATTGTTTTAGCAATTTCAATCCGTCACTAGTAGAAAGTTTTAAGGTTGGGACATATGCTTTACAACCTTTACCAATAAATTTGTTGAAAATTTCTTCGAGATTATAAGGATATCCGCAATTAACTATTTCTCTAGCAATATGAGGTCTTGCAATAGTATCATTAGCTTCTTTTAGAATTTTTTCAAAACTAACTTCTATATTAAATTCATCTTTAAGCTTACCAATCATAAGCTTAGCTCTCATTATTCTATGATCCTTAATATTGGTTAATTCTCTCATAAGATCATCATTTTTAAAGTTATTATCTCTAAAAAATCCTAAAAGATGTACACTTTCATTATTGTGTTGAGTTGATAATTCAATTCCAGGAATTAGTCTAATATCATATTTAAAGCTTTCTTCAATAGCTTCATCTAAGCCACTTAAGGTATCATGATCTGTTATAGCTAAGTACCTAACATTATTCTCATGAGCTCTTTTAACCACTTCCTTAGGGGATAATGTTCCATCTGAAGAAGATGTATGAACGTGAAAGTCCACTTTAAGCATATAATTTAACCTCCAATTTGATTTAAGGTTTATAATAATAAATTTATCTAATTTATTGTAGATTATCTTGGAAAAATATAAAAATATTTTATGCAAATTTTAATAATATAATCATATCATAACATGTTGATATAAGTACACTAAAATAAAACTTAGTAACGTATATTTATAACATAAGTTAATATTCACATTTTCTAACTTATGTGTATATAAATTAAAATATTGTTTTTAATTTGTTTATAAAATATCTATTTTGATAAAGGTTTATTAGCTATATGATTGCAAAAATCGAATGGATTGTATCTTAGCGGTAAATCTTTAATTGATATAATATCTTCCTTATAATTTCCATCCCATGGTGAAACTGATATAGTTGACTCATTAAAAATTTTGAGCAAATATTGGCTGTTGTCCTCAAAAAGTATTTTTATTCTGAAAGGTTCCTTTGTATCAATTAATTCATCAGAATAGTTAGCAGTTGTTAAGGCTGAAACAAAATCTTCAATTATAGGATTTTCTTCACTTGGAACCTCTATTTCCTTATATAGATTAGTATCAAATACATAAAGTGTAAAGCTCTGATTATTTAAGATCTTAGATTTAATTTCATCAATATAATAATGATTGCTTGGTTTTACTGAAAAGTTTATGTATTTAGGACTTTGAAGAGCACAACTGCTCAAAGTTAAACAGAAAAATAAAATTGTGAAAGCAAAAGTTAATTTTTTCAAAAGTATACCTCCTAAAAATACGTTATATACTATTAAATTTATTCTTTTCGTTATTTTTTAGAACTTTTCAATTGAGTCAATAAGTGATAATTAAGAAGATTCTATAATATGAATAAACAGTAGAGATAATTTGGGAGATAGGTTTATGTATATAATAGGAACTGTAGGGCCTAATGTAAAGGATAGGGCTATACTTAAAGGTATAATAGAGAGTGGAGTAAATGCTTTGCGATTTAACTTTATACACGGAAGCGCAGAGGAGTTTTTAGAATTTTTAAAAATGGCGAAAGATATAAAGAGTGATATCCAAGTAATACTAGATCTTTCAGGAACTAAGGTTAGGGTTTCTGGTAAATTCCAATATATATTTAAAGTTTATAACGGAGAAGTGATTTACTTCTGCGGAGAAGACAAATATAGTGAAGTGGTAAAGAGTGGAAGTAAAAATAAAATTATCCCATTAAATATAAAAAATAAAATCCTAAATGAAAAAGATTATAAACAAATAGGAATAAAAGACAATACGATGACTTTTGATATCATAGATAAAGTGGATGGATTGATAAAGGCAATTACAATTCGTGGAGGAATCATTAGAAAATGGAAAGGGTGCAATATAAAGAATCTTGAAAGAAAAGATTTACCACTAAATGAAAATGACAAGGATGCAATAGAGTGGGGAATTAACAATAAAGTAGATATAATATGTCAATCGTTTGTTGAGGATAAGAGAGATATTGAGGATGTTAAATTATTTCTAGATAACAGTAGATCAAATCAATTTAAGCCTAGAATTTGGGCTAAAATAGAAACATTAAATGGAGTTAATAATATAAAAAGTATTTTGAGTGAAGCAGATGGAATTGTGATAGGCAGAGGTGATTTAATTCCAGAAACATCTATAGAAGATACTCCTATTTATGAAGAAAGAATAATAAAGGAAGTTGTAAAAGAGAAATATAAGGATATAATTATAGCCACACATATATTTAATAGTATGAAAAACGGAAAGATGCCATCGATTTCAGAAGTGGAGAGTATATATAACTTTATAAAAATTGGAGCTACTGGATTTCTTTTGGCAGGGGAAACTTCTATAGGAAAAGCACCTATAAGAACAGTAGAATTTCTAAATAACTTGATTATGAAATATAGAAATATATGAGTAATAATAAAAAGTTTAGGTAATTATAAAATAGCTGAAATATAAATTAATTAATCATGAAAGTAATAGAGATGATATTAGTTAAATTGATGACATTAAAAAATATATGCCAATATATTAAGGGTATAAGAAATAAATATGATTTGTTTCTTATACCCTTAGTTCATCTATAGATTAGTATGTATTCGTTTCAAATAGAAACTTATTATAATAGTCAATGCGTAGTCGTAAATCAAAAATACAATTTGACCAGCAATCCACATCATATACAAAGGATAGTTAATAGTAAGATTGCCTAAAAAATTAGCGAAAATAAAATAAATTGCTGAAAGTAAAACATTAAATGCAACTAATTTAAAAAACAATTCTAATGGAATATTTCTGATCTTTTCTGAAAAATATTTTACTATACCATAAACTCCAAAAAATGATACATAATAAATAGCAATATTAGTTGGAACCAAAAATAAGCTAAGAATACTTGATCCAGCATAAACCAAGATAGTATTTTTTATTGAAGTTCTTATTATTGATATAGGGATTAAGCAAGAAGCTAATGTCAATATTGTTAAAGTGCTTATTGGCAGTATAGAAGCAGCGTAAAGTATTATTAATATTAATGCTATAGTTATTCCGTCTTCAGCTATATATTTTGCTTTCATAAAATATTCACCTCACTAAATAAATGCAACTTATATATGTTCTAAATAAAAGCATTAGGTATAAGTATATTCATATTAACAGCAACTAATTAAATCTCCGCCAGCACATTCGCATAAAGAATCAAGACACCAAAGATTTATACAGCAATTACACATATCAGCATTATTAGTATTTGTGGTTCTATAGTAAGGGTTTGAGAAAGTATTGCCTCTTTGTCTTAAAGAATTTAAACCTTGCCTATATTCAAAATTATTTGGATCCATATTAACGGCCGTAGTCATATGATCAAGTGCTGAATCAAACCAGCCTTTGTTAAGCATTATTGCACCGTATAAATAATGCCATTCAGCAGATTTGTTATTTATAGAATTTAAACGACTTTCAGCGGCTGCATAATTTCCAGATTGAATAAGTCTCCTTATTTCTTGAAAATCATACGAACTATTTGAAGCATTGCTATAATTAGATGTATTACTGGAATTGTAACTACTATTTCCAGGATTTTTTGTTAGAGCCTCATAAGCTTCGTTAATTTCAATCATTTTTTCTTGTGCTAAATTTTTTAACGGATTATCACCGTACTGATCAGGATGGTATTGTTTAATAAGTTTTCTGTAAGCACTTTTTATTTCATCTTGGCTTGCACCTGGCTTTACACCTAATATTTCATATGGATTCATTATAAATCTCTCCTTCTAGTCTCATTTGTATTTTCTGGATTTTTAATTATGTTTATATATTTATCCATTAAACCTAATTCAATTATATTATATAATATATCCTCATTTCTTTTTAGGTTTAATTTTTCTAAATTTTCTTTACAACTATATCCACAATTTAAAATTGTAAATTCTATTTTAGGCTTTATGGATTCTATAAATTTATCGTATGTTAAAGAATTTTTGTTATACAAGAAATTTATTGGATTAAATTTTTTATTTTCCATATCAGATTTCAAATCATCTAAGGCATCTATGAGATAAATCCATTTTCCTATTGAATATCCTAATTTATATAAAGTATTTCGCAAATCCAATCCATCATCGATTAATTTATAAGGATAATCACGTAAAATTACTCCAACTAGATCGCTAAATGGATCACATATCTCATCTATAGAATTAAATGATTTATTATTTTCTAAAGTAGAAAGCTTATTTAAGCATTCCATTATATTGTTGTTAATTTTAATTATTGAATTAGGAAATTTTCTTTTATAAGGGAATAATAGAAGTGATAAAAATTTACTTTTATAATTTTTATCATCATGAGCATCATCTAACAGTTTATAATAAAATAGGGATATATTCATAGCAGATGCATAAGATAACGCTTTATTATTAGCTATTACTATTTTTTTTTCAGTAGGATGAAGTGAACACCTGTAATGAGAAATTTCTAATTCTTCTGGATTTAATGCATCTAATAGTAAACCTAAAAAAGTCATATCATAATTTAAAGACATCCTTGGTATATTACCAAATTCTTTTTTTATATGGCAACATAATCCGCAGTAATAACATTTAAATCTAGCAAAATCCTTTACTTTCATTTCTGCTTTTAATGGAGTAACATATCCAAACAATAAAAAACACTCCTCATAAAATTAAATATAAATCAATTATACAGTAAATTTAACCATATAAACAATAAAGTTCATACATACATAATAAAATTTTCAGATAATATTAACATTTGTACGATAGTATATTGCTCATAGGATATATTTGTAGTAATAATAAGGTTAAATTCACAATTCTAATAATATAAGAGCTAATTAGGATTAATTTTTTATAAAAAATATTAGTGAGATGCTTAATTAGGAATCTTTTTTTATTTATTATATCAGAAATATTTGGAATAAATTTAAATTCAATTTATAGGAATTTTTTGTTATAAAGTCCAGTATAATGTTATCGTGGCTAAAAGAGGATTAATAGGAGTTGGTCAGTAAACAATAAGTATTTCATGGAAAACTTGAAATATTTATAAAAAAACTCTTTACAACGGATAATTATTATTATATAATAACAAATGTAGAAAACAAAAGATAAAAATTAAATGATATAAATAAAAAATAAATTGAAATTTTAGGAGGAAGAGATTATGAAAAAATTCGTTTGTACAGTGTGTGGTTATATTTATGAAGGAGAAAAGGCTCCAGAAAAATGTCCAGTGTGTGGAGTAGGAGCAGAAAAATTTGTTGAGCAAAGCGGAGAATTAGCTTTTGCAGATGAACATGTAATCGGAGTTGCTAAAGGTGTTGATAAAGAAGTAATTGATGGATTACAAGCAAACTTTGTTGGAGAATGTACAGAAGTTGGAATGTACTTAGCTATGTCAAGACAAGCTGATAGAGAAGGATATCCAGAAGTTGCAGAAGCTTATAAGAGAATTGCATTTGAAGAAGCAGAACATGCTTCTAAATTCGCTGAATTACTTGGTGAAGTAG